>CAWHLR010000035.1:0-165582 GCA_963830235.1 uncultured Verrucomicrobiae bacterium
ATGGGCCATCGGTGACGAACGAGGTGGACGCGCAAGTGGATTTCGACTGGTTGCATGGCGAGCCGATGAGTCTGGTCAATGGATCTGCGTTCGCCGTCTGCTGGTCGGGTGAGATTCAGGCGCAATTTACCGAGCCTTATACCTTTTACTTGGACTGCAAAAGCGCGGATTGGGTGCGGGTATGGCTGGATGGGCAGTTGATCATTGACACATGGGAGAAGTGGCACCCGGACGGAGAGTTATCGTCAGTTCCCGTCAAACTCACCGCCGGCCAGCGGTATTTGTTCCGTATTGAGTATCTCGACAATTACGGTCAGGCGGTGGCTCACCTGAGGTGGAGCAGTCCTTCAACGGGCCAACAACTGGTGCCGCAAAGTCAGTTGTATTCGCAGCCGACGGACACGGATGGCAACGGTTTGCCGGACCGCTGGCAGATGCACTATTTCGGCCATCTGGGCGTGGACCCCAATGCCGATCCCGACCATGACGGATTGAGCAATTTGCAGGGAATATTTGCACAACACCAATCCGACCAATGCCGACACCGACGGGGATGGAATGCCGGATGGGTGGGAAGTAGCCCATTGTTTGAATCCGACGTTCAATGACGCGGGTGAGGATCCGGAGCAGGGCGGGATGAGCAACCTGCAAAAATATCTGTTGGGCATCGATCCAAATGCGGCGGACACCGGCGGCCCGGACGGTTTGCCTTATGGTTTGGTGTATGACTATCTTGGCGTCAATCCCACCAATCTCAATGGGTTGGTGACCGAGGCGGTTGTGGCCAATGGATCGCAGGCCACCAACTTTCAGGGCAGATGGCAGGTGGATGGCAATGACATCTATGCCTTAAGCCGCCGCGGCGCGGTTCAATTCAACCTGACGGTCGCCAACCCCGACAAATATGTGCTCAAAGTTGTTGGCACCCAGAACGTGCCCAACAGTTTGGAATCAGGCTTCAGTCTCGTGATTTCCATTGACGGCGAAAGCACGGGGCATCGCACCCTGAATGCAACTTACGGCGCCAATGGCGTGGTGGACATCGTGACGCCATATTTAACCGTCGGCACCCACACGGTGCGCGTGTTCTGGGACGGCGCGGCTGACGACAGCAGCCTGCGCATCAAACAGGTGAAGCTGTTGAACGTCGCCGGCCCCGATACCAATGGCAATGGCATCAAGGATTGGGTGGAGAAAATGCTGGCCGACGAATCCGGGCTGGATCTCACCAACCAGGGGATCAGCAGTTACATATCACCGGTTTGTCTGGAGGGGCGCGATCCCTATCTCTCCCTGATGAATGTAATTATTGGCCGCATCACCGATAATATTCCGGTCCGTCACAATGCCGGGCAGCGTTGGTATGCCAATGTGCCGCTGTCGGTGCAGAGTAACACGGTTTTGACAGTCTCCTATCAAAACGGCGGGAGGATTGAGCAGCGCAGCCTGCAATGGCAGCCGGTCAACCTGCTCTCTGCCACCAATCTGACCATCCGCGTCGGGGACAGTTTGTTGTTGACCGCCCAGCCCGGTGGAAGCCCGAACAGCACACTGTCGGTCACGGTGGGAACCCAGCAGTTTTCTGGACGGACGGCGCAACCGGTGGCATATGTTTTCACCAATGCCGGAGCCTTCACCGTCACGGGCACTTATGCTCCGGGCGGCAAGGCATCACAGAGCGGAAGCATTACAGTCACCGTCGTCGGATACAACTTCACCAATTACCCGGCCGTCTGGCTGGGATACCAGCGCGTTTGGGATTTGGCGAACGTTCCAACCGGCGTGGTGATGCAGGCCGATCCCCGCCTGTTCTTCCAGCAAACGGCCAGTCTTACCAACAACGGTGAGGAATTCAGCCTGCTGGCTGATCTGAATGAGCCCCGCTCGATTGTCGCCCGGGCGGGAGCAAACGGGCCGGTTCTGGACACCGTCCAGGAACGCGGGGTTGCCCTTTGGCTGGACAACCAGACCTACACCAAAGTCATTCAAGTCTATCCTGACGGGAGCCAGCTGGTTGAAATGTTGCTGGTGTGGAGTCCGGTGTTGCCGGACCTCACCGTGGAAATGGATGTCATCGTCAGCGGCGTTGTGTTCGAGGACGGCACCACGACCAAGGTGTTGACGCCGGCGGATTTTGACGCGTTAGGCCAGGCTGTAGTGCGCTTCATCCGGCCGGCCAGTTGCCAGACATCCGTCTGCCATGCTGTCACCGTGTGGCAGGGCACGGCACCACTGGGAACCCTCCGATGAACACGAATTGAGAACCACCATGCCATGAGAGCCAGGATTGTTTTTTACAGCGCATTGGGCGTCGTTCTGGGCGCAAGCGCCTGGCTTTTGTTTTCTCATACGCATTGGGCGAAAAAGTCGCTTCCCCCTCAAACGTCCAGCCAGGCAACCCCTTCAACCGCCCGGATGGTTGCCGCCAACAACGCGGCTGTTGCACCCGCTCCGGCTTCTACCACCTCGGTAATGAGCCGGCAACAGGTTGAGTTGTCTCCCGCCGTCGATACGATTGTGGATGATCAAGCCGGTTACGAACAGCGTCTGGCTGCCATCGAGACGCTGGCCGGCAAAAAACTAAGCGATGCTGACCGCGAGGCGCTTTACGCTTTTCTGCGGCAAAAGTCCGGCCAGGACGGTGTCCAAATGGAACAGGTGGTGAAAAACAGATTGATGGATGTTCTATGTGCCCTGAATCCTCCGCCACTAGGATTGCTCGATCTGTTCACGCAAATCTACCACGACCCGGACCAGAATGGGGTGCTGCGGGATTATGCCGTTCAGCATGTGGCGGCGTTTTATCAACAGATGGAGATTGCGACGGATGTGGATCCGCAGGATAAAGGCGCCGGACTGGCGGCGGCGAGGAAAGTTCTCTGGGATGCCCTCTCGGAAACCAACAGCAGCATGGCCGGCACCGCCTTGTTGGGTTTGACTCGCTTGTCACGGGAGAACCCGGAGGCATTTGATCCCCGGCAGATTGCCGGTGTGGCGGAGCAAATGGCCGGCCCCAACTCGAGTGAATTGACCCGCATCACGGCCCTCCAAGTGTGCGCCCAGGTCAATGTCCAAGACTCGCTGCCGGTGATCCAGGCGGCGGTGCAGAACGGTCAAACGATGACCGTGCGAATTTCGGCGATTGGGGCGTTGGGCAGTCTGGGGGGGGCGGAGGCGATTCCATTGCTGAACAGCGTGCTGCAGGGCGCCGAGGAACGGTTGAAGCTGCCGGCGCAACACGCGCTCAACCAGATTGAGAACCGGTTGCACACACAGGCTAAATCGAGTTGAGCCCTTTTGAGGCAAACATGAGAACAAGACTTGTAAAACTTTGCGGCTGGCTGGCCATTGGGGGATCGTTGGCATTATCCGCCTGGGCGGATAATAACTGCATCGAAAATCCTTCCTACGGCACACCGTATTTGGTGCAGCCGGGAACACTGGCCCCCGGTTATGTCCTGACGCCCACCAACATTAGTGTTTGTGTCGGCCAGCTTATCACCCCACCAACGGTTACAAACCTGGCCATGACCAATGGCTTGGAAAAGTATTATGTGACCTACCTATGCAGGGCAAGTTGCTGGCTGACAAGCAGCATAAACTACACGTTAACGAATTATTTCGTCCCCCAAATACCCGCAAACAATTGGGTGACCGGCACATATTATTATACTGGCATAGTGGTCGCCAGCAGTTCCTTTTCGCCGATCACCAATATACTGGGTATGATAACAATCAACGTGACCGGACCCCCGGTGATTGTGAGTCAACCTTCCAGCCAGACTGTCATTCAAGGATCCAATGTGATATTCACCGTGGGAGTGAGCGCCAACAGCACAACTCCCTTGAACTATCAGTGGTATTTCAACGCAATGGCATTGGACGCAACCAATGCAACGCTGGCACTTGACAATGTGCAAACTGATGATGCTGGCAATTATTATGTGATTGTCACCAACAGCCTTGGTTCAGTGACCAGTTCCATCGTGACGTTGACCGTGTTTGTGCCGCCAACGATTACGACCCAACCGGCCAACCAAACGGTGGTTGCAGGTAGCAGCGCCACGTTCAGTGTCATTGCGACGGCGACGGGTTGTGACGGTCCATTTACCTATCAGTGGTTGTATAATGGAGCCGATATTACCAGTATAATTACCACGATGGCAGGGAATGGAAGTTCTGGCTATTCCGGTGATGGCGGCCCAGCCATGAATGCCAGTTTAAATACACCTTCAGGCATTGCCATGGACGCTTCGGGCAATCTTTACATAGCTGACACTTGGAACTGTGTCATTCGCAAGGTGGCTGCCAACGGCATTATCACGACCGTGGCTGGAATATGTAACAGTTGGGACTATTCCGGCGACAGCGGCCCGGCCACGAATGCCAGTTTGATGTTGCCTGAAGGCGTTGCCGTGGATACTTCCGGCAATCTTTACATTGCCGATACCGAAAACTATGTCATTCGCAAGGTGGATACCAATGGCATTATCACAACCGTGGCTGGAAATGGAAGTTCGGGCTATGCCGACGATGGGGGTCCAGCCACGAATGCCAGTTTATCCTGGCCTTATAGCGTTGCCGTGGACACTTCCGGCAATCTTTACATCGTCGATTCCGACAACGATGTCATTCGCAAGGTGGATACTAACGGCATCATCACGACCGTGGCTGGGAATGGTAATTATGACTATTCCGGTGACGGTAGCATGGCTACGAATGCCAGTCTTGCATACCCCTTTGGCGTTGCTGTGGACACTTCCGGAAATCTTTACATCGTCGATTCCGACAACGATGTCATTCGCAAGGTGGATACTAACGGCATCATCACGACCGTGGCCGGGAATGGAAGTTCGGGCTATGCTGGCAATGGGGGTCCAGCCACAAATGCCAGTTTGATGTTGCCTGAAGGCGTTGCCGTGGATACTTCCGGCAATCTTTACATCGTCGATTCCGACAACGATGTCATTCGCAAGGTGGATACTAACGGCATCATCACGACCGTGGCCGGGAATGGAAGTTTGGGCTATTCTGGCGACGGCGGCCCGGCCACGAGCGCCAGTTTGAAGTGGCCTGAGGGCGTTGCCGTGGACGCTTCCGACAATCTTTACATTGCCGATACCTGCAACAATGTCATTCGAGAAGTCAACCCCCTGCAAGGAGGAACCATCACGTTATCCATTGTGACAACCAATGAGGCCGGAACATATCAAGTCATCGTCACCAGTCCGTGTGGCAGTGTAACCAGTTCAAACGTTACGTTGACGGTTCTCACGCCGCCGGTAATAACCCAGCAACCGGCCAATGTGGGTGTGATTCAAGGGAGCAACGCCACATTTATTGTCACGGTTGCGAGCCAACCCCAAGACGGCCCATTGGGCTATCAATGGTGGTTTAACGCAACGAGCCTTGCCGGGGTAACGAATGCTTCGCTGACCATCACCAATGTTCAAACCACCAACACGGGCGCCTATTTTGTGGTGGTGAGCAACGCCGGTGGGAGCGTGACCAGTTCCAACGCCATCTTGACGTTGGTGGCGGCTATTGTCACAACCCAACCTGCCAATCAGACTGTTACTCAAGGGAGCAACGCCACGTTCAGCGTAACCGCGATAGGTTCGGCGCCATTAAGTTACCAGTGGCAGAAAAATGGTTCCATTCTGACGAACAACAGCGTTGTGTCCGGCGCGAACACCAGTACTCTGACATTGACGGGAGTCAGGTTGACGGATGCCGGACTGTACTCAGTGGTCATCAGCAACGCACTTGGGACGGTCAACAGTCACTATGGTGTTTTAAGAGTCTGGCCGGGGTTTGCCTCTGGTGTTGTCGGCTGGGGCGATAACACTTACGGTCAGATCAGTATTCCAGCAGGTTTGACCAATGTGGTGGCAATCGCCGCAGGCACATGGTATGGTCTGGCGCTCAAGGGTGATGGGACTGTGGCTGCTTGGGGTAAATATCAACCTACCGGCGATTTAACCAGTCTGACAAACGAAGTGGCAGTTGCGGCGGGGGACTATCACATTTTGGCCCTCAATAACGATGGGATAGTGACCGCTTTGGGCTACGACGGTAGTATTGGTAATGCCGAGGCTGATATTCCCACCGGTTTGACAAACGTGGTCGCTATTGCAGCCGGCAACGATTACAGTTTAGCGCTCAAGAACGATGGCACGGTGGTTGCATGGGGCTCGGATTTCTATGGTTTTGGTGCAACGCGCGTTCCATCAGGTCTGACAAACGTGGTGGCAATTACAGCGAGCCCTTATGGTGGCGCACTCGCCCTCAAGAGTGATGGCACAGTGGTTGGCTGGGGCAATTTTACACTCTCACCCGCTTTTACAAACGTGATTGCGATTGATGCTGGCGATGATTTCAGTTTGGCACTCAAGAGTGATGGTACAGTAGTTGAATCAGCTGGCTGGTGGGGAGAGGGCGAACCTGCCGGGTTAACAAACGTGGTAGCTATTGCTGCCGGTAGTTATCACAGTTTGGCTCTCAAGGGAAATGGTACGGTGGTTGCTTGGGACCACGTCGTAGAGACGAATGTTCCCAACAGTCTGACAAACGTGGTGGCAATTGCTGGAGGCGGAGATTATGATTTTAGCTTGGCTCTTGGCAGTTTGCCGCCGTCAATCATAACCCAACCGCAAAGCCAAACGGTGCCGATAGGCAACAACGCAATGTTCAGTGTAATTGCCTCCGGCACGCTGCTGAATTATCAATGGTATTTCAAAAACGCTCCGCTATCCGGGGCCACTGGCGCGACATTGATAGTAACAAATGTTCAGAATGCAAACGCAGGCAATTACTTTGTGACCGTGGGCAATAAGTTTGGCAGCGTGACCAGTTCCAATGCCGTCTTGACGGCGACGTTGGTGTCACCTGTCATTACAACACAGCCTGCCAGTCAAACCACCTTTCAAGGTAATAGTCCGATCTTCAGCGTAACCGCCAGTGGCACGATGCCTTTCGGCTATCAGTGGTATTTCAACGGAACAAATATTATTGGGGCGACTGGCCCTTCATTGACCCTGCCCAATGTACAAATTAATCAAACTGGCAATTATTCAGTAGTCGTGACAAATATCGTCGGTAGCACGGCGAGTTCCAATGCGAGTCTGATTGTGCTGGTTGTCTTGATCACAACGCAACCTGCCAATCAGACTATACTCAGAGGCAGTAACGCCACATTCAGCGTGACGGCTTTGAGTAATGTACCCTTAAGCTATCAATGGCAATTTAATGGGATCAATGTCGTCGGTGCGACGAATACTGTATTGACCGTGAGTAACGTCGGACCGAATCAAGTCGGTGCCTACTCCGTTTTAATCACCAATGTTTATGGATCTGTTGTCAGCTCCAATGCATGGCTAAACATTTACGATATTGCAGTTACTCTCGCTGGCAGTCCAACCTTCCGCTCCATTGCCTATGACCGTCTTGCACAACTATTTGACGCCGGCTATATCAGCATATCCAACAGCGCAAATATAGTCAGCTTTCAGGGCACCATGTCTGCCCAAGTGCCTTCACTCGGTTCGAATGTTATGATGTTGTGTTGTTCGTTTTCAAACTCCGTAAGCGGCATCACGGCCATGAAGAATGGTTATCCTCTTGTTCCCACCGCGCAAACACCTGGAACATATTCAAACCGCATGGCAGACCTGGCTTTGTCCGATGTTTTTCCCAGCGTGACAACATATGAAAGTTCGGTCTTGGGAGTTATCCCTTATGTATTAATCCGGAACAATGCCCTGACTGGTGTGACCAATTTCACACGTTCACAAGGACAACTATTAATGGATTACATTAATAAGCCCACATGCCGGCCAGCTACTTGGGCGCCAATAGCAGCGCAACCGTTTATCTTGTCGGATACTACGCCGATATGCTGGATACAGTAGGCACATGCCTGGGCGATTTGGGATACGCTAATTATTCTATGGGTCCGACCACAAGCCCGTCGGCAAGTACTATAGTTCAAGGTGCAACCAACGCATTGGCATTCACCCCCGCGTCGGATTACCAGTCCGCTGTGCCCAATGTGACCGCTGTTGCCTACAATGGCGTGCCCTACTCCACGGCAAATGTAACCAACGGAAGTTACACCCTTTGGGGATACGGGGAGATCATCAATAATACCGGACTCACCGCCGGAAAACAGGCGGTGCGGGATGCGCTTGTCAACGCCATCACTAATGCCGCCTATGCGTCCTCGCCGTTATTTTCCAATAATGGTCTTGTTCCATTGGCAAACATGCATGTGGATCGGTTTGGGGAAGGACAATTGATCGCTCCCCATATTTTTTAGAACCCATATACCAGTCTTTTTATTCCGAATTTTATGACATCCACGATAACAAAGAAATTGATCGCTGCGGCCGCCCTTTTGCTGGTCGCTTCGCAGATGAACCTCAAAGCACTTTGTGCCTACACCGATGGGGATCTGCTTTTGATGTTTCGCCGCGGGAATTCCGGGGACATCCTGTTTAATTTGGGCAGTGTAAGCAACTATTTGGGGCGTCCCAACGGGACCAAAATAATGGTGACCAATTGGAGTGTCTTTGAAGCCACAAACTTCGTTATGGGGCCATTTTCGACCAATTATAACGTTTCCACAAAGTCGTTTGCGCTCATAGCCGCCACGCCATATGCAGCAGCCTCGCCGGCTCTTTGGGTTACAGTTGGCACAAGCAGTCAGGTTCCTGCTGATATTTATCCGCCTCGCTTTCAGGCAACCTGGAGCAGAATCAATGGTTTGGGCACAGCAATCAACCGGGTTGAGGACCCCTATTATGGTTATTACATTTCTTATCTTCAAAATAATACATGGGTCTCCACAAATGTAACAGATAACAGTTATGTGTCTTCCACTCCCGGCGAAACAATGGACGATTATATTTATGCCATGGGCATCAATCAGGTGGGCGCGCCTGTTTCAACATTGGGCGGCAACCTGCCCTTTTCCGTGGAAAATGCCATTCCCGGGTCGTCTTCTTTTTATCAACTTAACGCCGCCGGCGATCCGCTGCCTGCCGCCGCCAAAATCGGCACGTTTTCAATTGATGTATATGGCACCCTGGTATTTACCGCTGGTGGCGGCGGTTGATGGAATCCGGAGTGCCGTTTTCAATAATGCAAGATGGAATTTTTACACGGAAAATAAAAATGAACATTCAACGAAATAGCCTGATACGATTTGTCAAAGCGCTCATTTTGCTGGCAGTTGCAGGCCTGGTGCCCGGCGCTTTTGCCGCGCCAACCGATCTGCGGGGCACAAACGCGCCGGTTCCATTCACGGTTACGCCGACAAATGTGAGTTGGGGAGACACGGTGTTTGTGCAGGGAACCATCGTCAATACGGGTTCCACCAACAGCGGCGCTTTTAATGTGGCTTTTTATCTTACGACTAACAAGACCATTGGTAATCCAGGGGATTTCTTTTTGGGCCAATGGCGGTGTCTTAACGGGGCGAACCCTCTGACAAATTTAATTTATTACGTTGATGACGGATCCGGGAATGGTTGTTGCTGGTACACAACTAATATCGGTTTTCTTTCTACCAATTGGACTTTCACCCTTCCCTTGGCCAGTCCGGTGGCTGGTTCAGCAACCAACTTTACCATCGGCATGTATGTTGATGTGGGTAACGAGGTCGCCGAGTCGAAGGAGACCAATAATTACAATCTCGGAACAAATATTGATCTTGCCAGGATAATCATTAATCCACCCCCGCCTCATATTTCTGCAATATGCTCAACGTCGCCTTATACGAACAACACGGTCAATTTCGGCAGCATTCCAGCCTTGACCAATTCCCAGTCGTTGCAGGGACTGACGATTGCCAATAGCGGCAAAGCGCCCTTATTGGTCCGCGGCGTCGGACAAACCGGCAGTTCCAGCTTTAAAGTGTCTCAAATTGTCAACAACACGGCTAATATCGTTGTTCCGATTGGCAGTCTGGCAACTAATCCGGTTGCCATTGCCCCGTATTCGGAGCAATTATTGACGTTCACACTTCAATTTGCCCCCGGAACGGCTACGGGAGCGGCCGCCGGCACGCTTATGATTACCAACAACGACCCTGCTAATCCGGTACTTTCGATAAGCCTTTCCGGCTCGGGTGTGGCCACGCCACAAATAGCGCTGGTCAGTCCGGCAACGCCGGTCAATTTCGGCACCCAGGTCAACGATGGCTCTGGCAATTACAAAACCGTTGGAAACATTATGATTCAAAACAATGGCTCCGGCACGTTGACAGTAAGCAATAACGGCATCGTGTTTCTCACTGGCACACATTTCAAGATTAATTCGATTACCAGCAACCAGCATGGGACCATCAACTTATCAAGTGGTTCAAAGACGATTGCCGCAAAAGGCGCGGAGACTTGGGACATCAATGTCAATTTTGATCCGTTGGCGTTTGGAGTGTTGACCGATTCACTGCAGATTCTGTCCAATGATCCCAATCAACCAACGCTTTCAATTCCCGTTCAGGGTCAGGGCGTAACTGCGTCCCAATTGGTGGTGTCGGATGCGGCTGGCGTTATCACCAATCGCACGGAAGTGTTTCCGTCGGTTGCTGCGGACGGTTCGGGCCTGTCCCAAGCCATTACCAACATCATGCTGCAGAACTACGGGCAAATGCCGCTTACCGTGGCCAAGAACGGATTGATGTTCACCAACGGCACACAGTTTCACATAGGTGGCATCGTCAGCAGTGCGGTGGGGGTCATCAACCTGTTGACCAACGCCGCGCAAATCGCGGGCAGCACGCAGGAAACCTGGACCGTCACCCTTGTCTTCGATCCCACGGTTGGCGGAGCCATAACGGACAGGTTTTCGGTCATCGTTTCAAATCTCCTTACAATGACCACCAATGTTGCGGCCACGGTTCCGCTCTCCGGTCAAGGCGTTGCCGGTCCCTGGCTCGCAGTCAGCAACTCAACTTCGCCCACCAACAACCTGGTGGTCAATTTCGGCAACGTGCTTAACAACGGTTTCAGCAACGCCCCCGCAACCGCGACAGTCACGCTGTGGAATCGGGGCGTTCAGCCGCTCGTTGTCAACCAAAACGGCATTACTATTTCCGGCGGTGCGGGATTCAGCATAACCAACGTGTATTCTTCCAAAAGCGGCAACATCAACCTTGCCAGCTCTAGTCCATCCGCACGCACCATTTCCACCAATTCAACTGAATTCTGGACTGTCACTGTATCCTTTAACCCTCCGGCCGATGGCTCCAATTCGGCAACAATGACAATTTCATCCAATGACACGAATAATCCAAACACCCAGGTTGTCCTGTCCTGCTTCCGGGCGACGCTGGCGATAACACCCATCACGCCGGCCACCCCACTGAACGTTTCTGCTGGCTCAGTCTATAATTTGAACTGGCAGACGGGCTATCCCGTGACCAATGCCACCATCTCGCTATACCTTGATACGGATTTGAATCCCGCCTCCGGCTTGGTTCCCATTGTCACGGGACTGCTGAACGGCGCCGGAAACTCGTACGCCTGGCAAATTAATCCCTCGCTGGCCGGTGGAAATTATTACGTCTATGCCACCATCACGGATGGCGGAACCACGCAAGGCGGTTATGCCGCTGGCAAGCTCAGGATTGATCCGGTGGCGGCCTTCCAACTCCTGTCCGGCATAGTCACCACCAATGCCAACTATACTTACCAGTATGTCTATAATGGACAAACCTACACCGGCACCAACCAGCTCGTTGCCGGCGCCAACGTCATTACGGTGACGAACAGCCAGGGAACAAACCAATTCGTCGTCACACTTGTCCCCTCCCTCGCCCAGGTTGACGCCGTCCAATATAATCAGCTCAACCAGATTACTTACACAACCAACGGGAATGGCATCGTCACCACGCTGACCTACGATCCCTTGGGCCGGTTGGTGCGGCGTCAATCCAGCAATGGCGCGGTCGTGACCTACACCTACGATGTGCTGGGCAATCGCTTGAGCATGAGCGATTATACCGGCACCACGTTTTACGGTTGGGACGCCCTTAACCGGCTGACCAACGTGATTACTTCCAAGAGCGGCGTCAAAGGCGGCGGTGACAACCTGTCTTTGAGCTATGAATACGATCTGGCGGGAAGGCGGACGGCCATCGTTTATCCCGGCGGCGAGCGCATCCAATACACCTACGACAACGCCGGGCGTCTCCTGACAGTCAATAACGTGACTCGTTCACTTCTGTTTCAATACACTTACAATCCTATCACCGGTCAATTGACGAAACTGACCCGGCCAAACGGCATTGAGACGGATTATAGCTACGACGGTATGGGGCGCCTGACCAACATTCTGCATAAGGTGACTAGCAGTGGCGCGCTTGTAGCTCAATACGGCTACATCTTGGATGTGATGGGCAAGGCAACCCTGCTCACCACCATATTACCTGGCAATGTCCTCAAGCTGGAACAATATAACTATGACTACTTCGACCGGCTGACCAATGTGGTTTACGGCGATAATGGCGTGATTAATGCCAATGCCTTGTCTGTCAGTTACACATACGATGGCAACGGCAACCGCCTGACCATGACCACCAAGACAAACAATGCGGTAACCGAAATACGCTATTACAGCTATGGCAATGAAAACCGGCTGTTGACCGTGACCAACCAAAGCGGGCTGCTTTTAAATGCTTACACCTATGACGCCGCCGGGAACCGGATTCAAAAAGTGGCTACGAACAACACTGCATTCTACACCTACGACGAGCGCAATCTGATGACCAGTTATGTGGATAAGACCAACCAGATTGTTTACACCTGCAATGGTGATGCCCAGCGTGTGAGCAAAACCTCAAACGGTGTTTTGACGGCGTATGTTGTTGATCCCAACTGTAGACCTTATGAGGTAACGCAAGAAAGGAATGCCTCTGGCACCGTGACAGCCAGTTATACATTTGGTCTCGACCGTCTGGCAACCTGGAATGGTAGTGCGGTGACGTTTGAACTAACTGATCGAATTGGCTCTGTACGTATGGTGACAGATTCTAGTGGGAATGTGGTTAAGTATAATAATTATGATGTTTTTGGGTCGGCGCGGTAAATCAAATCTAGAGTGGAATGTATGGGGATCATTAGAAATGACAACATTATGAATGACAGCATATTACCGTCCGTTTGTTGTGCAAAGAAGAAGGGGCCCGCAGGCATTTTGTCCGCTCGCATTTACAGATATGATTTTGAATCAGCCAAAAGTGCAACTTCTATCAACTCCAAAAGCCCCGTTATTTCACAAGTAGATTCCAATTTTGATACGCCTAGTTTGAAGGTGCGCCTTAGATATGAACTCACGCAAGAAGATTTTGATAAGCTGACATATATCAAGCAAAAGCTGCACACACAACTTTCTCCAGTACTTGAAGAACACGGTTTGAAATTTAAATATAATAAAGGTGGAGGACCCGAGGAGGAGCCGAAGAATCCAGATGGGACGTTGTTTTGGACTATAATAATAAAAAATAAAGTAAAAAAACTAAAGAGAGACGATCCCGAGTTTTTCTGGCTCTTTATACAGGCCACCGTGGGGGAGTTGTTCGATATGCAGTCAGGCAAGAAACTTCGTGCCCGCAATCCTTGTGTCAGCTTTATTATACGATTCAGACAAATATCTCACGACTATCTGGACATACCCACACAAGGTATCGGAAGCGGATTTTACATTGAAGAATTAATAACGCGGTTGGAACCCACCCCACCAAATTTAAATAAACTTGATGACTGGAGAACGCGGCTTGATTGGCACTGCGAAATGATTTGTAAGCATCATCAGGCCATTTTGTCGGAAATTCCCAGAAAAACCATTGAGGAAATATTCGACGGCATCCGCAACCGAGCGGTTTGTCGGGACGTTTAAGAAGCCTATTTATGAAAAATTTCTTAGTGCTTTTGCTTTTCGGTATAATAAGCGTGTCCTCGGTATTAGCGGAGGACGGATACACTGGAGAAGATCATGACTCCCAATCGGGAGTGTATTATCTGAGAAACAGGAATTACGATCCAGAAACAGGTACCTACCTTACAAAAGACCCAATGGGAGTTGGCGGTGGTTTGAATACCTATTTATACTGCCAAAACGATCCAATCAATAACACTGACCCACTTGGGCTTTGGACTTGGGGCGGGGTCTTTGATAGCGTCATCAATGGTGGCACTGGAGTTGCAGATGCCCTGACGTTTGGGCTAGTAAAGCTCGCCAGAGATCATATTTCGTTTTATGATGGCACGGTCGATTACTCGAGTGGTTCCTATATTGGCGGACAGGTAGTAGGTACAGTTGCCACCTTTGCAGTGGGCGCCGGCGAAATTGCTGTTGGAGCAAAGGGACTACAAGTAGCGGCCGAGACAGAGACAATAGTCGCCAGCGCCATTGATGCTGGACAAGATATTCGTGTAATAGGACAAACCATGGAGCGCGTTAATGCTGCGGCTGATGCATTGGGACTAGAACGCGATGTTGCCACTTTTTCTAACGTCAGCGCTGAAGCTTTAACACTTGCTAAAGAGGGAGATACAAGTTTGTTAATGGCTCAAGACATGAATTGGGTGAAAAGCGGAGTCGATGCAGATGCACTGTTTGTTGATACGGGCCTGAATCCCGCTAAATTGTTTAATCCTGGAATTTTTTATCCTGCTGAAACAGAGGCACTTAGTTCACTTGGAGTGACCACTCTCGAATATGCGCCTAACACTGCATTATTAAATCTTGGCATAGGTAGTGGGATTGTTGGGGGAAGCATTTTAAATTCAATGAATCAAACGCCTATTGGTGGAGTTCTATTGGACAAAGCAGCAACACTTGTCGGCCAAAATCTGAGCGACATCACCGGTGCGATGTATGACCCGGTGACCGGCCAGTTCGTCTTTCTGGGCACGAACAGCCCCACGCCGGTCAAGAACATCAATCTGGATTATCTCTACACCGCCCTGCAAGCCGTCTATGGCAGCGCCGTCCCGCCCTTCGTCACCTTGGTGCCCTCGGCGGAAATAACCTCGTCTGCCAGTGAAAAGGAATCTTTATCTGTCACCATTTACCCAAACGGGACATACTACGGAACTTTAACCGGTGGGACGACCTACTCACTTAACGGAACTTTCACATCGCCATTCTTGGACGTATACCCATACGAATTGTTGGAATATTACGGAGACCCAGTCGGTTGGGACGAAGGGCTATATGCTTCTGTGATTATATTTCCGGGCGACGATGCCTATGCCACCATGCCGTATGACCCTATCTGGCCGGGCGAGGACACCACCGTGGATGTAGAGCTTCGTGGTTGGGATTATGGCACAGAGCTTAATCAGTCTGTATCGTTCAGTTGGAGGGCGAGATTCAATTGTGTTTCCAACAACCTGATCTTCAGTCAGTGGATTGCCGATGCCAATCACACAATACCATCCGGCGGCACGATGTCTTTTTCGCCTTTCCCAGTGGCTTATGGACCTTACGGTGAAACTTCTTACAACCTCACATTTGCAAATTCTGCCGACTATATTTGCATCTCCAGCGCTGTTGCCATCCCGGCGCGGCAGCAAAGGCAGTTTGGCGGGAGAGTGGAGAATACCATGGTGGGCTGGATCATGGAGGAGGCGGATCGAACCATGAAATGCCTTTGGATCGGTTCAAATAACATCACCGGGGCCGCTTACAATAGTTCCACGATCCATGTGTCGGGATATAAAAACCTGTTCGAGCTTTACGGCAGCACTTCTCCAACCAACGTTATTGTCCGCAACTGGTTCACGCCAAAATTAATGACCTTGGAGCAATATATTGATCCCAATACCGGCTTGGCCAGCATCGTGTTCAGCAATGCCACTGTGCTGTGCCAGACAGAAAATGATTTGACTGGCGGCACGTCCCCGCAGCAGGACCAGGCTTTTTGCAATAATATGACGGCGAATTATGATGCATTCGCCACGAACAAATTTCCGTGTTATGACCCGACCGACCCGACGGGCAGCCGCATTATTCAAACGAATATATTTGGAATGCTAAAGGACGTGATGAAAGCAGTGTCACTGGCGCGGTTTTTCCGGGATAACAATATTCCCGTGGACATGTGGTGGCTCAATTCCTGGCAATGCCCGGTTGCCTATACCCCAAAAAGCGTGCCGACTATCGTTGCCTATTCGGCTAATAATACTTATACGATCTCTGGCGGTGTGCAGATACAATTGCCAAACGCTTATATCGCATCTACCACCGCCAGCAACGTCGCGCAGTTGGTTCAATCGTCCCGCCCGGATGCTGCCAACAATCCCGGCGGAGACATCAAGCAACAGGTGTGGACTGCCAACACCAGCGTTGGAAATCTTACCGCGGTTTCTCTGAACAGCGCCGGCGAGCCGCAGGATGGCAACGTGAACATGGCGGAGACGGACCTTGCTTTCGCTTCACCTGGATCCATGCCATTGCAATTCACCCGCTACTACCAAAGTTCCTGGCTGGGCGGTGACGCGATGGGGCCGGGCTGGAGTTACGCCCCTTACGAGCTCCAGTTCTCGCGTCCATCCTGGTATGATGATTACGGCTGGATGACGGACAATGATGGTTATCCACTTCCGGTATTTCCCGGCACTTCCGACACCGGCTTGCGTTCAGACAATTTGCGGGTGGTGAATTTAAGCAGTGGTGCAACGCTGGACTTCACATCCTCGCTCGTGCTGGGATATGCGGTGAATGCCAATAATCTCCCATATATCACGCTAAATGGTCTCACCGATGATGGTGTGCCAATGTTCACCCCCGGCTTAGAGGCAGAATGGTTCGGTATTAATTCAAACAGAAGACCAGCGGAAGTACCAACTATTCACCCCTGATGGTTCCGTGCTGGTTTTCGATTCCAACGGAAAGCTGCTCCAAACGCAAGATCGCAACGGATGGGAACAGGATTATAGTTACGACGGCGCCGGTCACCTGTTGAGCATCACGGATGACGCGCAGCAGTCGTTGGGGTTTGCCTACGACGCGCAAACAAATTATCTTACATCGCTGATAGGTCCCAATGGCGAGCAGGTGAATTATACTTACACCACAAATGGTTGTCTGGCGATGGCCCAGCATGTGCGCAGCGGTGCGTATGTTAGCTATCAATACAACACCAACCGCCAACTTATTGCCAAAACACTTTTCAACGGGTTGAACGTCATTCAGTCGCAACCGGATTTGAAGGGCCGGGCAAATACCAACCTGGACGTGCGGGGCAATTCCGTGGTCAAGACTTTCACTCAAGGCAGTGCTGGGACGGTGAGAACCAACGAAATCCGGGACCCGCGAATTACTGACCCTCAGTTTGTGTCAAGGCGTCTGCAAAGAGACCGTACCGGCCGTTTGCTGGCTTCGCGCACGGTGACGGGGGCGGAAACCTCCTTCGGTTACAACACCAACTCGCTGTTGCCCAACACCGTGGCTTTGCCAATTGCCGGACGGCCGCCGATCACCATTCAACGGGACGCTTATGGCCGGCCCACGCGCATTTCGGATCCGGGCAACATCAATGCCCAGGATGTGATTGCCGCCTATGATCCCAACACCACACTCCTCCAGCAGGTCACGGACGAGGCCGGCCATGCCACGCAGTTGTATTATGATGGAAATCAAAACCTGACCGGTGTGCAGGCGGCCTTGGGCGCACAGAATGTCAACGTGAATTTTGGATACACTCCCTCGGGAGCATTATCCAGCATCCAAAATCCACTGGGAATCACGGTGGTGACAATGAATCGGGATAATCTGGACCGGGTGACCAACGTGGTGGATGCCACCGGGGTCTCGATCAACTATCAATACGATGCGCTGGGCAGGTTATGGAAGTTGATTGATCCACAACTGGCTTCTCCCGTGGTATATGTTTATGACAATTTTGACCGTGTTATTGAAATCCACCTGCCAGCTGGCACAAACTATTACACCTACGATCCCAAAATGGGCTGGCTGACCAGCCAGACCGATTTGCTCGGCCGCACGACACGCTATGATCATGATCCCAATAAGGGAGACATCGTGCAGATCGTTCAGATTGTCCCCGGCGGAGCCAATCTGGTGACAGTGATGAGCTATGACCGTTTTGGCAACCTGGCCAGTGTCACCCCGCCTGGCGCGGGAACAATCAGCTACAACTACGACAACTCGGGCCGTCAAGTGGGCAGTGTGCAATCGGGTGTTGGGATTCCCGGCGCGCCGATCTCGTTGACGTGCAACAATGCCACGAATGGCCTGCCAACCATTTATACAAACTTTGTCTTTTCGTGGTTGCCTCCCATAAGCAGCGTTGGGGTGGCAGGCTATAGCTATGCGCTGGACCAGATGCCGGCCAGCATCACAAATACACTTGCAACAAATGCCACAATCAACGGTGTGTCGGTCGGGACACATCTGTTCCAGGTAAGCGCCCAAGGCACCAATGGCATGTGGGGGCCAACCGCGGACTTTCTGTTGGTGGTGACCAATGTGCCCGGTTCCATTCCTCCCGGCGCACCACCGGGCCTGATTTGTGACCATGCGACCAATGATGTGCCAACTTACTATACCAGCTTCACATTTTCGTGGTCCGTTCCTACCAGTCAAAACGGCGTCGCCGGGTACAGTTATGCTTTGGATCAAGCGCCTCCCAGCAGCGTGTCAACCACCGGAACCACGGCCACATTCGCGAATGTGTCTGTTGGAACACACCTTTTCCATGTTCAGGCCCTGGGTGCCAATGGCATCTGGGGACCAACCTCCGACTTTGTATTATTGGTGGCTCCTGCGCCCGCCATTACGCCTCCCGACGCGCCGCCCGGCCTCACATGCGACCATGCGACCAATGGCGTGCAGACCTATTACACCAGCTTCATGTTTTCGTGGTCCGTCCCCAACAGTCAAAATGGCATTGCCGGTTACAGTTATGCCCTGGATCAAATGCCCCTTAACAGCGTGTTGACCACGGCAACCAATGTTGCGATCACCAATGTCTCGTACGGAACTCACCTGTTCCAGGTACAAGCCCAGGACAACAATGGCCTGTGGGGACCAACCGCTGACTTTCAATTGATCGTGGCTTGGGTGCCCGGCACTCTTCCTCCCAGCGCGCCCGAAGTCTTCTGTAACCTCACCGCCAGTGGTTCGCCGACCACTTATACAAACTTTGTCTTTAGCTGGTCTGTTCCGTTCAGTGAAAACGGCATCGCCGGTTATAGCTATGGATTTGACCAGGATGCACCCGACGCGGTCTTGACATTGACGAATACAGCTCCAGTACGAAATGTATCCGTTGGAACGCACTCTTTCGTGGTGAAAGCGCTGGGCAGTAATGGTGTGTGGGGGGCAGAGGGTGAGTTTGATCTGGTTGTGGTACAACCACCAGCTTCGAGCGTTCCGTACGGTGTGACCGCCATCATAGAAGGCGCACCAACGTGCGGTTCTCTGGTTTGCGGCTGCCTCGCTTCTATGTTCGATCCGGGTTATACCGTAACGACCAACAACTTGGGATGGATGACTTATCAAGGCACCATGACAAACCAGATTAGTTGGGAGCCATCAATCACGATCGCATGCAACTTCCAGGGTTCCTTGACTGGAATAAATGACTTGAATAATGACCCGAATAACGCCTATGGTCAAAGTTCGACCATCGTTGTAAGTGATATTGATCCGCCTTCGGACTATCCCCCGTATGCTCCTTATTATTACGACGAAGAACAAATTGGCGTCATTCCCTATGTTTTCGTCCGCAACCAGGCCCTCAGTGGCGTGGACAACATATCGGCCGATGAGGCAACATTGCTTTTTAGTTCCTCCGGCGCCGTTCCAGGCCAGCCATTCCACGGTATGACTGCATCTTATCTGGGCGGCAGCAGCAACTCGCCAATTTATCTCATCGGGGTCAACTCCAGTTCAGGCACCCGCATGCAGGTGGAAAATATTGTTGGTTTTCTGGGTTCATCAGTCTATTGGGCTTCTGACGGTGTCAGCCCGTATTCCATCACCAACGGCTATCCATTGGAAAGCATGATTGCCGATCTGGTTGCTAGGCGGCCAGATGCAATTGGATACGTTGACTATTCCAATTACAAGAGATGCCTGGGCAGTGTGATAGCAATGAGATACAATGGTGTTATCTGTACAACGAACACCGTGGCCAATGGCAGCTATGAGCTTTGGGGCTATGCACGTGTCATAAGCCTGAGCCAAATGGGTTCCTTGCAGCAGCAGATCTATGACGCGCTGGTCAACAACCTGAACAGCGCCAGCTTTCAAGCGACAGCACTTTATCAGAATACGCTTGTTCCATTTTCCATCATGCAAGTGGAGCGGGATTATGATTATGGTCCTATTTGGCCGTTCTTATGGTGAGATGTTAGCTGTCACGCAGAGCGTCTGGCCTTATTTTAAGGAGCTACGATGGTAACAAACATCGTTGCTGGAGATAGAAACAGACTTATGGGAGCCTTCTCCGGTAACTTTGGTCACGGGTTGTGCTCCGCCCGGGATTGCTTGCAACAAAACCGCACAAAGGATGACACCGATGTCACAAGAATGTAACTTTTGCCATAAATATTTTGAGATAGTATCCGCATCGTGTAATCGAATGGAAGATTGTTTTAATAATATGGGGTGGCGTTGGTTGAATTGGCGGCTTGGCTTTCCCACTGGATCAGCCGAAGCAGGCCAAATAAGCCTGTACGGGCCGACCGATGAAACTACAGTCGGGACCAGATGCGACGGAATGAAATTGCAAAGTCTGCGAAGCGGGAGTTCGTTAGTCATTGGCATGAGGAATTTCATTTTCAAGCCCCGCCTTGTAAGAAGGGGCAAACGTGCAAGCCAGCGTTGTTTTATGTTTCATACTCCAAGTCTGTAGGACAACAATGAAGTTCATTCACAGTCATCCCACACGAATCGCATGAAAACCTTCGAAAATAAGGGCATTTTGACAACTCCAAACGCTATGGGATGGAACGTGACGGTTAAAACGCCCGCTGATTTTCAAAACACCAATAAAATCAATGGTTTTGAGCATGTTTCCTATGGGATTGCTCTAAAGTTCATTCTTAAAGCAGGTTTGGTTATGCTGCTATTACATTCTGTCGTTGTTCAAGGAGCGACGATTGCAACAAACATCGCTGCGGGAGATAGAGACAGTTTGTTTCTCAAATCTGACGGCAGCCTGTGGACCATGGGTTATAATAATTACGGCCAACTCGGTGACGGTACGTTCAACAATACCAATAGACCCGAGCGAATCATCACTACTAACGTTCTTGCAGTTGCTTGTGGGGATGATCACAGCCTGTTGCTAAAGACCAACGGCAGTCTGTGGGCCATGGGTTATAATGTGGACGGGGAACTTGGTGACGGCACATTCAATACCTCTAGCCGGCCAAAGCAAATCGTCTCCAGTAACGTAGTTGCGATTGCTTGTGGAGTCTCTCACAGTTTATTTACCAGAATTGACGGCAGCCTGTGGGCCATGGGTTATAATGGGGACGGGGAACTTGGTGACGGCACATTCAATAATACCAATCGGCCGGAACAAATTGTTTCCAATAGTGTCGTTGCGATTGCCAGCAGGGGCTTTCATAGTCTGTTTCTCAAAATCGGACGGCAGCCTTTGGGCCATGGGGTTTAATGCCTACGGTGAACTTGGCAATGGCACGTTCAACACGACCAACTTGCCTGAGCAAATCGTTTCCAGCAACGTGGTTGCGATTGCCGGTGGAGATTTCCACAGTTTGTTTCTTAAATCCGACGGCAGCCTGTGGGTCATGGGTTATAATTATTTCGGCGGACTTGGCGATGGCACGTTCAACACGACCAACTTGCCTGAGCAAATCGTCCCCAGTAACGTTGTTGCGATCGCTTGTGGTGGCTATCACAGTCTGTTTGCCAAATCCGACGGCAGTCTGTGGGCCATGGGTTATAATGGTGACGGCGAACTTGGCGATGGCACGTTCAATAACACCAACCGCCCTGAACGAATCGTTTCCAGTGGAGTCGTTGCGATTGCTGCGGGAGAACGGCACAGTCTATTCCTTAAATCCGACGGCAGCGTTTGGGGCATGGGTGCCGATGATGACGGCGCGCTGGGCGACGGGTTCAATAGCAATTCATCGCTTACCGAACAAATTTCCCCTTTGCCACAGCCAGTTTTGAAGAGCGTCATTTCATCCAAATCGAATCTGCAGTTCACGGCAACCTGCCAGTTTGTAGGTACATTCTACTTATTGACGAGCACAAATATCACCCGGTCCTTGAGCCAGTGGACGTCCGTCTGGACCAATTCCATTGACACCCGCGGTAATGATAATTTTTACGCGGCCCTTTCCAATGCGATGAGTCCCAGCGTCAGACAGCAATTTTATATTCTTCAGTTGCATTGAAGCAATGTCAACATGAAATGCTATAGGTATGCGGCACAGGGTGCATCTTGACACATGCACCATAATGGGGGTGTAAAGCGGTTCCTCATCCGAGCGACAAGAACTAAACAACCAAAGGTGACTGATGAACTCGGAAACAAACAGTGGGCGCTCGTTGCGCGAGACGGAACAGGAAGTGGAGGGTAAGCGTCACGCGGAGCACCCCCCTTGACAGAGCAACTACAGCGACAGGTTCGTAGATGTCAGATATATTCTGCTACGACGTTTATGATGCGGCTTGCCGGTGTGTCGGCTGTCACGACTTGCTCCAAGCTTGGGGTGTGACTTCGGGGATTTGCCAGTTGGTCATGTTGGGCAGGCGGGTGAGCACCTCGCGCAGGTAGGCGTAAGGATCCAGACCGCGTCGGCGGCAACTTTCAATGAGGGTGTAAATGATGGCGCTACGTTCGCCGGCATCGGCATCGCCCACGAAAAGCCAGTTCTTTTTGCCGATGGCGGTGGGGCGAATGGCGTTTTCGACCAAGTTATGCCGCGTCGGATATTATGCCGCGTGGCCAAAAAGAACTTCGATATTTCCTCAACGGGCCACTGATTCAAAGATTGCGGGCGCGGCATAGTTTGGGTGGTCTCTGTTTAGGCAAATGACGCCTAGAAAAGAGACCACCAAATGAACACCAAAAACAACGCCTCAAATCCTCCTCCAAAAAGTGACATCATCGCATCTCAAGTTGATCCGTTCCTCGCTGATCTGAAAAAGGCCGGCTACCCGGATAATACGCTCTGCACCAAACGCGCCGCACTGCGAAAGTTTATATGCTGGCGTCGGCGACGTAAGAATGCCGGCGCTGACCCCGACGAATCCGAGGTGAAGGCATTCATGACTAAAGCGTGTCAACTGACAGTGGCCCATCGTTCCCTCGCCTCCACGGCCTTGTTCGGTTTTTTGAAACATCTGCGGCTTCACGGTATGATTCGAACGCCATGCCCAACCGTTCCGAATACGGCCAGTTGGCGATTGGAACAAAACTACGCTGATTTCCTCCGCCATGAGAAAGGCCTGGCCAACCTGTCACTACGGGTCTATTTGCCGGTGGCGGCAAACCTCCTCAAATATTTAGAGCGCAAGCATGGCCCGGCTGCCTTTCATCAATTGGATGCCACGCTCGTTCGCAGCTTTCTTTTAGTGCACGCCCGAAATCGGTCCAGTGAGTATGTGCGGTTGCTGGCTGTCAGCCTGCGCTCTTTTCTACGCTTCCTCCATGTGCGAGGCGAGATTGGTGACGATCTGACAGCGGCCATTCCCAGCGTACGCAAATGGAGTCAAACGACGGTGCCAAAAAAACTCACGCCGGCGGAAGTGGACCGTGTGCTGGCGGTGCCAGATCGGAAAACGGCCACGGGACGCCGCGACTATGCCATCCTATTATTGCTGGCTAAACTTGGACTGCGAGCCGGTGAAGTCATAGCGCTTCAATTAAATGACGTTCATTGGCGAACCGGTGAGATCCTGATCCGAGGAAAGGGATCCCGGCATGATTTTTTACCACTGCCCCATGAAACCGGCACCGCCATTGCGCGGTATTTGCGTTTGGATCGTGGCCTTCGGTCAACGCCACGAGTGTTCTTGCGCGCGCATGCCCCACGCGTGCCGCTCACCGGACCGGCGAGCATCGGCCATATTGTGCGGCGTTGCTTGTTGTGTGCCGGGATTGAACGTCCGAAACATATCGCCGCTCACCTTTTCCGGCATACGCTCGCCAGCCGAATGCTCCAACAAGGAGCCAAGCTGCCGGACATTGCGGAAGTTCTTCGCCACCGCTCCTATAGTAGCACCGAGATTTATGCCAAGATCGACTTTAGATCGCTCAACGAAGTTGTTCGCCCTTGGCCGGTGCAGGGAGGTGTCCAATGAAAACTTTACAGCGCCATCTGACCCAGTATGTCGCCGCCCGGCGGGCGCTGGGCACTCGGCTCAAGGAACCCGCTCAAACCTTGCTTCAATTTATCAAGTTCCTGGCGCGAAAGCGTTCGGCCTATATCACAACGGCGCTGGCTCTGGAATGGTCGCAGCAATCCAAAAAGGTGCAGCGCGCCACTTGGGCGCGAAAACTTTCCATGGTGCGTCCGTTTGCCCGCTGGGTCCATGCCATCGAACCGCGGCACCAAGTCCCACCGCCAAGATTATTGGCTGTCCGCCACCGCCGCAATGCACCCCACATTTATAGCGACGAGCAAATCGCCACTCTGATGATTGCAGCCTCAAAGCTACGCTCGGCCAAAGGGATGAAAGCGCTGAATTTGGAGACCATCATAGGTTTGCTGGCGGCGACGGGCATGCGTCCGGGTGAAGCCTTCGCTTTGCAAAGAAAGGATGTGGACCTGCACACAGGCATATTGTTCATTCGGGAATCGAAGTTCGGCAAATCCCGACAGGTTCCGATCCATACCTCAACCAGCATGGCGTTGGCGCGTTACGCCTGCCAGCGCGATTCAATTTTTCGCAGTCCCGATGATGCCCACTTCTTTCTCTCTGATCGGGGTGCCACTTTGGCTGCCGGCGCTGTCCGGCGGTGGTTCTGCAAAATCTCAAGGAGTTGCGGCCTGCGCGCAAAAATCCCCGGCCACCGGTGCGGACGAGGCCCGCGGCTCCAAGACTTGCGCCACACCTTCGCCACCAAGCGCTTGGTGGAATGGTATCGTGCCGGAGAGAATGTAGCGAATCAGCTACCGAAGCTGGCTACTTATTTGGGACACTCGTCAGTGGGCTGCACCTATTGGTATATCCAAGCCGTGCCTGAACTGCTGGCATTGGCAACCGAGTTCCAGTTCAAATCAGGCTCTGGAGGTAGCCGATGAAAGCTCCTAGTTTGGCCGGCCATTTGCAGCGGTTCTTTACCGATCGGCTGGTCGGGCAACTAAGCGCCAGCCCTCACACTGTGTCTAGTTATAGGGATACTTTCCGCCTCTTGCTGAAATTTGCCTCCAAGATCTGTCGGCGTCCGGCCAGCGCGCTGAACGTCGAGGATCTGGATGTCAAGCTGGTGGGTTCATTCCTCAAACATCTTGAGCAGGAACGCCGAAATAGTGTTCGTAGTCGCAATAATCGTCTGAGCGCAATCCATGCTTTTTTCACGCAGGTTTGCCTCAATGATCCGGCCTTGGCGGAACATTGCCAACGGGTGTTGGCCATACCCTTCAAACGCTATGAACGCGGACCGGTCGAGTTCCTAACCAGCGAGGAAACCGAAGCGTTATTGAAGGCACCGGATCTCACGACGTGGTTGGGCCGACGCGACCAAGTATTACTTCAACTCGCGGTTCAGACAGGACTAAGGAACTCGGAGCTGACGCAAATGCGACGGCAACATGTTCAGTTGGGCACGGGAGCGCATGTGCGTTGTCTTGGCAAGGGGCGCAAAGCACGATGCACTCCCTTGCGATCCGACGTGACCGCGCACCTGTCCGCGTGGATGGCGGAACAATCGCCAGATCCGACCACGCCAGTCTTTCCAACCGCAACAGGCAAACCGATGAGTTCAGACGCGCTTCAGCGATTGGTGACTCGCCACGTCAAAACTGCCGCAAAAACGTGTCCGTCCCTTGAGGGGAAAAAAGTGACACCGCACACGCTGCGTCATACGACCGCCATGAATCTACTCCGCCGTGGCGTGGATATTACAGTGATCGCCCTGTGGTTGGGACACGAGTCCATCGAAACTACTCAAATGTATCTCCATGCCGATATGTCGATAAAAGAAAAGGCACTGGCCTGCGCCAACAAGTCCAATTTGCCGCCCAAGCGCTATCGTCCTACCGATCAATTACTCGCCTTCTTGGAAAGTCTGTGATTATGCCGAACACATTTGTTCCAACCGGCCGGAAACCCCCTTAAAAAGCCATTCCAGTTTTGGCCACGCGGCATAATATCCGACGCGGCATAACTTGATTAATGCCGCGCGCGGCATTAATCAAGTTGTTGTCGATCTCCACCCGGCCGTCATCGAGATAAACGGTCAATGTGGACCACTGACCCAGGGCGTAATCCATCGCTTGGCCCAACAGACTTTGCGGCAGGTATCGTCCGCTGGTTTTGAGCCGAATCAGGGCGCACTCAATGCGTTGAACGATGGGGCGGCCTTGGTGGGCGCGCACGGCAGCGCGCCGATGGGGACCGGCCCGTTGTTCGCGCAAACCGGCTTCGACACGATAAAGGTGCTGGATTTGCCGGACGATCCAGCCCGCGGTTCGGGGTGAGGACTCGATGGCTTCGAAAAACCTTCGCCGCACGTGCGCCCAGCAACCGGCCAACTGGATGGCCCGGCCGCGGCCATTGGCAAACGCGCGATAGGCGGAATAACCATAGCACTGAACAGTGCCGGCGAAGTGCATGGGAATGACGCGATCCAGACACGCTGCGGCACGGCTGGTTTCCCAGCGGTAAAATACGTCACCGCCCGGACGGCTGCCCGTCCAAAGATAGCCTTGCTTGGTTCGGCCATGCCCAGGTTCCAAATAATTGACCGGCGTTTCATCCGCCTGGACATAGCCGCCAGCCATGACCCCAGTGCGAATGTGTTCATAAATTGGCTTTAACCAGTCGGCGGCTAACCCCACCCAGCGGGCCAAAGTCTGCCGGGGCAGGTGTACCCCATGACGTTGGGCGTAAATATGTTCCTGCCGGTACAGCGGTAGATGATCGCAGTATTTGCCCACCAAAATATGCGCCAGCAAGCCGGGCGCCGGCAGGCTGCGATCCTGCAACCATTCGGGCAAGGGCGCGATCGACGGAGCGCGATCCGCGTCAGCACGGTGAACGTATTTCCGGCGAATGGTCCGGCGGCGCAGAAAACGGGCTGGCTCGTAATCCAGTTGCTCGCTCACTTCCTGGCCGATGCAGCGCCAGGCTTCAGGCGCTCTTTTCACCGGCTCGGGGGATCAATCACTTCTTCGACGAGGGGCAGGTTCTCCGGCAAGCGTGGGGCGCATTCACGGCGCGGAAGCGGCAGACGAAGCTGCGGGTCCGGCTTCGGCACGGGCTCCGGTACAACCACCTCGGGCAGTTGCAGCAGCAGCTCCAGTTGCGCCCGCTCCAGTCGCTCGCTGCTCGAACCAAACACCCGCCGAATCGAGCAAATCGATCTTCTGCCGCAGTAGTTCATTCTCCCGACGGCTCTGCGCCAACGCTTCCTGGCATTCTTCCAACTGGCGGGCGAGTTCCCGTTCGCGCGGCGTCATCGGTTGTCCTCTATACGCCCGCAGACCCTGGAGATTTCAAACTTTCTGAAATTTCTTTTCATAAGAAGCGAATTTCGACCGGCACTTCGATTTGGCTTGCGACTTCGACGAATGAGCTTGCCCTTCACCTTCATTCGGGCAAAATAACCACGCGATTATGATTCTACAGTATCAGATTGCAGTATCAGATTGTGATTTTTGACAACTTGGAATATCGCACAACTGCTTGTTATTTTAAGGTTTAGTGCATAGCATGTTTTTGCAAGCGCACTTGTGCTTTTATTATTTGTAAATCTTAGCACGGAATGTCGCACAGAAGCATTGATTTTATTGGTTCGGGGCGTAGCGTAGCCTGGTAGCGCGCTTGTTTCGGGTACAAGAGGTCGTGAGTTCGAATCTCACCGCCCCGACCATTTTACAAAGGAAAAATGAGGTATTGACGAAAATCTATCCATAGTCTATCATGTGGACAGATGAAAACAGACGCAACTACCACAGTTAAGGAATCACCAAAAGCCAAAGTTCCCGAAGCTGGCGCGGTCAAAGAGTTCAAAAAAAACGGAATTTCCGTCCGTATTCGCCCGACAATCAAGAATGGCGTCACCCGTTTTGTGCTGGATTATCGCGCAAATGGGCAGCGCAAATTGGTCTGGCGCTCTACGATGGCCAAGGCCCGCATAGCCGCTGACGCCGCCGTTGACAAGATCACGGAAGGCCAATCCGAAGTCCTCAACCTTAAATCCGCCGATGCTCACGCCATCATCCGTGCCCGCGCCTTTATAAAAGGCAAGGAGGGTGAGACGAAGATAGAAAAAGAGATAGACGAGCTCGTCGGGGAAATCTGCGAAATCCGCCGAATGTTGGGAGGACGGGCAACTCCGCTGGAAGTCACCCGCGATTGGCTTCGGCGTAACGCCGTAGAACTTCCCAAGATCACCGTGACCGATGCCGTGAAGGAGATTAAGAAACAGGCCAAGACGGACGGGAAATCGGACTTGCGCCGGAAACAGTTGGCAAATGTGCTGGATCGGTTCGCGGAAAATTTCAATCAGGAAGTCTCAACGCTCACGCCTAAATTGATTGCAGAATACTTGACCGCGCTGAAATTGGCTGAGCGCACCCGCCGGAATCACCGGGATGTCATCGGCTTTTTCAACCGCTGGCTGGTTCTGCGCGGCTATCTGGCAAAGGGCACAGACTGGCTGGAAGGCGTCCAAAACTACTCGGCGCGCAAGCTGGGCCAAATCTCCACCTACACTGCCGACGATATGCGGCGGCTGATTACCGCTGCCGATAAACGGATTTTGCCCATGATTGTCATTGGCGGGTTCGCCGGCCTGCGTCACGCCGAAATTGCGCGGCTGGAATGGCAGGACATTGACCTGGAGGAAGGATTTATTGAGGTCAAAGCGGAGAACGCCAAAACAGACACGCGCCGGATTGTGCCGTTGAAGCCAAACTTGAAGGCGTTTTTGAAAAAGCTGGCGAAGAAAAGCGGGAAAGTCGTTTCCGTGGTGAACACGACGAAGCAACTTTTGAAAACGGCGGCGGACACCGCCGACGCGGAGAATGAAATTGAGGCGCTGGAATGGAAACACAATGCGCTCCGGCACACTTACATTTCCGCTCGCGTGGCCGAAACTGGCGACGTGCCCCGCGTGGCCGACGAGGCAGGCAATAGCCCGCAAGTCATCCGCACGAATTATTTGAAGCGGATGCGCCCGGCGGCGGCGACGGAATGGTTTGCAATTGAACCGCAGCCAAAGACTGGTAAATGATGGCGAAACATCCGGGCATTGATACAACATGAAAAAGAGTAAATTGCGGAACACACTCGCAAAGGAAATTAAAAAAGTCGCGCAAAGAGGTGATTTTCTTTCCACTTCCGATGCCCAAGAGATTGCACAATATGGGCGCCGCCTGACGCCCACTGAAAGTGCATTCCGAATCTATTACGCTTACAGGGCCACTTTGAAGCACGCGGTAGATGGCACTTGGAGTGATCCGCGTGAATGGATAATGCACGAGCCGGACGGGAAAGAGCGAGCGATGACATGGCGGGAGGTTCAGGAATTTGGCCTCAAGTGGGTTGGCGACGGCCTTCGCGAACAATTCATGGCGGCAGTTGACGCTGACGACTTCCAAAAAATTTACGAACTGGCCGAAGCGGTGCGCTTCTTCAAAACAAACAAATACCCTGTCCATTGTGATGCCGATCCTGAACGTGCGGCTTTGCTTTCGCTGAAAAAGCAATTTCGCCACGAGGATAAAGATGAGGATAAAATGACCATCCGCGAAGTTGCGGAATATCTTGCCTGGGAGAAAACCTTTAAAATCGGCGACTCCGTAAAATCTAATTTTCCAAAAGTGGAAACGCCCGCTGATGGCTTTTCAGCTCTGCGGAGAAAATGCCGTGAGATGGATTTTCCATTGGCTCCCTCGAAACGGAAACCGGCTCGGCCCGTCAAATCAAAGTGAAAAAAGCCAAATCCAAGCCTACTCTGCGAAGCTCGACGGTGAAGCAAATCATCGCCCTTGTCAAAAAGGGTGACAGTTCTGAGGCGGAAATCATTGCCAAATATGGAAGACCCCTTACTTTCGCCGAACGTTTTGCCAGGCATTATTACAATGCTCTCGACGAAGTTCAGGCAGCCGAACGCGGTAAAACGACTTGCCTTCCTTTTCCATCTTAAAGGCACGAATTTGATATTAAATCGTCTGAAGAAGTAAGGGCGTTGTGGAAAAAACTTCAAGATAAAGAACGATGCATGGCGGGGATTTTAATAAATGCCATGAACAGCCACGACAGCGAAATGGTCATGGCTCTCGCCAGAGCGGTTAGTTTTTTCAAGGATAAACGCTATCCGAAGTTTGTCGCCGAAGATCGGGAACGCACCATTTTGCTGGGCATGAAATCACTTATGGAAAGGACGGGCGAAAAACTTACAATCCGGCAGGTCGCGCAATTTCTTTCGATGGATGAATTATCGGCGGGGAAAAAACTTGAAGTTCCGGCGGATGGCTTTTCGGCACTCCGCAGAAAATGCCGTGAGATAAATTTCCCGCTGGCACCATCAAGAAAAATAAGTCGAACGTAGTTCTTCAAATTCTTAAATAAATCAGCAGGCGGGTATTAAGGTCATCAACGTGTAGGGCAACGCAGTTAAACCAGTTGACTCTGCACAGTTGATACCATGAGTGAATTAACATCGCAGACCGAGAAACAAAGCCCGCTGGTGACACGTTACGTTGACGCACCCAAGCTGCTTGAAATTCTTTTCGATGAAGCCAGCCGTCCCAGCCTCCGCTGGATTCGGGACCAACAAAAAGCCAGACGGCTGCCTTTTGCAAAAATTGGCCGTTTAGTTTTTTTTGATCCCATCGCTTGCAAAGCCGCGCTCGACGCCAAAGGTGCCGGTCGGAGATAATTTCACCACTTTCTCACCTTCGCCGAGATAAACGGATGAACATTTCCCCATTAGAACCGGCAGGCCAGAATCCGCTCGCCGTTTTGAGTTTGCAACCGAAACGCGCCGACGCGGTTTATTCGCAGATCGAATGGACGGCCCTTTGCGAGCATCTTCATAATGAAAATGACTCTACGCATTTCGTCATGGGATTTCGTGACAACGAAGGGTGCAAAAAATATGTTCGCAGTAAAAAGTTGCCGGTTGGACGGGCAATCTCATGGAGCTGGGGAAGCATCGCCGGTTCGCCGAAATCCCGTTTGGCCTTTGTCCCCTATTCGGTCAACGCCCAGCAGCAATCGCGTTGGGGCGGGATGGACTTTGACGCCCACCAGCCCGACCAGGTTGACAGGGCGCGGGAATTGGCATTTGCCGCTTTCCGGGTATTGTTGAACACTCCCGGTTTTGCCGTGATTCTGGAAACAAGCGGCAGCGGTGGCTGGCATGTCTGGGCGATCTCGCCGGACTTTCATCCGGCTGGCGAATGGATTCGGGTGCTGAAAACGGTTGCCCTGACCATCGGCACAATCATCACCGCCGGCGTCTGCGAAATCTTTCCACCCGATAGTCTGCCGTCTCGTTTCGGCAAAGGAATGCGCGCCCCCGGGAGTTGGAATCCAAGCACGGATAAATTCAATGAAATCGTCTGGGAAAATTGCCGCACTTCCCTTGAGCCAGTCCTATCGAGGAAGTCAAAAAATACCCCCTTGATTTGCAACGGTTTAGAAGCTCACTTCCCCGATACAGAGAAAAAAGATTCTTTCTCTCCTCTTTCTTTTTCTAATCCTGTCATCTTGGACCTCCTTCAAAAATATCGGATTGACGTGTCAAATACTCGTAATGACCAGCTCGCTTCATTAACCGGTGCTGCTTTTCATCAATTAGGCTTCACTATGGCGAGACAAACAGCGCAGGCTCAATTTCAGCGCAAGTCTGTTTCTACCGAGGCCAGTGAGCAGAAGCACATGGCGAGTTTTGATGATTTGTGGTCCGGGCTCATGGAAAGTTGGGTATCCAGTCTTTCAGATTCCGAGCGACAATTTGTTGCCCGGCTGGAAACTGACAAAGAGCGCGATGCGTTTCGGATTGTGCGAAGCTTTGCCCGCAAAGCCGAGCAAGATGGCGCGGCGGATTTTCCGATTGTGCGCGACAATTTGGCATCCCGGTTGGGCATAACCGGCAAAGGCGCGGCGGGGATTCGGGATAAGCTCGCCCGGTTGTGTGCCATTTCCAAGACTGTGGATTATGTCCCGAATAAATCCGCGGCCCGTTTCAAGTGGCTGCTCCCAAAATCATTCAAATGAATCTCCAAACTGCAAATCACCCATTTGAACAACTGCCGCGAGAGTCAAACAAGGCATTCGCCGCGTTCAAGGCATACCTGGACATGGGGCCGGAACGGTCCATAGCTGGCGTTAGCCAGACGTTAGCCAAATCAATGCCTTTTCTGAAAAGGTGGTCGGTGAAATTTGACTGGCAGGGGCGGGTCGCGGCGTGGGATGCCCATTTTGCCGAATTGGAACGGCAGGCCATCGAGCGGTTGGCCTGCGAAAAGGCGGTGGAATGGTGGCAATTGCACGAGCCAGCCAAGCGGCAGGCGTGGCTGGAGGCCGAGGAGGCGATTGCCGACGTTCGGGAGGCACGGCGGCGCTGGCGAGCATCAGGGCGGGTGCCTGGCTTTGAAGGCATGGCGCGGATGCTGGAACTGGCGTTCAAGCTCAAGCAGTTCGCCGCCGGGATTCCATCGGAGATCAAGGAGGTGCATCAGCACGTCACCGGCACGGTGTCGGTGGAGTGGGAGCAAGCCATCCGCAAAGCCTACGGTCTACCCGACGATGCGCCGATTGTGGAAGTCGAGCCGGTGGTGCCTCCGGCGAAGCTGGAGGATGGCAAAGGGGGCCAGCCATGAACGAAGCCGCCGTTTTTTCCGCCGCCGGCATGAAAGCGGGGTGTCCGCCGTCGCAACTGGTCCGGCTGGTTCACGCCGACGCTTTCCTGCACGAGCGGCAGCTTATGGCCTGTGCTGCCGCCCGGCTGTGCGACCATGCCGGCGGGCCGACGGCCATCGGTTACGGCGGGGCGCGCGGCGGCGGCAAATCTCATTGGCTGCTGGCACAAATGGGGGTGGACGATTGCCAGCGCGTCGCCGGCTTGAAATGCCTGCTGCTCCGCAAAGTTGGTAAAGCAAATTTGGAACACTTCGAGGACTTGCGCCGGAAGCTGTTTAACCGGCTGCCACACGAGTTCTCAGCGTTCCGTGGCATCCTGACGTTTGCCAATGGCTCCCGCATCATTGCCGGCCATTTCCAGAATGAGAAGGATATTGATGCCTATCTCGGCCTGGAATACGACATCATCGGGATCGAGGAGGCCACGACGTTGACCAGCCGGAAATACCAGGACATCACGACCTGCTGCCGTAGTTCAAAACCGAACTGGCGTCCGCGCATCTATTCGACCACCAACCCCGGCGGCGTGGGCCATGCTTGGTATCGGACGAAATTCATCGTGCCATTTCAAGAAAAACGCGAGATGGAAACGCGCTTTATCCCCGCCCGTGTCACTGACAATCGCTGGAACAATCCTGATTACGTCCGGGTGCTGGAGGGTTTGACCGGCTGGCAGAAACGGGCATGGCTGGATGGCGATTGGGATATTGCCGCCGGCCAGTATTTCTGCAACTTTCACCGCGAGGTTCATGTCGTCGAGGATTTCGACGATTCGCGGGCGGTTGAATGGTTTGCCGCACTGGATTACGGCCATGTGCATTACACCGTCTGCCTGCTCGGGTGTCGGGATGGCGACGGGAACACGTTCGTCGTGGATGAACACGCGGAGCGGCTTTGGCTGCCGCAGCGCCACGCGGCGGCGATCAAGGCGATGCTGGCACGGCACAAAATCGGCGACCGGAAACTGGCCGTTCGAGGATCTCCGCCGGTTCGTGGCCGGCGCGGATGTGTTTTCCCGCCAGGGCGACGGAACCACCGTCGCGCAACAATACGAACGGCAGGGAATCCGGCTGCGCGCAGCCAACATGGACCGCGTGAATGGCTGGGCGGAAATCTTGCAGCGGTTCGGCGATGTCGAGGCCGGGATTCGCCCGACGCTTTTCATTCACAAGCGGTGCGGGCGGCTGCTCGAAACGCTGCCGGCGTTGCAACATGATCCGAACCGGCCTGAAGATGTCTTGAAGGTGGATTGCGACGAGGACGGCATTGGCGGCGACGATGCGGCGGATGTCCTACGCTACATGGTGGCGACGAAATCGCGGGCGATCACGCAACGAAAGTTGCGGGGGTTGTAGTGTTTGTTTTCATAGGCAGATTATAACACTCGGCGCGTCATTGCGCCCAGCATCTGCCTTCTCATCCAATCTTTTTAGGCGTTGCGACTGCGACTTGATCCCGAAAAACGCTACGACCTACTTAGCAAGAATCAGAACTGTAGATCCCGATCTTAGCATCGTCGATGTTCTTACTTTCCACCCGTCCGCTCCGAGTGTATTCAACTGCGCTTCGAGTTGTTGCGCTTCCGAAATTTCTTGGCAGTTGATAACTTTGTAATGTTCTCCTCCACTGAGTTCGGCTGCTTGAGTCTGACGAGGCAGAAGCGTGAAGCTGGAAATGATGACTGCGATACCAAGTGTTGCAGCAATTAGGATTGCTTTTATTTTTGTTTTCATATGTTTGGCTTTTTCTGGTTAGTTTTCGTTTTTTTGAGGTTATTGCGCTGGGCGTGTAGCATACGCCTAACATTGTTATCATGCCACAGAGCATTCCCGACGGCATGCACGGCTGACTTTTCTATCTGTGGCATGTGTCATAGGGTTATGAAAGCGGACTTGCGAATTACTGTCAAAGATAATTCGCCGGTTGAAATGGAGTCCAGAGGTCGTTGACCTTTGGCGCGGTCTGGTGCGCGTAACACTAGCGCCGGGGTTTGGGGACGGCGTGAGTCCCCAACAACATTGGCTGCGCGGCTGACGACCATCAAAGGCGTCAGCCGCGAAAAATTTTGCGCCCGGCGCGGTGGCGTCGGGTGCAAGTTGTGTGTCGGTCAATCTTCGTCCGGCATCATCACGGTGATGGCGGGTTGCGGGTCGTCCATGTCGAGCGGGCCACAAGTGGCGATCAACTTCACCAGCTTGGCGCGGTGGTTGTCGTTGCGGACATACATGGCGACGGGGATGCGGTCGCAACCTGGGCGGCTGCGGATGATTCCGAAACGGGTCATCCAGACAATATCCCAAAGGCGTCCGGCTTCATCCTGACCGGTCACGCCTTCCGGCACGGCGACGTAAGCATCAAAAACCGTGCGGGTCAAAAACATCGGGAATTTGATGCCCGCCTCTTGCGCGGTCTTGGTCACGTCAACCTGCACGCCGTCGGCGACGGCTTGTGCGCGGGTGTAGGCGTAAATGACAGGGCCGAATGGTGATTCTTGGTTGTTTGTGTTCATAATCGGGTAAAGGAATGGGGCGGCTTGAACCCGCCCCGGTGTAAATCACGTGGGGCGCACGTCGGCGGGGAAATAGCTGGAAAACTTCTGGTGCGGGTCGGTCTGGCTGCCCAAACGGAACACTCCGCACGGGTGCTGCCATGCCTGCCGCTCGCGGTTCCAATGGAAACCAAGCTGCGCCAACTGCTGCCGCAACTCCGGCGCGGGTGTCTCGCGGAACGCAACCCAAATCCACCTGCCGACAACCTCGGCGAGATTGAACAAACCCGGATTGCTGGTTTTCAAAAGTTCCAAAACTTTGGTGATAGGCAAGGTGCGGTTTTTCTTCCGCGCCTCGGCATCAATCGGCAAACGATTGTCCGGCTTCTGCGCTGGCGCTTCCGCTGCTGCGGTGTTGTTACTACTCAACTGTGCGGATCTGCTCCCGAGCCCCTGAACCGATTTTTTGTTATTTGTTTTCATGGTCTTTTTTTTACTGCTCTGCTGTGCGTCTTCTGTCCGTCGCCCTTCACGAAAAAGCGGAGCCGCCAGCCCTCCCTGCGGAAGGAATCCATAGGAAGGTCGCCGCGTAGGGCGGGCTGGTATTGCGGTGACGCCGTGAGGGCGATGGAGAGAAACGGTGAGCAGAAAAAACCGGACCTGAAAACTTGGCAGCGCCACTTGCTTTAGCGCCGCCCCCTGGGGATGGAGGGGGCAAAGGCGCAACGGGGTGGGTGGGGGATTTGGGGAAGCAGACCCGGCTGGTCGTTTCACCTCGGCGCTTGGCGTGAACGGATGCCTGCGAACTGGCGCGCTGGCTGCCCGCACGAGCGCGAAGGTGCGGATTAGCAGTCAGCGTGACAGTGAAGCAGCGGTGCTGCACACAACGGCACATTGTGCGACCCTTTATTCCGTGCAGAAGGGCACCCGCGAGCGGGGAGTGTCTGCACGAAAAGAATAAAGGTGTGGAACGAGGAACGAGTGGAACGAACGCACAATGTGTGTTGTGTGAACCACCGGAAGCAAAGCCGACGCCCAGCCTCGGAACGCAGTGAGAAGCGTAGCGTCGGCTGGTCCTTCATGCCAACTGCGCCGCCATTGGCCAATCTTTTGCCGGGTCTGCGGTTCTTGCGCCGGTGCGAGCAGCCGCGTCCGCACAGCACGGGCGCTCTGACCTGAAGCGGCAGTCTGCGACCAATCGTGCAGGCACAGACGCGCAGGAACGAGCATCGTAGCCGAAGCCATTGGTCGCAGTCTGACGCGCCGTTCGTTTGGCGAGTCGCGCCAGCGCGAGTGCGGCTTGTTCTGACTCCTGAGCGAGTGCTGTTTACGGTCACATGGAGCGCAAGGGCTGCTGCTGCCAGGGTAACAGGGAGCAGCAGGCAGACAGTGCGCGGAGAGTGACGCTCAGGTGTCAGACCAATTTGGTTTTATCAGTGAGGTCGGACATTCTTCCGGGCGGCGAAATGGAGCGCCAGCGGAGAGTAGCGTCCGGAAAATGGCCGTGCTCACGGTTAATGCCGATTGTCTTGGCCGGGCGGAGCCTCGCGGCCTATTGCGGTGTCTTGCCCCGTGCGAAGCATCGCGGGCTATTGCTGGTCCTGGCCGGACGAAGTCTCGCGGCCAACCGGCGCAATCGGATTGCGATATTGCTGGTTCATGTCGGGCGGAGCCTCGCGACATCCTGCTGGTGTTTCTTGGGTGCGCCCGATCTGAGGCCGGTCTCGTCTGTTTGCGGCCGTCGGAACAAAGCGATAGCGCTCCGCCGGTGCGAGCCGCACCTGCCTTCGGCGGATCGCGGCAGCGGAGTGGAGCGGTCTGCAAAGCTGGCGAGTCCGGCCAGGGCGCGGGCGGAACAGTGCCGATACTTGCCACGAACGTTTTCGTGGAAGCGTCGGCTCTGTGAAGCCTGGACTGCTGTTTTGCGCCGCGATAGCGGCGTTGCCAATTTCTTTTCTTCCGCGAAGCGGCCATCTTTTCTTTTCATGCCTGACCCTCGCGCCCTGAAACCGTTGGAAAACCTGGACGGTTGGATTGCTCAAGAGACATTCGATGAAGATGGGTCGTCCAACGTGCGCGCGAGGGTAGCCCAAGCGCCGCCGGGGATGACGTAGTAAAACCCGTGAAGGCGGCGCGGTGCCGGCGGGTGGGGCCGGGGATGACGTTGGTGGCATGAGGCGCGTTGGATTACCTGAAAACTTTCGCCGAAGCCGATGACAGCCCCACCCGACGTGCATGGGCGTCAGGCATACGCGCGCACGGCCATGACGCTGGCAAATGGATGCCTTTCGACGTGTGGGCGCATCGTAGGTTGTTGAGCACGCGAATGGAGTGCAGCGCGAACCAAAGTTTCGTTGAGCGAAGCGAACCAACTTTGTCTTTGAAGGACGAACGAGGTTGAAGGTTATTAATTAATTCTCCTTCAGAAATTCAACCAGGCGGGACATGGATCGCTTCAGGTCTCGCTGCCTTCCTATCTGGACACCTTTTTTAATCTGAAGGCAAATATGATCGTAATTGGGTCCCTTTAATAGGTCATCATATTGCGAATAAATGTTTTTTGATTTGGGCAGTTGTATCCCCATCAGCAATTTTGAAATGGAATGTAGCAGAAGAAACGCATCCTCGATCATTTCAAAGGTGATTTCCTCGAACATCTCAACCGCATTATTACCTTTCGTGCAATACCACTTTTCACAATAGCTGACGAACCGATTTTCAAACGCATCCTGAAAGGAAAAATCACTTTGAAGTTGGCGGGCAATCAATGCCGCTAACGTCCACTCCGCCGGCCCCTTGAAATCCTTCTGTTGTTTAATCAGCCGGTCACCGATACCGCGCCATCTGGCTTTACTGTCATAGGATTCCTCGATCATCTTTTTCAACCAGTAGGCAAATTTGCACCGGTTATGTGATGGGTCTTGGATTTCCGGAAAAATAACCGGGAAATACTTTCCAAAAATATCATTAGTTCCCTGTTGGCTGATGAATGGGTTCTGCCTTAATACCGCCGCGATACAACGTGCGAGTTTATCGGCATCAAGCCAAAAATATTTCCGCTTGGCATCTTGTTCCTCTTTGCTGACAACCTGTTTTTCACCCTGTTTCCTCAAAAGGTAATATTTTCTTTCAGAATCCTTCAGTTTCTCGGCGAAGAGTCTGTGAAAAAGTGTCACCATCATGGGGTGGTTTGACTTCAAATCGCGATTATCGACAGGATTTTGATTGTTACGCGCAATGGCGACTTCAGAAGATATATTGGCCGCATCCTTTTTCAGTTCGATGACGGTAACAAAAACTTGGGCATTGGGATTGGCGCCTTCATTTTCACAAAAGTAGCGGTCAATATTCATTACGGTCTGACAGCCGTTGCTTATGGAGGCTCGTTCCAAAAAAATATGGTCGTCATTGAGCGTTGCCTTGCTGCATTGCATGGTCACGCCATTATTGCACACGATGAACTGTTCGGGCTTCTGGCTGATGGTCATCCGGATTGCCTCGGCGATCTCCTTGCTGCGTTTCTTGACGTTTAGGTAACTGCGCACGTTCGAGGCAAAAAGCGCCTTCAACTTCTTTTCCTTCCTGTGGGCCTGAATAATCTCGTGAATATTTTTTAGAACGACCGAAGTAACAAAAACCTGACCATAGTCGAAGGTCAATTTAAGCGGCGACTCATGGAACTTGAGCTTGAATGAGCTCATTCCGGTCTGACCATCCAAGAATTCTTCGCCGCGCTCCAGAAGTTCCTCATTTGTAAAAAAGTCATAATCTTCCAGCTTTGCATTTTTTCGGATGCGTTCACGTTGTGGGCCACTAAAATGTTTTGGCGTCACGAAGTAATACCGTGGCGAGTAATGCTCCTGGGTGATCAGCATCTTTGCCCGCCGCCATGCTGACCGTGCCGGTTCATGCAACGCTTCAGGCAGAGAATCTTCAAACAAATACTTATAAAATTGAGCGAATGTTTCGGTAGCTTTCGCCTCGTTGGCTGGTGATTTATTCCAGTTGCCCGCATCGTATTCGACCTGTCCAACCAAAACTTTTTTGCTTTCTTTATCCTGCCAGATGAAATCAACGCCGCAATCATTCGCCTCATCAAGCACACATTGATTTGCCTCATCGTAAGGAATGCCGACTTCCTGATGGAGGAACCAAATCGCGAGTGCCTGGGCATCGCCAAGCACCGAATTCCCGGATGCACGCCCGGATTGAGTTATGATCCGCTCCAATTCCTCTTTCAGGAACTGGATGAGGTGATCAGTTTCATATTCTTGGCTGGCAAATGACATACAATCAATTTTCTTTCGGTTTTCAGGTTCCCGTCGAAACACCACTCATCTTATTTTGGGATGATTGATTATCGTAAATGTCTGTTTCCACAATACAAATAAAATCATTGGGCGAATTTTGAATTGGAAAAATTTTGGGGTTGGGGGGGGCAGGGGGGCGAATTTGGTAAAATACTTCTTTCGATCTTCTTGGATATGTGGAAACAACCGGCGGGAAAATGAAATAACGTGCAACTAAGTGCATAAGTCGTTGACAATCAATATGTAACACTTGACGAAACGCTGGTTGTGGAATAAATAGGTCTTAAATGCCCGTGCATTCCACACATCCTGATTATGACGCCAGCCTCTCGGCCTGGCTGCGGGCTCGCGATGTCTTTGCCGGTGAGGATGCCATCAAGGCCGCTGCTGAAAAATATCTGCCGCGTCTGGATTGTCAGGACGACAAGGAATATCTCGCCTACAAAAATCGCGCCTCCTTTTTCAACGCCTCGGCCCGCACGGCGGATGGTTTCGTCGGCCTGATTTTTCGCCGTGATCCAACATTCAAACTGCCGGACACCGGCACCGGTGTAGGCGATGCGCTCACCGAATTTGTGGAAGATGCCGACATGTTGGGAACCAGCCTGACTGCCTTCTCGAAAAAACTGGTCACGGAAATTATCAATGTCGGTCGTGCCTGCACGCTGATTGACTGGAACGAGGAAGCGGAGCAACGCGCCTATGCCGTTGCCTATTCCGCTGAAGACATCGTCAATTGGCACACAGAACGGGTAAATGGCCGCAACGTGCTGACGCTGGTCGTCCTCAAGGAAATCAGCAAAATGCCCGCTTCGGAAACTGATCCGTTCGTGCCTGATGAAATCCAGCAACTTCGCGTTCTGAAACTCGTCCCGCCGCAAACCAAAGCTGAAAACGCAAAAGCTGACTGGTCTTACCAGGTAGAAATCTGGCAGTTCCTTGCGGATGGCCAGAATGCAAGCGGCCCTCGCAATCGCGGCAAAAAGAAATGGAAATTGGTGGACTCCTTGACACCGCTGCGCCTGGGCAAACCTCTGCCGCTGATTCCCTTTGTCTTTCATGGTCCGCGTCACTCCTTGCCGGAAGTGGATAAAATCCCGCTGGCAGACATCATCGCCGTCAACCTCAACCATTACCGGCTCACAGCCGACTATTTGCATGGGATGCATTTCACCGCATTGCCGACGGCCTGGGTGAGTGGATTTGACAAAAATTCTTCGCTTCGCATCGGCTCTAGCACGGCATGGGTCGCTGAGACGCCCGGCGCGACGGCTGGTTTTCTGGAATTTCACGGTCAAGGTCTGACGACCTTTGAACGGGCAATGGATCGTGATGAGCAACTCATGGCGGTGCTCGGCACACGGATGCTCGAATCCAAGAAGCGCGTTGGGGAGACCGCCGCTGCCATCGAACTCCGCCAGAGCGGTGAGAACAGCATTTTGAACACCGTGTCTTTGAGCATCAGCGCCTCGCTGACGCAAGTGCTGCGCTGGGTTTATTGGTGGAACTCCACCGAACCGATTCCTGATGCCATTGGTCCCGACCTTGTGCTCGCCAGCCTGAACACGGATTTCAGCATCACCGGAATGTCGTTTCAAGAAATTACGGCACTGGTCGCCGCGTGGCAGGCGGGCGCCATTAGTCAGGCAACCATGCTCGACTTATTCCGCGCCGGTGAAGTTATCGCTCCTGGCCGCACGAATGAAGAAGAAATCAAACTGCTCGCCAGCGAGAAACCAACGAAGCCGCCGGTCGCGGTCAAACCGCCGGTGTCGGTGGCGACGACTGCAAACCCTCAACCGATAACCTGAAACTGATTTATGGCCCTGAAATACAAATACGCAACGAAGCAGGAAATTCCTGCTGAACATCAATCCCTTTATGTCGAACGCGACGGCGCTTGGATACTGGACGCCGATGGCATCACAGACAAATCCAAGTTGGATGAATTCCGCACGACCAACGTCGCGCTGATGAAAGAGCGTGATGACCTCGCCAAGAAGTTTGAAGGCATTGACCCGGATGAAGTCCGCCGGCTCGCCGATGAGAATCGTTCCCTGCGGACGGCAACATTGAGCGAAGACGCCAAGCGCGAAATGGATGCACAGTTGAAAACCACGAAGGCGGGTTATGAAAAGCAACTTACTGCCGTGACTTCTGAACGCGATGCGCTGCATGGTCGCCTGACGGCGATTCAGATTGATCAAGCCGTCGTGAATGAAGCAACCAAACGTGGTCTGCGCCCGACGGCGATTCCTGACATTACTTCGCGGGCGCGCACGAATTTCAAATTAGTGAACGGCGTTCCTCAAGCTTTCGAGGCGGACGGCCAGACGGCCCGGATGGGCAAGGATGGCGTCACGCCGATGACTTTGGCCGAATGGGTGGATGCGTTGGTGTCCGACGCACCGCACCTGTTTGAAGCAAATGCTGGTGGCGGTGCCGCCGGCTCCGGCTCCGGTGGGGCTGGCAACCGGTCCGTGAAAAATCCGTTCCGAAAGGAAACGTTCAATCTCACGGAACAAATGAAAATTCAAAAATCCGATCCACAACTTGCGGCTCGCCTCAAGGCGGCTGCGTAGGATCACAAGCACAATTCTAAATTATGGCTAAAACACAATTGGCTGACATCGTTGTTCCGGCGCAGTTCGCGCCGTATGTATTACAGCGCACGGCGGAGAAATCCGACCTGTTTCAATCCGGCATTGTCGTGCGAACGCCGGACTATGACGAACGCGCTGCGCAAGGCGGCAACCAGGTCAACATGCCGCATTGGAATGACCTGACGGGCGACCGCCAGCCACTTTCCGATTCGTCACCGCTCGTGCCGGCGAAGCTCACGGCGGATCAGGACATCGCCCGCATCCATAACGACGGCAAGGCGTGGTCGTGGAATCACCTGGCAACCTTGGTCTCTGGCGATGATCCGGCGCTGGCGCTGGCCAACTTCATGGCCGATTACTGGAATCGTCAGAACCAATACATGCTCATTAGCTCCCTGAAGGGTGTGTTCTCGGCGGCTTCGATGGTCGGCAACCTGTTGGCGATTCACAGTGAAAGTGTCGCCGCGCAAACGGCTGCGACCCGGCTCAACGGTGCAACCTTCGTGGATGCGACGCAAAAGCTTGGCGACCGTGGCGACCGGCTCGTGGCCGTGGCGATGCACTCGGCAACCGAAGCCGCGTTGCGGAAACTCGATCTGATTGACTTCATCCCGGACAGCCAGGGTGAAGCGCAAATCCGCACGTTCCAGGGCCGGCGCGTCATCGTGGATGACGGTTGTCCGTCGCGGGCGGGCACGACCGATGGCTTGGTCTATACAAGCTACCTGTTCGGCCCGGGCGCGTTCGGCATGGGCTTCGACGATCTGAACGGCGCGCCCGTCGAGGGTGGTTTCGGCACGCAAGGCTGCGAAGCGGCGCGTGACGCTCTCAACAGCGATACCAACCTGATCAACCGCCGCCGGTTCATCCTGCATCCTCGAGGTGTGAAGTTCACCAGCGCGAGCGTGGCGGGCGCAAACCCGACAAACGCGGAATTGGAAACGGCCGCAAATTGGGTGCGCGTTTGGGAAAACAAAAACGTCCCCGTCGTGGCGGTCACTCACAACATCTAAACCAAAGGCGTGCCGGTTCGCGCCGGCACGCCACTTTTGAGAAAGAAATTTATGGGCAAACTTCAACCTCGTAGTTTTGAGCGGATTCGTTCGGGTGAACAAATCCAGTATCCGACATACACCAACGTCGCGGCGGCGGTGGCCGCTGGTGTCACGGCGGCGAAGTTCCCGCGCCGCATCATTTACCTGTCTGCCGGCGGCACTGGTTCGGTTCCGTGCCTGGCCGTTTCGGACGGCACGAACTGGAAACAAGTCGCCATTGGCGCAAACGCCATTTAACCGCAGCCATCATGGACAAATTGTTTCCCATTATACGGCGGCAGCGGCGTCCTCTGATTGTCGAGGAGTCCGTGCCGGACGGGCCAACAGCACCGCCTATTCCGATCAAGACCGAGCCGGTTCAATCCGTGATGACAACGCCACCGGTTGAACCGGCGGATGAACCAAAAGCCGACAATGCCAAAAGCATTTCCACAAGAAAAGCGCGGTAACTCACCCTGGACGCCACTGCAACGGCGCACTTGGCTGGCGGAACGTCGCCGCCGCTCGCGGCAAAATCATTTGCTGCCCGCGCCGGTGCTGGTGGCGGCTTTTCCCGACCTCGCGGTGTGGACGTGGGATTATCCCGACCCGGCTTACTGGTATGCCTATCATCAGCACGCGGTGGGCGATCCTTTTACTTACGACGACCGTGGCGCTGGGACTGACCGCCAGTATGCGCCGGACGGCGGGCAGTATCCGATGTTCATTGTTGGGTGTGATAACGACGGGAACGAGATCACGGGGCGGAGCAATGCGGTTCGTCCTGAAGATGCGCTACCACCTGCCCCTGTCTTAGTTTCGCTGGGAACGGTCGCCGGCGATACTACCTGGCGGGCAGTCGCCCCGATAGCTGTGGATGATTGGCAATTTTGCACGACAGATAATGCTTTTGACCCTCAAATTAAAAGTTTTGATCAATGGGTGTATGAGGCGGACGCGCCGGACACAGATTTCGTCAATATAAATTCCACGACTGCCACCGTCACAGTGGACTTTGCTTATTGCGCTGCCCGCTATCGGGTCGGGGCAATCTGGTCGTCTTGGACGGGAGTCTTCGATGCAACTGTGATCGCGCCGCCGACACAGTTGGTTTTATCCTCGGATGGCCACGGGCATTTGACCTGGACCTGCAACTTCATCGTGGACACGGCCTTCATCATCCAGCATTCGGAAGATGAGGTCAATTGGAGCGATTACGATGCGCAGGACTGCGACAAATTTTATCGGGACTCCAGCGGATATGCGGGTTTCTACCGACTCGCGATTGGGGATGATGATGGAAACGCCGCGCCGCCCTACTCGAATGCGGTGTATTCGGATGGTTTGTAATTTTTATGGCGCTCACCTTGATCAAAGAGGACGGGACCGGCAAGGCCGACGCCAACGCATACGCGGACGTGGCCGATGGTGACGCCTACCACGCCGGGCATCTGTATGCCACGGCGTGGACCGGCGCGAGCGCGGATCAAAAGGCCGTGGCATTGGTGATGGCGTCGCGGTTGATTGACGCGGAATTTCAATTCAACGGCACGCGGACCACGGCCGGACAAAGCCTGCAATGGCCGCGGGCGATGTGCCCCGAGCCGGACAATGTCCATGTGCCGATCTCGGTGCTGTTGCCGATTCCGTATGAATACGTTGAATATGACAAGGTGCCGAAAGCCGTCGTCCAGGCGACGTGTGAAATGGCGCGGGAACTTTTGATTGCCGACAGGACGGTCGCCCCAGCGGGTGAAGGCTTGAAATACCAGAACGCCGGCACGACGCAGACGGGTTACGACAAAACCGACCGGCGCCCGGTGCTTTCACAAGTCGCGCAAGTGATGCTGGCGAAATTTGGATCCCAAATCAGCGCCAAAAGCGGCGCGGTGCGACTGGTGCGGGCGTGAAAATGAATATCGGTATGGATCAGTTTAAAAATCCTAAACGCTACGATGCGAGCGGAACGGCTCGTTATTTTTTTGCTGCTGCTGCCGCTTTCTTGCGGTTTTCAATGCTTCCGTCAATAAAAGTAACCGACGGAAGCATAAATGGGGGCATGGGGCCTCTTCCTGTGTTAAATAATATTAGCTCTCGTGCGGCTCCAAATAAAACAGCAGGCCCATTACATGTCACCATGTCAATTATTGCAGACTCCTCAACGCTCTGGTGGACTTCAAAAAAACCTAAAAGTTCTGCATCAATCACATAGGGGCAAAAAGTGCTGCCCTCGCTGGGTCGAACCATCAATCTTAGAACAACTTTCCAAAGTCTATTATTATCCTCGTTTTTAGCTGTCTCAACTTAAGTTGTAATGTTCGAGTGGCTTCCTGCCATCAACTTAACCAGATCATCCTGGGACGCAACATCGGGAATGGTGGCCTTAAAAGAAAAATTGGTAACGAAAGATTGCTTAAGAATTAGAGGTGACAACTGCATAATTCATCTCCTTTTTAATCTGTTTGACATTGTGATATTTTGCGCCCGAAAACAGACCGGCGTAAATTTCAATGCCCCGGGGTATGTTCCATGGAATTTGGTGTATCCACTCACAGCCAACGTTGTTTGGCGTTAGATGAATATGCGCACGAAAATTCAACGCGAATGCCAACTTAACAATGGTTTCCATGGTGCAATTTCCGCCCCTAAAAACTTTTGTTAGAAATTGTTTTGAAACATCCGCCCGCTCCGCAAATTGGGTCTGATTTAAGCCGCGATTATCCATTGCCTGCCAGAGTTCATCAGAAAAAGTTTCTTTAAAATAGGCCGTTTGATACGGAAGTGTCTGTCGCGTCTTATTCAGATTTTCATCAAGTTTTATGCTCCGTTCAACGGCTGGCAGCGGCTCCAGTCCGAGGTTGGCTGTGGTAATATAGCTCTCTGCGCTCCTGGGCGCGTTCAATGTCTTTTTTGTGGTCATGGCGATTTTGGGCTATAAATCCGTGAGTGCAAACGACTATGGAATTATTATTCTTGTCAAAAAACCAAAAAACCCTCGCACCGCCTTTTGCGCAAAATTCCCAAAGCGGTTTGGCCTGTTTTCCGTGTAGAGGTTTTGTTTTTTGTCCATTTGGCACTATCCCGTGTTTCTTTGCTCTATCAAATAATGCAATTAATTGGTTATAATCTTCAGCACGAGTCACGTCGATCTCTTCCAAAAACGATTCCACATCATACTTCGGCTGGTCGCAATCCATGAACAGCAATCTGATTGCGTTTCCACCGTCACCTGTATATTCGACCAGTTTCACGAAAAAGTAAACTCAAAAGATTACCATTAACGTATTGCAGATAAACCACTTGCTGGAATGTGAAAAAGATTTCATCAAATTTACGGTTTATTTTAGACTCCAGACATCGCCAGTGATACCCACTTTCATCGCTGGTGTCACGCGCAATGTCTATCACGCCAACGGCCAAAGTTTTTCTTTTGGCAACCGGCGCTCAATCACGCTGCTTGACACTGCAAATTTCCGGGAAATCGGTTTCGCCAGATATTGCATGTGCGCCTCGTCTTGAAGCTGGCTGCGCGGCATCCCGCATTGCTCGGCGATTTTGATGGCGGCTTCCAATTCCTGACGCAACGCAACGGGCGGGACCAAAAATCGTCCGGCAAATTCATTCGCATGATATTCAAGAAAACTATACTCCTTCTCCGGCATATCGCGCATGAATGCAATCCACTCTTCTAACGATCCTTGGGGTATCTGGCTGAAAACCGCCTTGTGCAAAACGAAGTGGCCCAACTCGTGCGCGATGCTGTATCGCAATCGGTTGGTGTAGCGTTCGTCCATGTATTGATTCTGGTCAACCACGATGGTTCGCCAGTCGCCTAGCAGCAGCGCATCAACGTCGGCTTCCTCTTTGAGTTTTGAAATTGGCCGAATCTCCAGCCCCAGCTCAAATTCAACCACCGACAACACATCTATGGGAATGACATTTGACGGCCAAACGTGTGCTCTAAATTCATCCGCCTGCCGCCAAATATCTTGCGGGGCGATGAATGGAGCCTTGAAATTTTGAGGTTCCATTCGCCCTTTTCAGCCTTCCTTGATCTTTTGCAAAACTTTCCGAAGTTCGTCCTCGGTGGGTTTTTGGCCGCGCAACGTGCGGAAGAATGCGGGCAATTTTTTTACCAATTCGGCATCGTCCATCAAATCCTGCGGAATCATGCCACGGTCGGCGGCGGCCAAATCAAATAACTGATACCATTCATCGCTTCCCTCTTTCAACCCAAGCGCCTCCGCATATCTGGTGAGAATCAGGCGGTCTTGCGGCGGAATCATGCCGCCCCGTTCCATCCGGCTGATGTTGCCCGGATCGGCTCCGGCGGCTTCACAGAAGGCCCGCAGCGTAATTCGCTTTTCAGTCCTAAGTGCCTTGAAATAAGAGGCAAATGTTGTTTTCGTTTCATTCATATTGACTCCTGTTGTAGTTGTTGAACAACAACTACAACATTGGAGGGGGTCTTGTCAACGGAAAACAGCAAGAAAATGACCGTTTTTATTCCCAATCTGGGTTCTTGAATCCGAGCGTTTTGGCGTTTTCCGAGACGGCGCGCTTGGTCTGGTCTTTTGCGCCGTTGGGGAAAGTGGCCTGAATCTCGACGCTGACTTTTACCTCCGCGTTGGGGTCGGCAACGAGGACGGCGATGATTTCCTCGGCGATTTGAACGAGGCGCATTTTCGCGGTGGAGGCGTTGACCGTGACGTTGCCGTGGAATGATTGCGGCTTGGGCGTGCCGATGCCTTCCATGCCGGGAAGCTGGCCGGGTGTGCCGGTGGTTCCCTTGCCGGGCGGCGTGGCTGTCGGCAATTCCGGCGTGCCGCCGCCGGTGGCTGGCTTGGCCGGTGGCGGCAGGAGGCTGGCCGCGTAGCTGGTGGCAGCCTGCGGCTCGATGAGCAGCAGCGTGTCGTCGAGTTGCACGTTGGCGTCGCCGAATTTGAATCCGTCAAACTTGCCTTCGTGTTCGCCGTAGGCGGTGCCGAAAAAGTCGCGCGTGCCTGCGCCTTTGACGATGGCTTGCTCCAGCACGCCGCGATTTTTCAGGCGCGGCAAATAAAGATAGCGCAGCGTATCTTCCCAAAAAGCCATCGCCGACGCGGCGGGCTTGTCTTCTTTCCAATAAAGTTCCTTGAGCCGGTCGCGCAAGATGGATGGGCGACCAGGTGGCGATGACCAATTCTTGATCCAGGCAGACGCGCTCGATTTCCGCGCCAAGCGCCGCGCCGCTGGTGTTCAGCGGGAAAGACTCGACGGTGGCTTGCGTGGCCGTGGATGATGCCTGCGACGGGCAGAGCAGCCAGCGATAACATTCGCGGGCCGCTTTCGGCACGACTTCTTCGGCGGTTTTCAGTTCCTTCTCGGCCTGTTTCTTTTGGACGAGGTCGATGTTCAAGCGGCTGGCCTCGACATCATCCACGATGGATTTCCACGCCAGCGCCGTCGCGGACACAATCACGTAACTCGTGCCAGCGACGCCTGATCCGGCGCGAGAAAAATCAGCCGGTTGCCGCGATAGCGCGGTTTGGTGCCGTTGCTGCGCGTGAACGTCCAGCACTTCATCGAACGCCAGCCGCGGTTCCTGCCCGGCTGAATAAAATTGCTCCGGCGGCAGACATACCAGCCGCAAGCCGGTGTCATCGGGCACATCGCCGTGCGGGGTGAAAATGTGGACGCCATCAAAGAATGACGCGCCGGCGGTGAGTTTCTCGCAACGCCTCGGCGATTCGGCCGCGCACATCATTCGCGTCGTCGAACCGGCGTCTTCCGGTCCTCCATTTCGCGGCGGAGATTGGCGCGGGTGTCGAACCAGAAGCGCGTCGTGTCCTGCGCCTTGTCGCCGGATGGTGTTCAGGTAATGCAGCCGGTCGGCGAGCCGGTTCAGCGCGTCGGAATAGGTCGACGAAGCCTGCCCCGGCTGGAAGCAGCCCAGCAGGACGCGGGCGCGTTCCAGGCCGCGTGTGCCGCGGCTTTGTGCGCCACGGACGGACGGAGCGGTGCCAAGGAAAATGGTGCGGGCGACACGGCGCGCGGCTTGCGACTGCGCCGAATCGCGGCTCTTTGGTTTCCAGTTCGGTGGTCTCGGCGCGCTCGCCGTCAATGTCGCCTTCAATGACGGCATCCCAGCCGGTCCGCAAATAGTAGGTCAGTTCGTTGCGCGTACTGCCGTCATAAAGCGGCAGGCTGCCGGGCAGAATCATCAAGTCCTTGTTGTCGTCCTTCCACAGGCGATAGATGACTTTCGCCATGAGTTTCAGCACGCCGCGAGTGCGCTGGAATCCATCGATGCGTCGTCCAATCTTCATAGAGCCGGTCAAAAACCTCCGGGTGGATCGGATAAGCCTGCATCAGCCGGTCAAAGTAGCGGGCCTCCTGCGTTTCGGACGGCAGTTTCGCGCCTTCGGCAACGTAGGCGTCGGCAAATGCGCGGCAAACCGCGTCGCGGTCTTTTCATCGCGGATCGGTTCAAACAGGCGGCGGCGCACGATCTCAAACGCTTCCTCGGTGGCGACGGGTTTCCAAAGCGCCTGCACGCGGCCAAAAGTCTTTTCCAGCGCGCGCAACGCCGCGACGCCTCGTTGACTGCCGGCCTCAACATCGGATTCCGGCAATGAGCCGAGCACCATGGCGTTCGGCACCAGCTTCACCGCTTCGGTGAGCGCCTGGACGAATGACAGATTGCTGTCGTAGGTGCCGCCGCTGAGTGACTGGCCATTCGAGAATTGCCGGATGTAGGCGACCAATTCATCCACCAGCACGACGCACGGCGCATAGACTTTCCAGCAGCGTCCGCAAAACGTCCTTGCCGGGTGACGTGCCGTTGGCGTCGGCCTCTTTGACCAGCGCGAAGGCTTCTTCGCCGCCAAGTTGCCATGCGAGTTCGCCCCAAAGCGTGTGGATGGCTTGCTTGCCATGCTTCCACGGCTGGCCGGGGGCATGGGCAGTGCCGTCCAGCACGGCGACTCGCGCCTTGGGCACGTCCATGAGTCCCGCCTGATCCAGCAGAGCCGGAATGCCGGGCAAGTCTTTCAAGCGCGCATTTGCGCGTGGCGAGGTGATAGACCGCCAGCATGGTGTGCGTCTTGCCGCCGCCGAATGCGGTTTGCAGTTGGATGACTGGATCGCCGCCTTGCCGTTAAGCGCGCTGGGCGACTGACGTAAGCAGCAGGCGCATGCCCTCGGTGATGAACGTGCGCTCGAAAAATGCCGCCGCGTCCTGATATTCCCGCGTGGCTTTGCCGGTGTGAACCGCCGTGATGTCGGCGGCAAACTCGGACTGTTGAAACGTGCCTTCCAGAACGTCCGCGTGCGGGACGGCGATTTCTCTCCAAGGTTTCAGGCTCATAAAGATTATTCTCTATTTCGGCAATCATGTCGAACCCGGCAAGTCTTGTTCGGCGGGTTTCGGTGCGGCTGGCTGCTGCGGATTCGATGCCGGTCCAACTGGTGATGAGTTCGTTATAGGCGCGGGCGTCCTCGGCTTGGCCGAGACGTTCGCAAAGCGTGTAGAGGCGATAGGCAAGCTGGCGCACGGCCTCGGCCTTGCCGCCGAGCGCGGCCAGCAACGCGCCGGACGCGGAATCGCCGCCTTGCCTGAAGGCGCGGATGAGCTGGTGCAGCGCTTCCCAGACGGGCATGCGCTTGTCGGTGCTCGGGTCCCAATCGGTCGGATATTCCGACCATTTGAGCAGGCGGACTTTACCGCCGCCGCTTTGGAGGACACCGGCTTCTTTCACGCCGTCAACACTCGTGCCTTTGGCGCGTGCAAGTGTGTCTGCATCGCCAAATGCGCCTTCATTCCAGCCGTGTTGCTCAAACCAATGCAGGCAAAATTGCGTGTCGGCGTCGAAATCATCTTCGCCGAGGAAACGGTTGATGAGTTGAAGTGCGGTGCGGACACTCATTGGCGTTCCATCGGCTTCAAGCACTGCGGCGTATTTGGAAAATACCGCCATGCCAGGGCCGATGATGGCCTGCGACAAATCCACCGGCGCGACTGGAGAATGTTCGCCGCCCGCGCCTTTGGTCATTTCGTCGAGCGCCTCGGGCAGGACTCCGTTCAACTCGTGAATGAACTCGCGCCGCGAAACGGTTGCGGCATCCGCTGCGCGCTTACGACACACGAGAACGATACTGGATGCGAGCGCATTGTTACCCATGCCTATCATTCTGAACTCTTGCTCGCTGCGCAGAGGCCATGTTCCGACAATCGCAAAGCCTGCTCGCAAGACAGCAGTGAGGAATGTCTCCCAACCAGTCGAAGATGTGCCTGCATCGTCATTCGTTTCTGATTGTTTGAAGGCATAGTAGATTGTAACTGGCCCCTCCGGGTGTGCTAGTTCGACGAGGTTATGGATCACCTTCGTCATGCCATCGAGGAAAAAGGCTTCAGCTTTTTCCTTGGTTCCGTGTCGGTAGGGTGTTGCAACCAGTTCTTCAGTTTTTGGAACAGCTATCGTGGCAAGGGTTGTTGGGAAAAATGAGCGCAACGCTCGCCGAAGCCAAATATAGAAAAAATCCGATAGGTCGGCGTAGCCGATGTTATCGTAGTATGGCGGGTCGGTTGAGATAAACTTGAGTCGAGAAACAGTTTGGGTTTGGGCGTCTGCTTGCGTGGCGAAACCGGCTGCTGCCGGTGAAAGTTTTTCGATGCAGTCAGCCACATATTCTGCTGCTGGTGCAAATCCACCAACGGTATCAGCAAGAATAGCCGCTTCTGGATAATCCCAAGACATAGGGATAGCCTGTTTCCCAAAAAGGTTCATTACCTTCTGGTTGCTCGGCACCCAGCGGGTGACGGAATTTGAGAAATCGGCGCAGCGATTAACCACGAATGCCAGATATAAGCTCACAGCTTCACCATAGGCAGTAGCGCCACTACCTCCAGCATCGAGACCTTTCTGGTCATCTTTCATTCCGGCGGCAATTGCATTAGATCGGACGTAATCCCTCGCCTCGGCAACGAGGTCGCTAAAGGTTGTCAACGCTACCAACTGTCGCGCTGTGAAAAGGTCGCCGAAAGTGTTAAGTCCGTAGTTCGGCGTCTTGAAATCTCGTGGATTGTCAGGTAAAGCCATGTCTGGCTTCCATGTTGGCTTTGCTGTGGCCGCAATCTTTTCCGCTTCCGGTGTCGGTGAAAGATAAATTCGCCCTCGCGTTCCCTCGGCAACAATAGCCATCAGTTTTTGTCCCATGCGGCCAGCCTTGCCCTCCGAACGAATGTGGTCATAGCCGATTGGTGCATCTGACATAAGGCAGCGAAAGGCTTTTCGCTTTCCTGCTGTTGTGCCTTCTTCCGCTTCTGGCGGTGGCGTTCCAATTTTCACTTTGAAGCTGTAATGGCTTCCATCAATGATAGGCTGAACGTAAGACTCTTTGCCCTCTTTGCTGGCAAGGATAAAATTTGAAATAAGTGGCACACTTATCTGCGAGAAAGCTGGGCTGGGGCTATTGACCGTTCGCGCCCAAAGCCAAGCGATAACTGGAAGCTTTTGACCAACGAGAGGTTTTAGATCGGGACGCTCGCGAGCCATATCGCCGGTTATCTCCACTGGTGGATAAAGGTGGCCGATTCTTTTGATCGCTTTTTTACGCATCCATACTCCGCAGCGACGAACATCCTCCGCAAGTCCAGTTGCTCCGGGCCATTCCTGCGCGATAGATAAATGACCGCCGCGTTTGTCGGTCGGGAGCGGTCCGACGGGTGCGCGCCCGGCGAATTTGGGTGGAATTTCAATCATTGCTTTGTTAAGCATGACTGCAACGGGGTTCAAATCCGTGGCGTATGATTCCAAGCCGAGTCGTTGCGCCTCAAGTGGGATGGCTCCCCCGCCGGCAAATGGGTCGTGAAAAGCTGGTAGCTTTTCAGGATCAAATAACTCTTTGGCCTGTGGATGATCTTTGTTGAGTTCGCACACTTCCCGCCATGAGCGGCGAATCTCGGCGCGTGCGCGCGATAGAACTTCCTCATTCGTGCTGTTCTCCCACTTCACAAGGTCTTCGATGATTGTGAATAGGCGTTTTCTTTCAGCCGCCGCCTCCTTTTTGTTTTTACCGTATTTGAAACCTCTGCCAATGTTCGTGCCTGGGTCGTTGACCAACTGTGCGAAGATTACAGCCCGCGCTGCCGCGAGTGGACGCCGCGCCCACCAAAGATGTATTCCCCGAGGGTGCGCGCCGATGCCTGGCATTTTCTCGTAAGCGCACGCCTCGTTAATCGCATCCAATGGCAGCGCGACTTCAATGAGCTTGCGCGGGGATTTGATGGGATGGGCGAACATCAGGAATTATGGTTGAGCCGGATTTGCTGGAGGTTGGTCCAACGAACCAGGGTAGGCGTGTTCGATCTTGCCGATCAGAAAATCGGCGAAGCTGCCAAGCACTTGCAGGTTGTTCGGGTTAAACGTCGGTTGGTGGGCCCGATTGCGCTTCAGGTTTTTCAGCGCAGCCCACGTTATGAAATCAGCGGGCAGTTCGCCTTTGCTGTAACCGGGGAAAATCCTTTTAATTTCAGGGAGATAGCCAATGGCATGAAGCGGCGTGGTGAAATGGCCTTGGTTGCCGAAGTGAAGCCACCCTTGAAAGCTATTCCCATCCCAGTGCAGGGCAAAGAAGTCCTCGAAATTGTGGTAGGAGAAAAGGAAATCAGGAATGCCGGCAGTTTTGAGCGCGTAATGGTCGGCGCAATGATGGTCATTTCGGTGATAAAGATCAAAATCCGCCCAGATTTGGATGGAGGCCTTTTTATTGGCCTTCCGGGTTTGGTTGTAGCGCCTTTTCAGTTTTCCGAAGGCTCCGTCCTTCACAATCACTTTTTCCGGCACGATGAAGCGCAATGGAGTCTCGAAGGTGCCATCCGCTAGTGGCTGCTTATCGAGAAAGCTTTGTAAACGCTGTAAATAGGCCCACTCGGACTCTCCTTCGCAGACGATGATGTAGCGGATACAAGGCATGATTTTGTTCAAAGTGCCGGATGGGGGATGCCGGAATAGTATCCGGCAAGATATTGCTTTCGGAAATTAGTTACGTTGCGGATATCTTCGCCATCTTTTTTGGCATCGACCAGACGGCGAATCAGGGTGCCGTTCGCTTTCGTTTTCCTGACAAGGGCAATCTCAGAAAGACGTAGAATTGAGTCGTCCAGGATGTCGGTGTTGTGCGTGGTGACGATCAACTGCGCGCCCTTCGGGTTATGGCGGCGTTTTTTGAACAGCAACACGATTTCCCGCATGAGCAAGGAATGGAGAGAGCTTTCGAGTTCATCCACGATAAGCACGCCGCCGGTTTTGAGAGTGTGCAGGATCAGGCCAACAAGGCCGGCCAGGCGCTGGGTGCCGGCGGACTCGTTTTTGATGAAATCGAGCAGAGCGGGATTGCCGGCGACATCCTGATGGGTCGCGGTGATTTGCACGGCATGTTTGATTTTCGTGACGGGATTGAACTTGGTGATGCCAATCGGCTCCGGCTCGTTAGGAGCCAGCTCCCGTTGGAAGATATCAATGGCGGCGATATCAATATCCAGTCGGCGGACGACATCCGTGATCTCCCGAAGGGCGGCCTTCTCATCCCCGCCCAGTATCGAAGCGAGGATCTCGACAGAAACCGGGAGCGGAATCGGCTGTTCGTTTGTGTAATACTTCAGGCTTTCCGTGAAATAGACGAAGGCGTTGCGCAGGTCTTGATTAAGTCCGGAGTAGCCGTGACCAATGCGGTGGAGAAATAGTTTGGTTTGCCGCCCCTCACCGTCGGAGCACTCCACACGCAAAATTTCGGAAAGTTTTAGCTCCGAATAGGTGGCGGAAAGGACCTGGGGGGAAAACTCGGCTTTCAGGTTCTGGATCTTGTAGATCGGCTTCCCGTTTTTCAGCAAGGCCTCTTCCAGAATTTCCATCGCGTTAAAACCAACCCGGTATTCAAAGCGCTCACCGCCCATGAAAAACTCCACCACGAAGGTGGTATGCGAAAACTTGGGGTTGAGCAAGTTGGGCTCATAGTAGTTGGCCAATGGACCGCCCCCGCGGAGCAACAGTTTGAGCATCCCAAATGCCTTGAGGATGTTGGTCTTGCCGGAGGCGTTGGCACCAAAAAACGCCATGCAGGGAACAAGCCGTTGTTTGGTAGCGGTTTCGAGGAATGGCATGATTTCCTGTTCCTTGGTAACCATTGGGAGCCTTCCCTTCGCCGTAAGTAAAATCCAGCTTGAGTTCCAGTATGGACCGGAAGTTTTGAATGAAGAAGGAAGATAACATAAATATATCGTGTTTTTTATGATCTTCTGTTCATTTTACGGTCAAGTCAAGCTTGTATGAGCAGTTTTTCTGTTTATTTTGCAAAAAGTCAAGGGCTGGTAGCGCGTTCAAGCAACGCATTGAGTTCGTAGTTGACCGATGACACGCCCCAGCCGGGTTCGGTATCGAAGGGGTTGCTGACATAAAACGGGCCTTCCACGGCATCGCCTTCGCCGACAAGCACGATGGCGAGCAAAAATTTATCGGACTGGTTCAAGGCGTAGAGCATTTCGTTCCGCGTGATCGTCACCGTGCCCGCGCCTTTGACGCGGCCTTTGACTTCAATGTGCCGGGTTTCCGGCTGTTTGCCCTCCACGGCCTGCGGGTAGGAGGTAATATCCCAGCCGCATTTTTGCGCTGAAACATCCACGACGCGGCAGCCGCGTGATTCTTCAACGCGGCGAACGGCGTCCATCGCCAGCTTTTCAATGCGGGCGCGGGCGGCGGGGTCGGCAGAAAACATGGCTGCCGTCGCATCGGCTGGCGGCGTATCGCCGCGCAATTTGCGGAGCAAGCCGGCGGGAATAACCAGTGCGCCGCTCAACACGACCGGCGTGGCCGATGTGACGTGCCGCATGGATTGGAGTTCGCGCTTGCGGCTTTCCAGCCGGGATTCGAGGTCGGCAATGGTGCGCCGGACGTTATCCAGATTGGGGCCGATTTCTTTACCGGCGGCTTTATCGTCCGAAAGTTTGATGTAGCGGTCGGACCAGAAATTTATTTCCGTCGTCAAACGCTCGTGGACTGCCGCGAGCGTTTTGTCCACATGGGCGATGCGGCGTCCGGCAATTTCGCCGAAGTGTTCGGGAACGAGCGTGGACGCGGCGAGCGCCAGAGCGCGTTGCTCAAGTCCGGCGGTCAACCACGGCGCGGCAAGTGTTCCGGCGAGCAACGGGCGCTCGGCAACGGCGAGCGGTTCAAGGTCAAGGTGTGGCGCCCAACCAGCAAAGGTGGCGCTGCCGTCCGGCAGGACGCGGACGAATTGCAGGCGTTTGGAAATGACCTGGCCGTCGCCGGATTTCACTTCATGCGTGAGCAGGAACAGAAGCGACGGCGCTTCGCCGTCGTCGGACGGGTCAACGAGGATGCTGCCTTGCCGCAGTAAATTGGCGTGCTGTTCCAACAACACGTCACTCAACGCGAGCATGACCGGATGGCCGGGATGAATCATGCTGGCAAACGCGAGTCCGGCGCGTTCCAACGGGCGGACGGCATCCTTGGTGAAACAAACCCGTTCGTAGCGTTTCAAAACCGGCGCGAGATCGCGGCGGTTGCGCCCGGTGATGAGACGGTCACGTTCGCGCAACACGGCGGGAACATGGGCGATTTCAAAGCGATTAAGTTCGCGCGGGTAAATTGAACCGCCCAGCGATTCAAACCCTTTCATAAAAAAGGAGCGGACGAAATAGGGCTGCAACCGGCGGGCCTCGGCCTTTTCCATTTCCTCCTTCACGGCAAAGAGCCGTTCCGGCCCAAGCGTTTCCTGGGCAAGCGCGTTGCGGTCCAGCAACGCGAGCAAGTTCTGGCGGTCAAAATTGTGGTCAATCTTCTGGCGGAGTTTTGCCCGCACGTCCTCGCCGGTCGCCGTAACGGATGGCTTCAATCAGCAATTCTTTGAGGCTCTTGCCCTCGAACACTTCGCCAAGAATGTCGAACACCCGGCCTTTCAACGCCTCGCTTTCGACGCGGATTTTTTCGAGCAGGCGAAAATACACGTCGCCTTCGCGCGTTTCCTTGGCGACGAGATTCCAGAGATGGCAAACCTCCTGTTGGCCGATACGGTGGATGCGCCCGAACCGCTGTTCAAGGCGGTTGGGATTCCACGGCAAATCGTAATTCACCATTAGGTTTGCGCACTGCAAATTGACGCCTTCACCGGCGGCATCGGTGGCAACGAGCACGCGGATTTCGGGGTCGGAACGGAAAAGCGCCTGCGCTTCCAGGCGTTTGTCGCGATGCGTGCCGCCGTGAATGGTGACGATGGCATCGTGACTGCCCAGCACACCGGCGATTTTCTCATGGAGATAATTGAGCGTGTCGCGGTGTTCGCTGAAAATGATAATTTTGCGCAGACGGCCTCCGGCGTCGTGCATGTGTTCGTCACGCTGGAGGATTCGGGAAAGTTCTTCCCATTTGCGATCCTGACCGGACGCGACAACTTCGCGGGCCTGATTCTCCAGCCGAATCAACGTGTCAATTTCATCCTCCAGTTCGGCGATGGTTTTGGCCGTGGTCGCCTGATCCACGAGGGATTCTTCCAACTGCTCCTGCTCGTTGGCCGTCAAGTCATCATCATCATCCGGCACCTCCGGGAGTTCCTGGCTGGCGGCAAGGCCGTCGCCCGAAAAATCGGACGGTGGCGGCGCGGGTGCCAGCGTCTCGGCGAGAATCTGCCCGCCGCGATTGGCGATGTTTTCTTCCCGCAGCCGGCGCTGGAGCCGTTCGCGGCGGCGTTTCAAGGATTGGAAAATCGCCTCCGGGCTGGACGCGAGCCGGCGCTGGAGCGATGTCAGCGCAAAGCCGACTGAACCTTTGCGCTGGCCGCCAAGCTGGTCGGCCTTGCCCATTTCGGTTTTGACGTAATGCGTGACAGCTTCGTAAAGCGCGGCTTCAATGTCGGAGAGTTTGTAATTGACGGTGTAGGCGCGGCGTTCGGGAAACAGGGGCGTGCCGTCGAATTTCACCAATTCCTCTTTGACCATGCGCCGCATGAGGTCGCTGGTGTCCACTTTATGCACGCCGTCGCGGAATTTTCCATAAAAGCGGTCGGAGTCGAGAAGCGACAGGAACAACTGGAAATCTTCCTCTTTGCCGTTGTGGGGCGTGGCGGTCATCAGCAGCAAATGGCGGGTGTGTGCGCCGAGTTTTTCCGCCAGTTTGAACCGCCCGGTTTTCTCCAGCTTGCTGCCGAAGAAATGCGCGGCGAGTTTGTGCGCCTCGTCGAACACGACGAGATCCCAGCCGGCGGCGCAAAGTTTTTCCTGAAGGTCATCGTTGCGCGCCATCTGGTCGAGCCGGACGATGAGATGGTCAATGTCTTCAAAGGGATTGCCGCTGGGAGTGGCAGCTTCCAAGTCTTTGGTGAAGACGCGAAATTCGAGGCCGAATTTCTCAAACATTTCATCGCGCCACTGCTCGACCAGGCTGCCGGGGGCGACGATGACGATGCGGCGGGCATCGGCGCGCATGATGAGTTCGCGGATGTAGAGGCCCGCCATGATGGTCTTGCCCGCGCCGGGGTCGTCCGCCAGGACGAACCGCAACGGCTGGCGCGGCAGCATGGATTCATAGACCGCCGTGATCTGGTGCGGCAACGCTTCCACGTTGGACGTGTGAACGGCCATCATGGGATCGAACAGAAAGGCGAGGTCAATGCGCTTGGCCTCGACCACCAGCTTGAAAGTTTCGCCGTCGCCGTCGAATGACCACGGGCGTTCGGTGGTCGCAACGGTGAGGTTCGGTTCGTCGGCGCGATTGATGAGGCGTTCCTTGAGCGTGCCGTCGGGAGTTTTGTAAAGCACCTGCACCGTTCCCTCGGCGATGGGCACAACCGCCACCACGCTGCCGATGACGGCAGGCTCAAGTCCCGTAAGCGGGACGCCCGGTTTGATGTCTTCAATTTTCATGGAACATCACCCTGAAGTATTTGTATTTGTCAGAATGCAGGAAAAAAACACGAACTGCACGGAGAATTTCACACGGGGAAGGCGATGGCGGGATTTTATCGGGTCGCCGATTTGAAAACCACCCCGGGTGGAAATGATGATGCGAAAATAATTGAACATTGCAGGAGCACGGCGGGCCGAAAATCAGGTTGCCGGCAAGCGCCAATCCGAACTGGTTCAATGCAGCGCGGGTCGTCCGCCTTTCGGGGACTCAATTTAGGCGAAACTCATGAATTGTGCAGAATGACATGCAGCCTCCTGGGTCGGAGGGGTCGCTTGCGGATTTGGATGATACTTTGTATCCGTAGGATTTTGCCAACTCAAGAGCCTTAGCGGATATTTCCTCGCTCGGCCCTGTCATAACACTGATTTTCGGCGACTTTTTTTGAAGCGAGCGCATTAATTCTTCAGGTTTTATTGTCATTGGGGAGATTATCTGCCCTGACTGGCTGGCGGTCAATGCGATGTTGTCAAACAGCACTTTTGACGATCTCTCCACGGCCATCCGCTGTCCACGCGAAAAGATTTGCGACGGGAATCGGATTGCCGGTTGGTGCCGCTCGGCCTATGCTTTCCAACAAATGAACATCGCGCCTAAACCTGTCTATCTTTTTCTATCATCCGAAAAGGATTTCGCTGCATTTTGCCGCATCTTAACGAAAACGCGAAAACGCATTGATACCATTGATTCTATTGGCTTCCCTGTGTTTTCAATGGTTTCGCCAAATGTGCCATAACGAGTTCGAATCTCACCGCCCCGACCATTTCTCAATTTTTGATCGCCGATTGCCGCATGGAAATTCAAGCCGATCTGCTCGTCGAACTGGAGTCCATCCTCAAACGCCTCGATCTGGCGGAAATCTTTCCGGCAGCACAGCTGCTCGAAGTCGAGCTCGGCTGCGGCGACGCTTCGTTTCTGGTGGAATACGCGCGCCGGCATCCGGATCGGAATTTCATCGGGATTGAGCGGCTCCTCGGCCGCCTCCGCAAACTGGATCGCAAGGGCCGCCGCGCCGCGCTGACGAATTTGCGCGGCGTGCAGATCGAATCATCTTATTTTTTGAAATATCTTTTGCCGCCGCGGTCGGCGTCCGGGTTGCATATATATTTTCCCGATCCCTGGCCCAAGAAGAGGCACCGCAAAAACCGGCTCATCAACGAATCCTTCCCGCACCTGGCTGTCGCCGCTCTTGCTCCAGGCGGTGTGGTTTATTTGCGAACTGACGATGAAGATTACTTTGCGCAAATGACCGATGTGTTTGGCGCGAGCCGGGAATTTCAGAAGATTGAAACGCCTTCCGAACTGGCGGAACTGCTTACGGATTTCGAGCGGGAATTTCACGCCCGGGGAATCCAGACGCTGCGCGCGGCTTACCGGGCGGCGTAAATCCGACGTTCAAACATCAATCACCGGACCGTTGTCATCATCGGATTTTCGAGATGGCGGCGGGCGGCGTTGGACGGTAACGCGCCCGCCACCGGTCAAAATGTTCAGCATCACCGACACGACGCTGATGATGAGCGAACCGAGGAAGGCGTAGCCAAAGCTGTCCACGTGAAAAAACGGCAGCAGCACGCTGACAAAGATCAGCAGCAACGCATTGATGACGAACGTGAAGAGGCCCAGCGTGAAAATCAGCAGCGGCAGCGCGAAGAGCATCAGAATCGGCCGGACGAACGCATTGAGAATGCCCAGCAGCAGCGACACCATCAGCAGATTCACGGCATTGTTGCCGTAACTGATGTGGTTGTGCAAAATCATCACCGCCACCGCCACCGCAAGGGTGTTGATGGCCCAGTTTCCGAGAAAACGCAGAATTTTTTGTGTGCCAGGCTGCATGTCGCGCGCTAAAAAACAGCGTGCTCCAAACTGCGCCAGCCGGCGTTAAAAAACAAGAAACGTTTTTTGGTGGATTGTCAGGCCCGGTCGCTGCAAATTATCCGCCAATTATGAAAAACCCCCGGTTTCTACCCGTCGCGTTAACTGGTTTCGTCATGGTGGCATCGCCGTTCGCTTCCGCTCAAAGCGTCGTTGCGCCCGGAGCCAAGCTCGAAAAGCTGTCCGGAGACCTTCAATTCACCGAAGGTCCAACCTGCGACGCCAGCGGCAACATTTTTTTCACCGACCAGCCCAACGATCGCATCATGAAGTGGAGCTTGGACGGCAAGCTCTCCACGTTCCTGCAACCGGCTGGCCGCGCAAACGGCATGTATTTCGACGCCAAGGGCAATCTGATTGCCTGTGCCGACGAGAAGAACGAGTTGTGGTCCATCACGCCCGATAAAAAAGTGACCGTGCTCATTAAAAACTATCAGGGCAAATACCTCAATGGTCCGAATGACGTGTGGGTCGTGCCGGGCGGTGGCCTGTATATCACCGATCCGTTTTACAAACGCCCATGGTGGGATCACGATACGATGGCGCTGGACGGCGAGCAGGTTTATTACCTTTCACCGGACGGCAAAAAACTGGCGCGGGTCACCAATGATCTCAAAAAGCCCAATGGCATCACCGGCGCGCCGGACGGCAAGAAACTTTTTGTCGCCGATATCGGCGCGGACCGCACTTGGGCTTACGACATCCAGCCGGACGGCTCGCTCACGAATAAAACGCTATTCTGCATGAAGGGATCCGACGGCATGACGATTGACGAAAAGGGCAATATTTACATTACCGGCAAAGGCGTGACGGTCTTCGACAACACCGGCAAACAAATCGAACATATTGACGTGCAGGAACCCTGGACGGCCAACGTCAGCTTTGGCGGCAAGGATCATCAGACGCTGTTCATCACCGCGAGCAAATCGCTTTACTCCATCCGGTTGATTTTCAAAGGCGCGAACCCGTCGAAGTAAATCTTGATTGACGATATACGATTTACGAGACATTCCACCATTCCCGCTCACCGCGTAAATCGCATATCGTAAATCGAAAATAATGCGCCTCATGCCGGCTCCCGCTGGAACAAGACGTTTTTGAACGGATGGTTAACCTTCCGGAGAACCCAGTGACCGGCGCCGGTAATGCAGGATTTCGAACTCCGGCGTGTCGTGGATTTTCCCGGCCAGTTTAAATTGTTTTTCAAACGGCGGGAAAAACGCGTCGCCACCTTCCACCTCGCGTTTGATGAGCGTGAGGTAGAGATCTGAACACCGCGGCAATGCCTGCGCGTAAATTTCCGCGCCGCCGCAGATGAAAATGTCATTGGGAAACTCGTCGGGGTCCAGTTTGTTCAGCGAGTTGAAAATCAAAATTTCGGTCTCCTGTATTTCACCCAGTTTGCTGAAATGAAACTGGTAGGCGCGCTTGAGCTGGCGTCCGCCGCGCCACTCGTGGTATTGCCCGAAAATCTCCGGATGACTTTTTATGAGCCGCTGCGGATGCCGCGTGAGCACCATGTTTTTGCGGTTGGGCAGCGGCTGGCCGAGGCTTTCAAACGTCTTCCGGCCCATGACGATGACATTGCCCATCGTCATTTTTTTGAACCACTTGAAATCCTCCGGCAGATGCCACGGGATTTTGCCGCCCGCGCCAATCACGCGGTTCAGCGACATCGCGGCAATGGCTTTGAAGTGTTTCATGTGACAAATTTCTCACCTCCGCTGCCCGGAGGGCAGCAATATGGGTAGCCGTGGGTGCAACCCACGGAAAACATGAAAAAGAAAACCACGACCCCAACGGGGTCGAATAAAATCATCGCCAAACCGCGGATCATAACAAATATCTTTCATCAAATTCGATTCCCGCATCGCGCAATAGTTTGCGGTATTCATCCAAAAAGTCCACCTGCCGGTGATGCTCCTCCTGGCTCTTGATGTATTCGATCAACGCCGTCTTTTCCGCACTGAATGTGTAAACGCGCCATAACCTTCCTGCCAATGGTCGAATTGTGGAAACACCTTGTTTTCCTTGATCCATTTGCCGCTGCCGGTCTTGATGGCCTTGATCAAACCCGCGAGACCAACGGTCGGATGCAACGAGGTCAGGATGTGAACGTGGTCTTCGGCGCCGTTGAGACGGAACACATGGCTTTCGTGATTCTTGATGATGCCCCAGATGTAACGAAACAAGTCCTCGCGGCGTGGTTTGTCCAGCACGCGCTCGCGATTTTTTGTCGCGAAGACGATGTGATAAATAATCTGTGTGTAGGTGGCCAATGTTGTTCGACCCCTTCAGGGTCGTTGTATTTTATCATCGCAAACCGCAGGTTGCACCTGCGGCTATCCATGTTCCGGCCCTCTCGGGCCTTAAATTTGTTCACACCGCAATCGGCGCCTTGATGCCTGGATGCGGGTCGTAACCGGTCAGTTCAAAATCTTCGAACTTGAAGTCGTGGATGTATTTCACCACTGGATTCAATTTCATCTGCGGCAGCGCACGCGGCGCACGCGAAAGTTGCAACTTCGCCTGTTCAATATGGTTCTGGTAAAGATGCAAATCGCCGAAAGTGTGGACGAAATCGCCGGGCTTCAGGCCGCAAACCTGCGCGACCATCAGCGTGAGCAGCGCATAACTGGGAATGTTGAACGGCACGCCCAGGAAAATATCCGCGCTGCGCTGGTAGAGCTGGCAGCTTAATTCGCCGTCGCTTACGTAGAACTGGAACAGCGCGTGGCACGGCGGCAACGCCATCTGCCCGATTTCGCCCGGATTCCACGCGCTGACGATGTGCCGCCGGCTGTCGGGATTCTTTTTGATCTGCTCGATGACCTGGTCAATTTGATTGAGGGAGCGCCCGTCGGGCGTGCGCCAGTCGCACCATTGCGCGCCATAAACGCGGCCCAGGCTGCCATCCTTGTCCGCCCATTCGTTCCAGATCGTCACGCCGTGCTCGTTGAGATATTTGACGTTGGTGTCGCCGCGCAGGAACCAGAGCAGTTCGTAGATGATGGATTTGGTGTGGACCTTCTTGGTCGTGAGCAGCGGATAATTGGTTCGCAAATCAAACCGTGCCTGAGCGCCGAACACGGAATACGTGCCGGTGCCCGTGCGGTCGGCCTTGAATTTTCCGTGCTCCAAAACCTGTCGCAGCAAATCGAGATACTGAATCATCGCGGGGAAAATTTAACCACGAAAGACACGAAAGACACGAAAAGAAATTTAACTTCACTCGCAAGAAAGTTGCGACAAGACATTGCCGCTGATTATAACAGGCGCTTTACTGATTCGTCTTTCCTTCCAATTCTGAGACTTGGAAAGTGTCACTTAACTTCCCGTGCTCTTCTTTCGCCATGCCCGGCAACTTCCCAGCGTCAAGTAATTCGGCCCACTTTTTTGCTACCCGAGCAAGATTTTCGACTTCCAAATTGCCGTCCATCTTTGAACTGCTATCGCTGGAATTCGACATCGCCCGACAAGCAGGTGACACAACCAGAAGGCAAAACACGAGCAATAGACAATACTTCATACGGTGCTTTTCGTGCCGCCCATCCTGTTTCATGCTTGCCAGTAAGTTTCGCATTCAAGTTTCTGTCCAGCCCACTTTTGAAACTGCCGGTTGCAACAGCCCATTACTCCAACACTCACTCACTCCGCTTTCTGCTAAAACACAATCGGCTCGTTCAGCTTGCCGCATTGGATGCAGCGCGAGCGGTCCACGTCCGCGTCGTCGGTATAGACGTACCCGCATTTCTGGCAGCGGAAAATCCGGTCCTCCGAGTGCGTCGGCCCGAAGCGTCGGCGGCGCAGTTCGGAATAAATTCCAATGCCGCACAGCGCGCCGAGCAACAGGGCCACGTAAATCACAATCAGCGCGGGAATGCTCATGCTACGGTAATGCGGCGGGCGGGTTCGTATCGGGCGGCGGCACGGTGTGCCAGTTGAAAATCATCTCCCCAACGGTCAGGCGCGACGCCGGTGCGAAGCGCACTGCGCGGGCAAGTTCGAGCGCGCGTAGATCGGCCTGGTCATACTGGTCGGCGGCATAACCGCTGTCGGGAGGGAGCAGGACGGCTGAAACCACGTCGCCGGCCTCGTTCACCAGCAACTGCACCTTGCTCGGCGCGATCACGTTCGCATACGGCCACGACGGCAAAATGATCGGATCGAGCAATCGCCGTTGCGCAAGGTCATCCTGAATTTGCAGCGTGGAAGTTTGCGCGAGCGCGGATTCCGCCGGCAACTCTGGCGCGCTGAGTTTGACCGGCGGTTTCAATTGCAGCTCAAAGCTTGCGAAACGGTTGGTTTGCATGAATTGATTGAAAGCCAGCCCCAGTTCGTCGGCGGACAACTGCAGCCAGCGCGGCTTTTTTTCGGTCCAGCGAAACGGCGGCGGATTCACGGAGGGCGCGGGCAGCCAGATGGCGGATGCAAAATCGTTCCGATGCGGCAGCGCAAAGAGCGTGGGGTCGTTCAACGCGAACCATTCGCCGGAATCGGCAGTGAGGTTGAGCGTCGGAACATTCGTCACCGCGCGCGGGACAACTTGTTTTCGCCCGCCGAAGGCGAAAAGCAGCAGGAGGTGAGCGGCGAAAACCAGCGCAACCAACGTCAACCACCGGCCGCGCGTCCACGAGCCTCCGCCCGGCGGTGTCGTCTCCGCCAGCCCGGCGGAATGCGGTTCGACGGAAGCGGCGTTCATGGCGCGGCGGGAGCGGTGACAATGCGCGGCAACGTCGCGAGCAGCGCGTTTTGGATGCCGGCATCGCGCGCAAGCAGCGCCAGATGGATGAGCCGGTCGTAAGTCACGGTTTTGTCGGCGTGAATGACGAGCGTGAGCGGCGCGCGGGATTTTTTGACGGCGGTTTTCAGGGCTGATGCCAATTTATCTTCAGCGATCATTTGATTGGCGAAATAAAATCGTCCATTGGCGTCCACCGCCACGGCGACCGTCGGCTGGTCGGTTCCGGGCAGGTCATTCGCCACCGGCAAGCGCAGCGGCAGGCCGGACGTGGGCAAAAATTCGCCGAACATCAGGAAAATGACCAGCAGGAACAAAACCGCGGCGAACGGCGCCATGTCAAACGAGCTGCGCAGCAGCCGGGAATTGCGGGGGAATTTCATGACGGTTTGCCGTTGCCGTTCTCGGTGACGATGTTGACGATTTCAGCGGCGGCGCGTTCCATGTCGAGGACAATCTTGTTGATGCGGCTGACGAGATAGTTGTAAGCGGCGTGGGCGGGGATGGCCACGGCGATGCCCGCGGCCGCGCAAATGAGCGCCCGCCAGATGCCGTGGGAAAGCTGCCCGATGTGCGCGTACAAACCGGCTTCCTGCAACTGGCTGAAAATTTCCATGAAACCCAGGATGGTGCCGAGCAAACCCAGCAGCGGCGCGATTTGCGCGATGGTGGCAAGCAGATTCAGGTGCTCCTCCAGCCGCGGCACCTCGGTCAGTCCGGCTTCCTCGACGGCTTCGCGCACGCGGTCGCGTCCGCGGTCGCGGTTGAGGATGGCGGTTTTGACGAGGCGCGCGACGGGGCCGGGCGTGGCATCACAGATGGAAATGGCCTCGACCACGTTGTCGCGCTTGAGCACGGTGCGGACGCCGTTGAGGAATTCGGCGGAATTGATTTGCGAGCGGTGGCAATACAGCACGCGCTCGATGAACACGGCAAGGGCGATGGCTGCGGCGAGCAAAATCAGCCAGATCACCGGGCCGCCCTGGGTCAGAAGCATTGGCATGAAGTTTTTATAGGCGGTTGGACCACACGTGACAAGTGGCAAGTGAGGCGTGAAACGTGAAACGTGATGCGTGATGCGTGACTGGAAAAGATTCACGTTTTACGTTTTACTTTTCACACCCCTCGTTTTCGGCTTGCTTCCGGTTCGCCGCCAACGAATGCTTCGCGCATGGAAAAACCCGACCAGTTCCGTGAATTGTTCCGAATGCAAAAGGCCCTCAACGAACGCATCGGCGTCCAAACCGACGGCATGAGCGAGGCGGAAAAAACGAAGTGGATTTTGAATTACTGCCGCGCGATGACCCAGGAAATTGCCGAGCTCACCGACAGCGTGCCGTGGAAATGGTGGGCGAAGTACCAGAAATTCGACGACCAGAACGCGCGCGTCGAAGTGGTGGACCTTTTCCATTTTCTCATCAGCCTGGCGCAGGTGCTGGGCATGAGCGCGGACGACGTGTTTGCCGCCTACGTCAAGAAGAATGAGGTGAATTTCAAGCGCCAGGACAGCGGTTACACCAAAAAGGACGAGGACGATTCCAAACATATTTAAGCATTTAACAATTCCAGAAATCGGATGGGTTTGTAATGGCCCGCCACGATGAAAGGGACATAATCCAATCATGTCCGGCGCATTTCTTCTTATTTTCACGCTGTTCTGGTCGGGCATGGTGCTCCTGTTTGACGGGTTCATGGCGCATGGCGTCTATAAACAGTTTGAATCGCGCAATTACGCCAGCGTGACGGGAACCATCACGCATAGTGAAGTCAAAAGCCATCATTCCTCAAAAGGAGGCACCAGTTACAATGCCGTCATTGAATATAAATTTGAAGCCGGGGGTCAGAAGTTTGTGGGGAATAAAATACGGCTGGGTGTCACCACTTCAAGTTACGCCAATGCCACGGCAGCAGTGAACACCCATCCGGTCGGATCAACTGTGCAGGTTTTTTACAATCCCGCAGACCCGCAGGAATCATTGTTGTCCCCCGGCATCGAAGGTTTGGATTTCATGTTCGTACTGTTCCTGACCCCGTTTAACATGGTGATGTTCGGTTTCTGGCTTTGGATGGGCGGTTGGTTGCGGGAAAGATTTTTCCGGCCGGTTGCCGGCGGAGTAAAAATCATTGCTGACGGCATGACGACGCGGATTCGTTTGCCGCAAATTTCGGCAATTGTGTGGGGGTTGGTCGCGACTGGAGGCTTCGGATTTATTTCAACGTTCATCGTTGGTTTTGGCTCAGGCATGGAGCCGTCAATCCCCCTGATCTTGTTGGCCATCACCGCTGTTTATGGGTCCGGCCTGGCCGTTTATTTGCGGCAACGGCAGAAGATGAACTCGGGCATTGACGACCTGATCATCAATGAGGCGGCGCGAACGCTTGAATTGCCGCTGACATTCAATCGCAAGGAACGCGTGACGGTGAACGTCGCGAACATCAAGAGCCTGTTCGTGGACAAAATCGAACACCGCAGCAACAAGGGCGGAATTTCCTACACCTACGCGCCGACGTTGTATTTGCCAGGAGCGGAGCCAGCGGCCCAAAAGCTTGCCGACTGGTCCGATAAATTGAAGGCGGATGAGTTCGCAGAATGGCTGCGCAAACAGATCGGACCGGATATTCCCGCAACTTGCGATGCCGGCGCAGTCATTGCCGATGATGATGAATCCAATGCAACCGCCACGCTGCAAGCGCCCATCGAAGAATTCCGCCGCGACGAACATTCCAAAATTAAAGTCACAGACGGCCCGGACGGACGGGAATTTTATTTCCCGGCGGCGCGAAATTTGGGCACGGCTGTCGTCCTCACAGTTGTTTTCGCCGGCTGGTCGGGGCTTTTCTGGGTGCTGCTCCACTCAAAGGCGCCGCTGATTTTCCCATTTTTTTGGGGTATCACGGACGTGCTGATTGGCTTCGGCTGTTTCAACGTATGGTTCAAATCTGCCCGCGTGACGATTAATTCCACCAGTGTGCGCATCGTAAATCACCGGCTGTTTTTCAGCCGGACGCGGCGGTTTGACGCCGGAGATGTTGCGCGATTTGCGACCAAGGCTGGCATGCAAAGCGGCTCACAGTTGTTCTTGGACATCAAGCTCATCAAGCAGGCCGGCGACGACAGCTTTGAGGCGGACAAGGCGAAATATAATCAGACTGGCCAACTGCCTCGGGTGAGATTCCAGATGTCCGATTCCGGCGGCGTCACGGTCGCCAGCGGCATTGCCAGCGCGGCGGAAGCAAACTGGCTGATGCAGGAAATGAACAAGGCCTTGGGCCGTCCGGCCTGAACTAAAAAAATTCTCGGCAACCGTCCTCAACCGGCTAACATCATCGGTAAATGCCGCGTTCCATCAGAAATAAATCTTCAGCAAAAAACGTCCCGCCGCGCTGGCGCCAGGAAGTCGAGCGCGTGCTCATCACCGACGAACAGATTGCCCGCCGCATCAAAACCCTGGCGCGGGAAATCGAACGTGATTTTCGCGGGCGCGAAATGGTGGTGGTTTCGCTGCTGAACGGCACGGTCATGTTCCTCGCGGATTTGATCCGGCACCTGTCACTGCCCTTGCGCCTGGATTTCATGGGCGTGTCCAGCTACGGCGCGGGCACGGAGTCAGGCGAGCTGGTTTTTACGAAGGAGTTGCGGCTGGACGTGCGCGGGCGCGACGTGCTGCTGGTGGACGACATTCTCGACACCGGCAAAACCATGAGCCGCGTGCTGCCGAAAATCCGTGTGCTTAAACCGCGCCGCATCAAAATTTGCGTGCTGCTCGACAAACCCAGCCGCCGGACGGAAGGCGTCGAGGCGGATTACGTCGGCTTCAATGTGCCGGATTATTTCGTCGTGGGTTACGGGCTGGACTTTGCGGAGCGGTACCGGAACCTGCCGTTCGTCGGCGTATTGCATCCGCACGTTTATAAGCAGGCCTGTCAGCGGGTCAACGAGGCCGTGTGCCGCAAACCCGGTCGGTAAACATGGACCTCCGATTCATCAGTCTGCTCGGCTGGATCACGATGATCGTGGTGGCATGGGCGATTTCCTGCAACCGGAAACTGTTTCCGTGGCGGACGGTGATTTGGGGCGTCGGTTTGCAATTCTTCCTGGCCTTGTTGATTTTGAAAACGCCGTGGGGCGGCGTGTTGTTTAAATTCGCCGGCAAGGTGATTCTAAAGCTCATTCTGTTTTCCAACGAAGGCTGCAAATTCGTTTTCGGTCCGCTGGCGGACGAAAGCCTGCTCACGAATACATTCGGCCCCGGCCATTCGGTGATTTTTGCAATTCTTGTCATGGGCACCATCGTCATCGTCGCGTGCATTTCTTCGCTGCTCTATCACTGGGGCATTTTGCAACGCGTGGTGCGCGCCATCGCGTGGGTGATGCGCAAAATCATGCGCACCAGCGGCAGCGAAACGCTTTCCGCCTGCGCCAACATTTTCATGGGCCAGACCGAGGCGCCGCTGATGATCCGGCCTTACGTCCCGCGCCTGACGCGCAGTGAACTGATGACCATCATGGTTTGCGGCATGGCGCACATCGCCGGCGGCGTCGCGGCAGTTTATGCGGACTTGGGCATACAGGCTGGCTACCCCAACACTGCCGGGCATCTGCTGGCGGCGTCGGTGCTGAATTGTCCCGCCGCGTTGATGATTGCGAAAATCCTCCTGCCGGAAACCGAGAAAAGCGAAACCGCCGCCAGCGCGCCTGCCACCGTGCCGCGCACCACGACCAATTCCATTGACGCCATCTGCCGCGGCGCGAGCGACGGATTCTTTCTTTCGCTGAATGTCATCGCCATGCTCATCGGGTTCATCGCCATGATTGCGCTGGCGAATTACGTTGTCACGTGGCCGCAGGCACATCTCGGAATCGCGCATCCGGCCACGTTGCAGACCATTTTCGGCTGGATCAACGCGCCGTTCGCCTGGCTCATGGGCGTGCCGGCGCAGGATTGCTTTAACATCGGCCAAATTCTGGGCGAACGCATCGTGCTCAACGAGTTTGTCGGCTTCCTCGATCTCACGGCTAACGCGAAAAAACTGGTGCTCGACCCGCGCAGCTTCACGATTGCGACCTACGCGCTGTGCGGCTTCGCGAATTTCGCGAGCATCGCCATCCAGGTGGGCGGCATCGGCTCGCTCGCGCCGGAGCGCCGCGGTGAGATGGCCAAAATCGGTTTCCGCGCGATGCTCGGCGGCCTGCTCGCCGCCTACATGACCGCCTGCCTGGCGGGAATTTTGCTGTAGGACAGGCGTCGCGCCTGTCTCAAACTGATCTTCGCTAAATTTAGAGACAGTCTGGAAACCTGTCCGCGTTTGTTGGAGTTCACGCTTCGTCCGTACCAATGCAGTCGGGTTTTAACGCAAAGGCGCAAAGATGCAGAGGCGCAAAGGTTGAAACAGAATTTGCGTTCAGAAAAACCAAGGCACTATTCAGGAACCCGTTTCCGTGTGTGCATAACCAAATAGAACATGGCATCGTAAAACATAAAGAACCAGATGCCAGAAAGACCCGTATCTGAAATCCCGTAATCCGTCTTGATAAACTTAACCGTTGCGCCGTGGTGTCCTAGTTGACTTTGAACAAATGCCGCCGCTTTGAAGTGCTTTGCCTTTGGCATGGCTGCAAAATTAACCCGATTGAACGGTGCGGACAATTCATTTATGCTCGCCCCATGCCCGTCACACTGCCGCCGGCAAATATTCAAACTTGCCGTTGTGAATGGCGCGTCGTAAATTAATGCCATGAGTAAAGTGGAAGAAATAGAACAACTCATCGAGCAACTTCCGGCGGAAAATATTGCGGAACTTGCCGCGTGGATGCAGCAGCGCGCAACGGCCATCCGCGACCACAGTGCTTTTCTGAACAGCTACGGTTCCGAGGACGAAGGGTTATACGATGACGCCGTCGCCCGGTGAAATCTGGCTGGCGGACATTCCGTTCACCGATGGCAGTGCCTCGAAAATCCGTCCCGTGCTTGTGCTCTGGCTGGATGCCGGTGACGCGGTGGTTGCAGCAGTAACTTCGGCTGCAACGCGTTCTCCGAGCGACGTGTTTTTGCAAGACTGGCAGTCGGAAGGTTTGCGCGTCGCGTCCACTGTCCGGCTGTCGCGTCTGGATTGCCTGGAACAAAATTTGTTGCACCGCCGGTTGGGCGCGCTTTCAAGCGGCGATGCGCAACGCATCAAACAAATTTGGGCAAATCAAATTCAACTGCGCTTTTAAAAGCGCAAACAGACTTTGTCTGGTTTATTGAATCATCCGAATTGAATTGTCGCGTTGCCACGCCCTGCACATTCCATTACGGTTTAACCGTTTTTTGAACTGTTATGGCATTTCTTAACGACAATTATTTGAAGCTCAAAGCCGGCTACCTGTTTCCTGAAATCAGCCGGCGTGTGAAGGCGTTTTGCGACGCGAATCCCGAGGCCGCCCAACGCCTCATCCGCTGCGGCATCGGCGACGTGACCGAACCGCTGCCACCCGCCGCCATCGCCGCCCTGCACCGGGCGGTGGATGAAATGGCCGGGCGCGAGACGTTCAAAGGCTACGGCCCGGAACAGGGCTATGAATGGCTGCGCGCCGCCATCGCCCAAAATGATTTTCGCGCCCGCGGCTGCGACATTGCCGATGATGAAATTTTCGTCAGCGACGGCGCGAAGTGCGACACGGGCAACATCCTCAACATTTTCGGCCACAAGAACAAAATCGCCGTCAGCGACCCGGTTTATCCGGTTTATGTGGACACGAACGTAATGGCCGGCCACACCGGCGAGGCCAACGGCACGGGTAATTACGCCAAGCTCGTTTACCTGCCGTGCAAACCCAGCAACGGCTTCATTCCCGAACCGCCCAAGCGGCATGTGGACGTGATTTATCTTTGTTCGCCGAACAATCCGACCGGCGCGGCGGCCAATCGGCCGCAGCTCGAAGCGTGGGTGAAGTACGCGCTGGAACACAAGGCCGTTATTTTGTTCGACGCAGCCTACGAGGCGTACATCACCGACGCCAATCTGCCGCATTCGATTTTTGAGATTCCCGGCGCGCGCGAGTGCGCCATTGAATTCCGAAGTTGCTCGAAGAACGGCGGGTTCACCGGCGTGCGCTGCGCGTTCACCGTGGTCCCCAAATCGCTCAACGCACAGACGAAGGACGGCGCCTTCCAGCCATTGCATCCGCTCTGGTTGCGGCGCATGACGACGAAGTTCAACGGAGTGAGTTACATCACCCAACGCGGCGCGGAGGCGCTTTACTCGCCGGAAGGCAAGGCGCAGGTGCAGGCGCTCATCGGGCATTATCTCGGCAACGCGACCGTGTTGCGCGAAGGCGTGAAGAAAGCCGGATTGAAGGTTTTCGGCGGCGTAAACGCGCCTTACATCTGGGTGAAAACACCGAAAAGCGTCACGAGCTGGCAGGCGTTCGACAAAATCCTGGATAAAGCCAGCGTAGTCATCACGCCCGGCAGCGGTTTCGGCTCGAAAGGCGAAGGTTATTTCCGCATCAGCGCCTTCAACAGCCGCGCCAACGCCGAGGAAGTCGCCCGCCGGTTGCAGGAATTGAAGTGGTGACCGTCATCCTTGGTTGCCAGCGAGCGCCGCCGCCGGACAGCTACGCGCGTTTGATCTGGTTCATTAGGTCGAGTCCTTGATCTTCGCATCGTCAGCCAGAAGGAACGCCTTGCTTCAGCCTCCTACCAGCGGCACAAGTTTCACAAAGGACACTTCGGTCTCGACCTTGACCTCGAATTCCTCATCGAGGGCCGCCGCTTGTTTGTCGCCGACGAGAACAAAGAACCGGTTTCGTTCGAAAGCTTCGACGGCCTGTTGATATTGCTCCTCCCAGTCAATCTTTCGTTTCGCCTTGAGCTTGTAGCCATTGAGCACGCGCTCGGCGTCGGTTGGTTCAACCAGGCCGCGAAAGCATTCCGGTTCCTTCCGGTTGTAATCCTGCACTTCCTGGTAAATACGGGTGCGGATGAGTTCGCGCACGGTCATGCGCTCCGTCAGGCAATCCAGCGTGAAGGTGTTGGTTCTCCGTCCGGAAGCGGTCTCGTCGTGAACGGTCAAAGTGGTCATGGGATGTGGCGGAATGCTTGCGCCGGAATTCAGCCGATTTCAAGCCTGAAATTTGCACTTCGTGCCGCTGGGATGGCACATCAGCATTACACCCCAGCGGCGGTATTATCCCCACAAAAAAGGCGCGGCGAGAAGCCGTGGGCGCGAGCGTCAGATTATTTCGCTCGTGCCAACGGCTCCCCGCACGCGCCCGTGCCCCACTTCAAGCTGGCGCGATTTCATACGGCGAGCAGTTCGCAGCTGCTCCTGAAAATGCGCGCCTGGCGTTCAACCTGGCGGAGGGCAGCCTGGGTTTTTTCCTCGAACAGCACCGGGAACACCAGCAATGGGAAAACTGTCGCCCATGCCAGTGCCGCCGCCTCATTGGCCGCGCGCCGCAGCGGAGGGTTTAACTCCGGCGCCGGCGCCTCGGCCAGTTGCCGCGCGAGCAAACGGTTTTTCAACCGTTCGAACTCGGTGTCCTGCGTGGCCCGAAACGGCGCCGGCGGCGCCGGTCGCACTTCGAACCGCGTTTCGGGGCCGAATCTGGTCAGCACCCGTGTTTCATTTTTGTTCATGTTTTTTCCTTTCGTTTGGTTGTAGGTTAAAAAACGAAAAACCCGCGATTGACTGGCAATCGCGGGTTTTTCAGAAATCTTTGTCCTTGTCTCAGAATTTCACTCCCTCGATGCCAAAACGCCGGCAAACGCCTGTCCAAATGGACATGCGTCCATTGGTCTGCGCGTGCTTCAGCGTCGGATTAAACGTGTTTTTCATGTTTAACTGGCTGGAAGAAACACCATTTTTGGGTGTTTGTCAAATGGTTATTGAGATCATTAAAAAAGCGTTTTCTCAGCTTGTCGGATGTTCCAGCAGTGGTAAATTGAATTAAAGCATGAGCGAAACGCTGCGAATGGTCACCTGCGGTTGGTGCGACGCGAAGGTCTTTATTCCCGGAGACCTGGCTCCCTTGGCCACCGAACCGTGCAAGAAATGCGGCCATCCCATCATGATGCCGATGATGATCCGGCAGTTCGAGCTGCGGAGCGTCGTTGGATCCGGCGGCATGGGCACGGTTTATCGAGCTTGGGACACGACCTTGGAACGCATGGTGGCGGTGAAGTTGATGCGGAAGGAACTGCTCGCGGACCCGCTTGCGCTGGAAAGTTTTTATCGGGAAGCGCGCGCCTGCGCCCGGCTCAACCACACCAACATCGTCCACATTTACGCGTTCGATGAATGGGAAGGCCAGCAGTATCTGGTGATGGAACTGGCCGATCGCGGCAGCCTGGACGCGCGCATCGAGAAATTGCGCCTGTTGTCGGAACTGGACATGCTCGACATCGGCATCAAAATCGCCTCGGCGCTGGACATGGCGCTCAAATACGACCTGCTCCACCGCGACATCAAGCCGGGCAATATTTTGTTCAACGCGGATCACGAACCGAAACTGGTGGACTTTGGCCTGGCGCGCAAGGCGGACGTGGAACATCAGGTGGAGGATGTGACCTGGGGCACGCCGTATTACGTCGCGCCGGAAAAAATCAAGCGCGAGCCGGAGACGTTTCTATCGGACATGTACAGCCTCGGGGCCACGCTGTATCACGGAATGACCGGGCACGTGCCGTTTGACGCGCCGACGGTCGAGGAAGTGATTGTGGCCCAGGTGCAAACGGCACTGACCCCGCCGAACCTGGTGGTGCCTGAAATCACGCAGCCGACGAGCGATGCGCTGATCAAGGTGATGGCGAAAAATCCGGCGGAGCGGTTTTTGAGCTACGATGAATTCATCATGGCGCTCGAGCAGGCGCGCAGCCAGTTGCTCGTGTCGCAATATCAAACGCCGCACACTCAAAAGTCCAAAAGCCTCACCAGTTGGTGGAAGCGGCAATGAAAAAGGCGGGCGTTGCCGCCCGCCTTGAAGATTCAAAAATTCCGGCCGATTAATTGGTAACGGCCTTCTTTTTGGGTTTGGCGCCGAAATGCACAGAGAGCGCGTTGAGCTTGCCATCGGCAGTCTTCGTGTAAGCGCCGCTGACGGGCTGTCCCACAACACCATCCGACAGGGTGGCCGGCTGGCCGTCCTTCGTAATCTTGGTGTCGGATGTGATTTGCAGCGTCAGTGTGCCCACGGTAAGCGTCTTCGCGCTCGTGTCCACCGCTTTCAGGTTGCCGTGGAAGGGCGGGTTTTTCTTGGGCTTGGCCGGAGCGGTTTGGTCGGGTGCCGCCGGCGCGTTTGTGCCTTCCGCACGGGCCAACACCGGCATGGCGACAAGGGCTGCGGCGAACAGGCTCAGGATGGTGATTTTGGAGATGTTTTTGGTCATAATGTTTAATGGTTTGTTTTCAGTTGTTCGTTACAAAAGACGATGCAGCATAGGAGCCGGTTTCAACAAATTCAACTTATTTTACCACACGCCTTCGGTCAGCAATTCCGTGACGTTTCGCGCCAGATCCTCCGCCAGCAACGGCAGCGACTGGCGTTCCGAGTCCGCCAAATCCGTGCCCACGTTAACCAGCGTGTAACCTTTCACATCCTTGTCAAACAACACTTTGCCGGTGTCGGTATCGCGTGCGATGACGTGCGCGATGACGCCGACCCGGTAATTCTCCGTCGTGGCAACGTCATTGTTCAAATAGCTCAATCCTTCGCGGTTGTAGCGCGTAATCACGCCGCTGACCACAATGTTGCCGCCGCCATGCGTGGCGAGGTGGTAGGTGCCGTCGGTCTGGAGCCGTTCGCGCAGCGCCTGCGTCACCGCGTCGCCGAGCCGCGGCTGCAGGGTCTGGTTGTTGAACGGCAAAACTTCAACCGACTTTTCGCCGGCGACGGCGCCATTCACCGGGCCGAGATGATAACCGGCGCAACCGGCGAGCAACGCCGCCGCCGCGCCAATGACAATCATTCCCGGCAGGCGCATAGATCAGTTGAGGGTGGACGTTTGAATGCGTGGTTTGAGGGATTCAATGCGCTGGCGCGCGGACGCGGCGTAGGGCGAATTCGGATCCATCTGCAACACTTCGTTGTAATAAACCAGCGCGCCCCTCCACTTTTTGCTCTTTTCGTAGAAGCGCGCGATTTGAAAATTGCCGCGCACTTGTTCGGCCTTGAGCAGGGCGATGGCTTTTTGCGCCCGCGGCACGCGCTTGTCGCCGGGGAAAAGCGTGATGAAATCGGTGAACGACGCAATCGCCTGCGCGGCGGTGTTTTGATCGTATTCGGCCGTTGCCGCCTGTCGCGCATATGAAATGCCTTCACGGAACAAGGCGTCGGCGGCAATGGTTGGCTGGTCGTGGTAACGGTCGGCGGCGGTTTCGTAAGCCTTCACCGCGTCGGGATAATTTTTCTGCTTTTCGCGCGCGGCGCCGATGCGCAATTGCGCGTGCGGAGCGACATCGCCGTAAGGGCCGTTGTTGACGATTTTGCCGAACATTTCGGCGGTTTGATCCATGGAGGTGTAAAGCGGAATGTAACCCCAGAGCCGGAACAGCTCGCCGCCGAGGAAACGGTTGGCGATGGCATACTGCCGCCAGATGACGTCTTCATAACGGCTGCTGCCCGGATATTTTTCGATGATGTTTTGGTAGGCTTTGAACGCGGCTTCATCCCGGCCCTTCGTCTCCAGGCAGCGGCCGATGTAATATTCCGCGTCCGGCGCGTAATCCGACAGCGGCCACACGCGCAAGATCCGGTGCGCGGCGTGAAGGGTGGTGGAGTAGTCGCCTTTGTTGAAAGCCTGCTCCGCAACGTCCAATTGTTCCTTGGCGCGGGGGCGCTGCCATTTGCCAGTCTGGCCATACGATTCGTAATACCAGCCTTCACCCGGGACGTAAAACAACGGCGCGGGCGCGCGGAACGGAAACAGCACCACGCACGCAATGCAAATTAGCAGGAAACCAAACCGGCGGTTCATGCAGCGACAGTAACCACCCGGTCTCGGCAAGTCAAGGCGGTGCCGGCGGAATCATCCCCGATACACAATCAGCAGGCCGTAATCCGTCAATAACTTTTGCGTGCCAACGTCGAAGTGCGTGTAGCTGATGGTGTGAGCCACCACGAGATTGGTCTCGCCGACTTCATTCAAAAATTCCGTGGCTTTCTCGTCAAATTTGTCGTGGCCCGCCTCAATGCATTGGGAGTGGCGGATCGTCCGAACCCGGATTTTCTTGCCGGCGCCCTTGATCACCGCCTCCAAAGGGGTTTTCGGTTTGGCGATGAGCACTTCGCCCGGTTTGTCATGCACCGGCACCTTGAGATGCATTTCAACCTTGGCGGCGGCGGACGAGGCGATGCTGTGGCCGGCCGATTGATGGCTCACGCCGGCGGGCACCTCCGGATCGGGCGGCGTGGCTGCCGCCGGAATCATGATTTTCTCGTTGCACGACGGGCACTGGATTTCCGTGCCGGCGCCGGAGTTGTCCACCGCCAGTTCCTGTTCGCAATGGGGGCAGTTAAAAACGATGTCCATAAGCGTCAAATGATTTTGGTGTGACTGTGCGCCGACATTAACGCCGCGCCGCGCCGCAAACCAGAAAAAAAACGCTCCGGCTTATTCCCACTCAATCGTCCCTGGCGGCTTGCTCGTAATGTCAAAAACACAGCGATTCACGCCCTTCACCTCGTTGATGATGCGGCTGGCGAGTTTCTCCAACAATCCGTAGGGCAGTTTTACCCAGTCCGCCGTCATGCCGTCCTGCGATTCCACGGCGCGGATGGCGATGGTGTAGTCATAAGTCCGCTCGTCGCCCATCACACCCACGCTGCGGACGGGCAGCAACACCGCGAAGCTCTGCCAGATTTTGTGATACCAGCCGCTGGCCTTCATTTCGCCGACCACGATGGTGTCGGCATTGCGCAGAATTTTCAGCCGCTCCGGCGTCACTTCGCCCAAAATGCGCACCGCCAGGCCGGGTCCGGGGAACGGCTGGCGCAAGACGATTTCCTGCGGCAGGCCCATTTCCAATCCGAGCTTGCGCACTTCATCCTTGAACAGGCGTTTCAGCGGTTCGACGAGTTGAAACTTCATGCTCTTCGGCAGGCCGCCGACGTTGTGGTGGCTCTTGATCATCGCGGCCGGATTGCCGCCAATGGGCACGGATTCGATCACGTCGGGATAGAGCGTGCCCTGGGCGAGAAATTTCGCCCGGCCCACGCGCTTCGTCGCCGCCTGAAAAACTTCGATGAAGGTTTTGCCGATGATTTTCCGTTTGCGTTCGGGTTCGGTCACGCCCTTGAGCCGCTGCAAAAACAGCTTCGCGGCGTCTTCGTATTGCAACTTGATTTTGAAATGGCGCCCGAAAACCTCGCGCACCACCTCCGCCTCCCCGGCGCGGAGCACGCCGTTGTTGACGAAGATGCAGGTCAACTGGCTGCCGATGGCTTTGTGCAACAACGCCGCCGCCACGCTCGAATCCACACCGCCGCTCAGGCCGAGAATGACCTTTTCCCCGCCGACCTGCGCGCGGATTTCGCCGATGGCCTGTTCGACGTAGCTGCGCATCGTCCAGTTTTTTCCGCAGCCGCAAACATTATGAACGAAATTGGCAATAATTTCCTTCCCGCGCGGCGTGTGGACGACTTCGGGATGGAATTGCAGGCCGAAAAATTTCCGGGCGCGATTTTCGATGGCCGCGTATTCGGAATTCTCCGTGACAGCGACCGGCTTGAACCCGTTCGGCAGCTTCGTGAGCTTGTCGCCGTGCGAATTCCAGACCTGCAACGATTTCGGCAGCCGGCTGAACAACTCGCACGCCGCGTCCTTCACCGTAAGCGTGCCCTTGCCGTATTCCCGCTTCAAACCCTTCTCGACCCGTCCGCCGAGAAACTGGGCGAACAGTTGCACACCGTAGCAGATGCCGAGCACGGGCACGCCGAGCGTGAAAATATTTTTGTCCGGCAGCGGCGCGTCCGGGGCATAGACGCTGGACGGGCCGCCGGACAGAATGATTCCGGCCGGCTTCAGCGCGGCGATTTCCACCGCCGGTGTGTCGTAGCGCAGGATGATCGAATACACATTGCATTCGCGGATGCGGCGCGCGATGACCTGCGTGTATTGCGACCCGAAATCCAAAATGACGATTTGTTCGTTCATGAAATCAATAGTCCGAAGACCATTCTTTGCCCGTATCGCGCATTTTTGGCGAGCGAAAAATGTTTTCACCTCCGCCGGACTCGGCTAAACAACACGCGCATGGCAGCTCCAACACCGCCTTCAGGCAGAGAGTGGTCGAACAAAGCGTCCCGCTGGCTGGCGCTGCACCCGAAGCTGACGCTGTTGCTGCTGGTGCTGGCCGCCCTGACGCCATTTCTGGCCAAACCGTTCAACATTGACGATCCGCTTTTTGTCTGGACGGCGCGGCAAATTCACACGCATCCGGCCGATCCGTATGGATTCAAGGTCAATTGGTATGGAACAGCGGACCCGATGTGGTGGGTGACGGAAAATCCGCCGCTGGCCAGTTATTACCTCGCGCTGGCGGGGGGAATTTGGGGCTGGAGTGAAGTGGCATTGCACTTCGCTTTTTTGCTTCCGGCGGTCGCGGCGATTTTGGGGACCCACCGGCTGGCGCGCCGCCTCTGCCAGTCGCCGATGCTGGCGGCGCTGGCCGCCTTGTTCACGCCGGTTTTTCTGGTTTCCAGTACGACAGTGATGTGCGACGTGATGATGCTGGCGTTCTGGGTTTGGGCGGCGGCCTTCTGGCTGGAAGGACTGGAGGAAAACCGGTCCGGCAAATTATTTGCCGCCGGCGGGTTGATCGCGCTGGCGGTATTGACGAAATACTTCGGCGCGTGCCTCATCCCGTTGCTGGTGGCCTATGGCGTGATTGGCAAACGGCGGTTCCAGCAGTGGGCCGTGCCTTTGCTGATCCCGTTGGCGGCGCTGGGCGCTTATCAGTGGATCACCTGGGCGCTTTACGGACACGCGCTCCTGTCCAAGGCGACGGATTACGCCGAATTTGCCAAGGGGTTTTTTGAAGTTTCGCGCGTCAATTCCGGCTTGATCGCGCTGGCGTTCACCGGCGGTTGCCTCGCGACGGCGGTTATTTTCGCGCCTTGGTTGTGGCGCCGGCGAATGCCAGCCCTGTTTGCTGGCGCGGCGGTCCTGGCCATCATGGCGCTTCTGGCCGGCGGGATGATGACGCACCCTTACAATTGGTTCCAAGGCGTGTCCCGCACGCTGGTGGAACTTCAAGTTGTTTTCTGGGCCGTGGGCGGAATCAGCGTGCTGGCCCTGGCCGGCGCGGATGTTTTCCGCCGGCGCGACGCCTCTTCGTGGCTGCTGGCGTTGTGGGTGTTCGGGACTTTTTTATTTGCGGCGTTTTTTAACTGGACCGTCAATGGCCGCTCCCTTTTGCCCCTGGCGCCGGCGGTGGGAATTTTGATCGCCCGGCGTTTGGAACAAAACGCTTTGGCAAATTACAACGCCTTCCCGCGCGGCACAATGCTTTGTATCGTTGCCAGCGCCGCGCTTGCCTTTGGGGTGGCGCAATCGGATTTTTTGCTCGCCGTCGCCACCCGCCATAGCGCCCGGCTGGCCTGCGCAAGCTATAAATCCGCCAATGGGAGCCTGTGGTTTCAGGGACACTGGGGATTCCAGTATTACATGGATCAAGCCGGCGCGTGGGCGCTGGATGCCAGGCGTTCCCGATTGAGAACCGGCGACACGCTTGTCCGGCCCGTGAATAACGACGCTTTTCCGCTGGACTTGAAGGACACGGTTTTGCAAGAGACCCTGTCCGTTTCCGGGCCGCGCTGGTTTGCGACCTGGAACAACTCAATCGGCGCCGGCTTTTATGCGTCATCGTGGGGACCGCTGCCATTCGCCGTGGGCCGCACGCAACCGGAAATTGTGTCCGTTTATGTTTGGCAGCCGGCGGTTCCGGCAACGGCCAAATAATGGGCGGATTTTTCCCGCGGCGACCTGCATGAATGGATGTTGCCCGGTCATGCGCTGCCGGGGGAGGTTGCCGGGCGGCGGGTTTCCATTGTCAGGCGCGCCGGATTCCGCTACAAAACCGGCATGAAACCCGTCTTGCGCCTTCGCTGCCCGGCCGGCGGTTTCTCGCTGATTGAACTCCTCATCGTGCTGGCGCTGATGGTGGTCATGATGCTGATGCTTTTTGGCTTCGGTTCGGCCAGCCACCAGCGTTCGCAATTAAAACTCTGCGGGGACAACCTGCAGAAAATTTATCTGGCGATGCAAATTTACGCGAACGACTTTGGCGGCCGGCTGCCGCAAAATACCAACGCCGTAACGTCCGAGCCGGTGCTGGACGAACTCGTGCCGCACTACACGGCGGACACCTCCATTTTCATCTGCCCCGGCGGCCGGGACTCGCAGATCCGGTCCGGCGACCCGCTCGCCAAGCACAAGATCAGCTATGCCTACTACATGGGCCGCCGGCTCGACCCGCCGCAAAGCGTTTTGATGTCCGACCGGCAGGTGGACACGCAGCCCAAGGCCGCGGGCGAATTTGTTTTTTCCCCGAACGGAAAACCGCCGGGCAACAACCACCACAAATACGGCGGCAATTTTCTGCTGGGCGACGGCAGCGTGCAGCCCAGCCCCGCGCAATTGACATTTTCACTTCCCGCCACGCCCGGGGTCGTGCTGCTAAACCCGAAACCCTAGACTCGCATGAAAATCCAATGTTCCTGCGGCGCGAAGTATAGTTTTGACGTCACCCCGGAAATGGCGCGGAACCCCATGCGCTTCGTCTGCCAGAAATGCGGCCTGGATTCGTCGGATTTTGTCAACGAACTGGTCCGCAACGAAATCGCGAAACAATTTCCCGACCCCGCTTCACCGCCGCCAGCCGCCGCGCAGTTGAGAATTTCGCGTGAGGAGAACCCGGCGGAGCCGCCGTCGGCCGCGCCGGCTGCCCAGTATTGTTCGAGACATCGCACCACACCGGTGACGGAAAAATGCGCCGTTTGCGGGAAACCGATCTGTCCGCAGTGCCTCGAACTGTTCGGCTACTTTTGCTCGCCGCTTTGCAGAACAAGGCCGATTTGCAAGGGGTCGCCGTGCCGGTATATGCCGGGCAAAAATTCCAGGTGCAGGCGCGGTTTTGGCGGAAGACCGGATTGATTTTGGGTTCACTGGGCGCCGTTCTGGCCCTGGCCCTGGGCTTCTGGACCTGGTATGCGTGGATCGGCTCCGTGCCGCATACGCATTTATCCGTGCGTTTTGACGACGCTGACCGCGCGTACGCTGGCGCCACGCAACTGGTGGGCAAGGACCAGATTGTTTTTCTGCACGGCGGCACCCTGGCGCGCTACGATCTGAAAACGAAAAAACCCGTCTGGTCGCTGGAACTGGTCACGAAGGCCCAGATCGCCGAACGTCGTCAAATCGGAAAACGATTTGATTGCGCGCGCCAGCCAGTCGGGCGAAGGCATCCCGGCTCCGCCGCCGGGATCGCAGGAGCGCGAGGCGAAAATCGCGCTCCAGCGCGAGCTGTCGTTGCAAGTTTCCGGCCAGAATATCTGGGTGGTCCAGCCGGACAAGCTCACGCATTACGATTGGGCCAGCGGCAGGGTTTTGCAGGAAATCCCGCTGCCGCAATACCACGACGAAATTATTTCGCGCCAGGATGAGCTGCTGGTGCCGGAATCCGGGGTGGGCACAGAGTCCATCACGCACATCAGCCTCGCAAACGGCGAGGAACACACGGAGGAATTTAACGAGACGGGTGGGGCTGCCGTCGCTTCCGCGGGAGGCGCCGGCGGAAGTTCAGGGAGTTCCGCCCCGGGCGCCGGCGGCGGCCAGTCGTCCGACGTGCAGAAACTTGCGGACCAGGCGCAGAATTTGAATCTGCCCGGACGGATTGCGTTGCCGGCGCTGCTCGCCAACGAGATGCACGAGCGGCAAATCATGGCCGAACTCAAGGACAACAACCCGGGCCGCTCCCGGCCGGCAAACCCCAGGAAGCCTCAAAGGGAAGCCGTCCATTTCACGCTCGTTCCCGACCAAAATGGTTACATGCAGATCGCGGTGCGTTTGCTCGAAGAACGCATCGTCACGCGCGAGGCGATGAAAGCGCCGCCCAAAAAATCCGCGCTCGACGGCGACCTTACAGCCGGCAAATCCATGGAGGCGGCCAATGACATGTTGAACGAAATGCGGCGCAGCAGCGGCGGCGACAAGGTTTCGGAAGACCAAAGCCGTTATCAAGTCACTCTCCACCGGCCGGATTCAACGGGCGCCTCCGACTGGACCGGCGAAGTGAGTGGACCGCCCCAGTTGTTCCCTTTGAAAACCGTGAATGTTCTCGCCGCAGGCAGAACGGTCATCGTCTTCGACAAGTCGAACAAAAAACTTTGGGAAGCCACGCTCACCTACCCCATCTCCGCCGGCCTGCGCGGATTCGGCGGGGCCGAATCGCGGTTCGGCGACGGCCCGTGCGTCGAACACGGCGGCCTGCTTTACGTTTTTGACCAGGCGGTTTTGAGCGCCTATGACCTGGCCACCGGCAATGCGCGCTGGCGTTTGCCGTCCATCGGCGTCGTGGGCTTGTTTTTCGACGACCAGGGAATGCTTTATATTAACACCACCACCGGCAACCCGGACGACATCAAATATGCCCGCCAGATTGACATAACCAAAGCCACGGCCGCAGTGCTCCTCAAAGTTGACCCCCGGAGCGGCAAGATTTTGTGGAACGTCAGGCCCGGCGGATTTATTTGCCACCTGTCGGGCAGGTATATTTACCTCCTCCAGTCCAATGACCCAAACCCCACCGACGAAGAAGTGATGAACGACATGATGGCCTCGCTGCAAAAACCGCCCTACCTCCGCGTCGCGCGCATCAATCCGAAAAATGGACGGGTGCTGTGGCAATTTTATCAAGACCGCGCGCCCGTTTACTTCCGGTTCAATGACAATTTCATCGAGCTGGTCTTCAAAAAAGAGGTGCAGGTGCTGACCTACCTGTCATTCTAAAATTTCTACTGCTTCACCACTTTCACCTCGCCCTTGGTGGCGTCGTATTCAATTTTGTAACCGATGGGCGCGGGCGGAATTTTAGCGACGTAGCTGGGCGTCAATTCCTCGAGCGTTTTCGGGTAACGCCCTTCCTGCACGTTGAACATTTGCACCGCCTGGTTGAGATACGAAACGTCAATCGTCTTGTCCGCCGTCTTTTTCGCGTTGACCAGGGTGCCCCCGTAATCCAACGCCTTTTTGTTGTCTTCAACCGAACCGTATTTGCTTTTGTCGCAACCGGCCACAAGCAACCCGGCCGCGACCAAAATCAGGAAGAACGCTTTCATACCGGCAATCTAGCCCAAATCATGGAAAATCCAAGCTGAACTTGGGCGGGCAACTGGGTTGGAGCGCAGGGCTGTGGCACGATCCGTCAGACCCAAACCCGGACTTTACCCAGCTTTCGCCACCAGCTCGCGCGCCTGCCGGATCAAATCAAGATCGTCCGCCAGATTGCCGAATCGAAATTTCGGCAAGCCGCTTTGCTCCCGGCCCAGCAGCTCGCCCGGCCCGCGCAATTTCAGGTCCGCCTCCGCAATGCGAAAACCGTCGTTTGTTTCCTCCAAAACTCTCAGGCGTTCGCCGACCCCGGCGGTTTTCGCGTCGGAAATCAAAATGCAATACGACTCGTGCGCGCCGCGACCGATGCGCCCGCGCAACTGGTGAAGCTGCGCCAGTCCGAACGCCTCCGCGTTTTCAACCAGCATCACCGTCGCGTTCGGCACGTCCACGCCCACCTCGATGAGCGACGTGGCGAGCAGCACCTTCACCGCGTTCGCGCGAAACGCCGCCATGACCTCTTCCTTTTCGCGGCCTTTCATCCGTCCGTGCAGCAGCCCGACGCGAAATGGCGCGAGCAAGGTTTTCAAATTTTCATATTCCTTCGTGACCGCCTTCAAACCTTTCTCGCCGGATTCCTCAACGCGCGGATAAACCACGTAAGCCTGCCGGCCGGCGGCGAGCTTTTCGCGGATGAATTCCCAGACCTTGGGCAGTTTGTCGGCGGCGCGGATGAACGTTTTGATCCGGCCCCGACCGCCGGGCAGTTCGTCAATCACCGAGACATCGAGGTCGCCGTAAAGCGTCAGGCCAAGCGTGCGGGGAATCGGCGTGGCGGTCATTACGAGCAGGTGCGGATAACGGCCTTTGCGCACGAGTTGTTCGCGCTGGGCCACACCGAACTTGTGCTGCTCGTCAATGATCACCAGGCCGAGATTCGGCAGCTCGAAGCCGGACGTGAGCAGGGCGTGGGTTCCGATGAACAGTGATGCGTGATGCGTGATGCGTGATGCGTGATGAATGCCGCCGCTCAGTTCAACGTTCGATGTTCGATGTTCGATGTTCGATGTTTTTCTGCTTCCCGTTTGCATCTCCACCTTCACCCCCAGCGATTCGAACCAGTTGCTGAAATTTTGGAAATGCTGTTCCGCCAGAATTTCCGTCGGCGCCATGAGCGCGACGCTGAAGCCGCTTTCCAGCGCCATCAGCGCCGTGCAGGCGGCCACGGCGGTTTTGCCCGACCCGACATCGCCTTGCAGCAGCCGCCGCATGGGATGCGCACCGCTCATGTCCGCGCGGATTTCGCGGAGCACTTTCGTCTGCGCGCCGGTGAGCTTGAAGCCGAGTTGCGCCAGAAACGGTTTTATCAAATGGTTGTCGCCGCCGCACAGCAACGCCTGCGCGCGGGACTCGAAATTTTTCCGCCGTTGCTGAATTCGCCGCTGCAATTCGATAAATTCATCCAGCGCCAGCCGGCGCCGCGCGATTTCGACATCGGCCAGCTCCTCGGGAAAATGCGTCATGTGAACCGCATTCGCGCGAGTGGGAAAATGCTGGTAGGGCGCGCAGTCCTCTGCGCGCCGCTTCGTGGTTTCGGACGACGGCGCGCACGGAGTGACGCGCCCTACCTGTTGTGTTGCAGCCGGTTCAACAATGTGCCGCTCGAATTCTTCCAGCGTGCGCCAGATCAGCCCACGCAGCCAGCGTTGCGGCAGACCTTCGGTAAGCGGATACACCGGCGCGATGCGGTTGATATGGATGAAACTTTCTTCGCCGCCCTCAATGACCTCGGTTTCGGGGTGGGTCATTACGCGCGGCTTGGTTTCGCTCAATTTGCCATACACGAAAACCTCGTCGCCCATCGCAAAATATTTTTCCATGAACGGCAGGTTCCACCAGCGGCAATGCAACCGCGCCGAGCCGTCGTCGAGGATGATTTCAAAAACGGACTTGCTGCCGCCGCGAAAACGCCGCAGGCCGGACGCGACAATCGTGCCGCGCGCCGTGGCGGGCTCGTCTTTCGTGAGTTCGGCGATTTTGCGGAAGTGCCGGCGGTCCTCGTAACGCCGCGGCCGGTGCAGCAGCAAATCCTCAATGATGCGGACATCGAGCCGCGCGAGCTGCGTCGCGCGCTCCGCGCCAACGCCCCAGAGCGAACTCACGGGCATTTTGAGCGGAGAAATTTTATTTTCCGGCGGCGACATTGCCCGCACGATACAAACCGGCGCGGGCCGCTTCAACTCCTTAACCGGTAGCAGCCGACGTGAGGAGGCTCATTATTTCGACATTCGATATACGATGTGCGTGAGTTGCGGAAAGATTCGTAAATCGCAAATCGCGTATCGTAAATTCAGTCAGAGCCTCCTCACGTCGGCTGCTACAAGTGTTTAGATTTCAATCACCGTGATTTCCGGACGGCAGTTGAAACGGATGGGGATCGGATACCAGCCGATACCGGGGTTGACATACAACGGACCGGCGGGCGTGTGAAACAGGCCCAGATCATATTCGTCCACCATGGGGGGAACGATGAGCGGGCCAAAGAAGGGAATGCGCACCTGGCCGCCGTGGGAATGTCCCGCCAGAATCAAATCAAACGATTCTTTGCCCAGTTGCTTGACCCAGGCCGGATAGTGCATCAGCAAAATGTTTTTCATTCCGGGCTGGCCGGAAGGCGGCGGATAATGCCGGCCAAACTGGGCCAGGCCGATGAGATTGATTTTTCCGCCGGCGATGACGTGTTGCTGGTTCACCAGCCAGGCGCCGCCGGTGGCGGCGAAGCATTTGCTGATGCCGGCAAACGGCGCGCGGCTCCAGTAATCGTGGTTCCCGGGAACGCCATACATCGGGGCTTTGATGCCGGACAGGATTTCGAGCGCCTCGGGCAGAAATTTTCCCTCTTCCATGATGTCGCCGGTGAAACACACAAAATCGGGCTTTTGCGAATTGATCATCTCCACGACGGATTGAGCGTGGGCGCGGTCGCCTTTGTAGTGCAAATCGGTGAAATGAACGAAGCGATGGACCGGCTTGCCTCGCGCCAGCCGCAACCGGCGAATTTTCACCCATTGCGGTTCGAGCCACGCGGCATCGGCGGCCACCACGCAGGGCGCGGCCAGCAATCCTGTGGCGAGGAAGGCGCGGCGGCTGAATTTGCGCGGTTTCATAAAGTCATTCCCGCGTCAGACATTGCGCGCGGCAACTGGCAACGGTAAGTTGGATGCCACGCCCATGGGTTCCGTTCAATCAAATACTTCACCGCTGTGGTTGTTGCTGCGGGTCAACGCGCGGCTAAGCTGGCGGCGGCTGCTGGCCGCGCGCAAACAATCGCGCCTGCTCACGGGCGTCATCGGATTGTTCATCATCAGCTACCTGGTCGTGTCGTTCGGACTGTTTTATCACGGGCTGAGATTCATCGCGAAATTTCCGGGTCTGGGCGCGGTGCTCACCGAACGTCTGTTCTACGTCCTGTTCGCGTTTTTGTTCGCGCTGCTGCTGTTGAGCAATCTGGTCATCGGCTACACGAACTTGTTCCGCAACCGGGAGACGGCATTCTTGCTGTCGCTGCCGGTTCCGGCCCAGACCATCTTCCGCTGGAAATTCATCGAATCCACCCTGCTGGCTTCCTGGGCGTTTGTCTTTTTGATTTCGCCGCTGCTGGCGGCGTTCGGCTTGTTGCGCGGGGTGCCGTGGCATTTTTATCCGGTGACGCTGATGTTGATTGTGCTGTTCATCGTGCTGCCGGGCGTGCTGGGCACCAGTGTGGCAATCTGGGTCGGGCGGTATCTGGACCGGCGCAGCTTTCAAATCGCCCTGATGGGAACCGCCCTGGTTTTGCTGGCGCTGGCGGCGTTCTGGTGGAAGGCGCAGCCGGTGGACGACAGTTTGCTGGATCGGCGCACGCTCGAGGCACTCGATCAACTGCTCGCCAAAACGCGGTTCACCCTGTTTCCGTTCCTGCCGAGCTACTGGCTGTCATCGGCCGTGCTGCAATGGGCCGAGGGCGTCCGGCGCGGCGCGGTGTTTTTCGCGCTGGTGCTGTTGAGCCACACGCTGTTTTTCGGCGCCATTGCGTTCACGCGGTTTGGCCGTTTGTTTTATGATACTGCTTCGGCGGTGCAAAGCCGTGCGGGCAGCGGATGGAACTGGTTTCGCGCCCGGCAGGATCGCCGGTATTTTGTCGGGACGCTGGAAAAAATCACGGCGAAAATACCCTGGCTCGACCGCGACACCCGCGCGCTGGCGGTCAAAGACCTGCGGATGTTCTGGCGCGACACCACGCAATGGGGCCAGTCGGTGATGCTGTTCGGCCTGCTCGGCGTCTATATCATCAACCTGCGCAACTTCACGCACCAGTTGAGCAGCCCGTTCTGGGTCAACCTGGTCGCGTTTCTGAATCTCGGCGTTTGCTCGCTCAACCTCGCCTCGGTGACGACGCGGTTTGTGTTTCCGCAATTTTCGCTGGAAGGCCAGCGGCTATGGATCGTCGGCATGGCGCCGATGGGCATGGCGCGCGTGGTCAAAATCAAATTCTGGCTGGCCAGCACCCTGTCGCTCTTCGTGACATTTGGCCTCATCATGCTGTCGTGCTATCTGCTCAAAACGAGCTGGGACCGCGCGCTGTTTTTTGGCGCGGTGGTCACCATCATGACGTTTGCGCTCAATGGGCTGGCCATCGGATTGGGGGTGTTGTATCCGAACCTGAAGGAATCCAACCCGAACAAGATCGTCAGCGGTTTCGGCGGTACGCTGTGTTTCGTGCTGAGCTCGCTTTACATCCTGGCGTCCGTGCTGTTGCTCATGTTCGGCGCGGCCGGCTGGCACGCGCGCGCGAGCTGGGCGGCGGAAGGCCTCGCCGGCTTCGTGCTGCTGTCGGCTGGCATCGGCTGGTTGCCGCTCAAATTCGGGCTGCAACAGTTGAAGAACTTCGAGATGTAAATCATCAGTGGCAGCCGACGTGAGTCGGCTCCAACCTCGCTTTGGATTAGATGAGCGGACTAACTACAAGCTTTGAAACGCACTCCGCCGCCCATCCCGAAATTATTCCCGCACAAATTTCTCCAGCGCCTCAAACAGCAACGGCGCGCTGGCCACGTGCGCCGCCTTGCCATCCCGCGCCAGCAAACCAAAGCCCTCGCCGTAAGCCGGACCGTTCGCCACGCACATATCGGTGGAACATTCGGCGATTTGCTGTTGGGCGGCGCTGAGGGCGTCGGTATGCGCGCCATCCGCCACAAATTTCCAGCCCACGATGCGCGTTCGCGGAAACCAGCCGCGCAACTCGGCGATAATCTTGGGCGTCGGCACCAGCTCGACGAGCAGCTTGCCCGGCCGGCTGGGAATTTTATTAACCGATTTGATCTCGGCGAGCTTGCCGGATTCGTTGGGCATGAAAATTTTTCCGAACGCAAAATCGCCGACCGCCGCCGCGTGAAAAATCGCGTCCACCTTTTTGGACGACACGGCTTTGAGTTTCTGGCGCAGATCCGCCGTCGTGGTGAAAGTCTCCACCCGCTGGGCGCGCCGCTCGCCGGCATACGTGGCGGTTTCGCCAATGAGCAGAATCACCGTGTGGCCGCGCGCAGTGAGAAAATTGGCCAGATCCGTGCCGAGGCGGCCGGTGGAGAAATTCGTCAGCCGCCGCACGTCGTCCAGCGGCTCGTAAGTGGGTCCGGCAGTGACGATGCAGTTCATGCCGCGAGAATAGCGGATGGATGTGGTGGATGGAAGAGCGAATCGCACCCATTGATCCTCGTAGGAGACGACCATGCAAAGCAAAGTGGAAAATGAATGCCTATTATTTCAGCCGCCACGCCAGCAGCGGCGCGACGGCGAGGGCGGGCAGAAAATTGGCCAGTTCCACCCGGCGAACCTCAAAAATCATCAAGGCAATGGCGCAGGCGACCAATCCGCCGACGGCACCCACCGGGTCAACCAAACCGTGTGCTTCGAGAAACGGTTTCACGTAAAACTGGCAGACGAACGTGATGCCGTCGAGAAAAGCATAGACGGGAAACGCCGACATGGCGGACGGCCAGCCGAACAACCTCACGAAACCGGTCATGGCCAGTCCGTCCATCACGGCTTTGACCGCCAGCAGCCAAAAATAACCGGATGGACTTTCCGCGGGCGGCAAGCCATCGGTCACGGCTCCCAGCAAACCCAGCGGCGCGGCGCAAAATAAAATGGTGCAGGCGATAAAACCGTCGCCGATTTTGCGCGGCGCGCCTGTTGACGCGGACGCAACCAGACGGCCCGCGTGGTGGCCCAGACGATTCGAGATTTTTTGCAGGCGCAGCAGTTTGCCAATCCAAAATCCCAGCGTCAGGGCGAGCACGGCAATGAACAGTTGCTTCAATCCGGATAAAAAAGGTCCGTTGACACTCAGCCAGACGAGCCGCAGGCCGAAGCCGATGGTGGACACGCCGAGCGCCGAATGGAAGAAAACCTGCATCCGGACGGACAGCGGTCTGGGCATCGCCAGGCCGAAAAGCGCGCCGATCAAAATGCCCAGGGCGTTGAGAAATGCGCCGGTCACACGCTGACTCAACGCGGGCCGCAGCCAAAGCGCAAGCCGGAAATTTTTTGCCCGGATGGCTTTAACCTGTTACTCAAGGGCGGATGGCCGACGCAAAAACCAGCTCCCGCAGCCCGTGGTTTTGGATTCCCACGGTGTATTTTGCCGAGGGAATGCCGAATGCGCTGGTGGCAACGGTGTCGGTCATGCTCTACAACGACCTCGGCGTGTCGAACGCGGCCATCGCGTTTTACACCAGCTGGCTCTATCTGCCCTGGGTCATCAAACCCTTGTGGAGTCCGGCCGTGGATATTCTCAAAACCCGGCGGATGTGGATTTGGACGATGCAACTGTTGCTCGGCCTTGGCCTGGCCGGTGTGGCCCTGATGATTCCCACGCCGCATTTTGTCCAGTGGACAATCGTCTTTTTTGGATTGCTGGCATTCAGTTCTGCCACCCACGACATAGCCGCCGATGGCTTTTACATGCTGGCGGCGACGGAGCGCGAGCAGTCGTTCTTCATCGGCTTTCGCAGCATACTTTTCAACATCGGAAAAATTTCCGCGCAGGGCGGGCTGGTTTATCTTGCCGGCCGGTTGGCCCGGCACACCGGCAACACCCCGTTCGCGTGGTCGGCGGCGTTTGCTCTCGCCGCCGGAGTTTTTTTGATCCTGGGCGTTTACCATCGTTTCATCCTGCCCCGCCCGGCAGCGGATGAACCCAAGGTGGCCGGGGGGGCGGAGATTTTTTGGCCGGATTTTTCAAAACGTTCGGGTCATTTTTCCAAAAACCGAAAATCGTCGTGCTGCTTGCTTTTTTTATTGCTCTACCGGCTGGGCGAAGCGCAACTGGTGAAAATCATCCCGATCTTTTTACACGCGCCGCTGGAAAAAGGCGGGCTGGGACTGGCCATCGAGCAAAATCAGCCTGGTTTACGGTACCGTCGGCGTTATCGCATTCATGGCTGGCGCGTTGCTCGGCGGCTTCGTGGTGTCGCGGCAGGGACTGAAATTCTGGCTGTGGCCGATGTTGCTGGCGATTCATCTGCCCGACACGGTGTTCATCTGGTTCGCTTACGCCCAGCCGGAAAATTTCCGAGCGATTGGCGCGGGCGTGGCGGTGGAACAATTCGGCTACGGGTTCGGCTTCACGGCGTTCATGCTTTACATGATTTACATCGCGCGCGGCGAACATCAGACGGCGCATTACGCGATTTGCACCGGCTTCATGGCGCTGGGCATGATGGTGCCGGGCATGTGGAGCGGCTGGTTGCAGGAGCACATCGGTTATCAACACTTCTTCATGTGGGTGCTGCTGGCGACCATTCCGAGTTTCATCGTGGCCCGGCTGATTCCGTTGGATTCTCATTTCGGAAGGAAAGCGGCCACTGAATGATGGTTATGGATGCTTCCCCCAAAAAACGACTTTGTTGGGCAACAGTGATTCACTGGCTGGCCGGAGCCACGGCGCTGCTGTATGCGCTGTCGAGGTTCCTGCCGCTCTCGCCACAGTTGCACAATTCGATTCTGGACAACTCATGGATGCAGGCGTTGCACCTGGCGTTTGAACAGCATTGGCAATTTGGCCGCGACCTGGTTTTTACCTTTGGCCCCTGGGGTTTTTTATGCGGAGGCTATTCGCCGCCGACCTTTGCGGTTTCCGTGATCGTGTGGACCATGCTCTCGCTGGTATTTTGGCGGGCGGGATGGCGACTGGCCCGCCATTTTTCCGGCCGCCCGCTGGTTGCCTGGTTCTGGCTGATGGGATTTATCGCCGTAACCGGGATGGCGGTGGAACAGAGCATTGACCTGCGGCTGGCCGCCTGTTCGGCGCTGCTATTGTTGCTGCATTTTTTCGTGGAGGATCGTCCGGTCACACTGATACAAGCCGGGTTGGTGGTGTCATTCGGCGTCTTAAGCCTGACGAAATTCACCGGCATGGTCGAGGGCACCATCGTCGTGGCCATCATCGCCGCGGACAACGTTCTCCGGCAAAAGCGTTTTCCGTGGCTGGCACTGCTGTTTGCGGCCAGCGTACTGTTTTTTTGGGTTGCCGCCGGGCAAAACCCGGGCGGGTTCGGGCTGTTTCTGCGAAATTCATGGCGGATAACCGATGGCTACACCGAAGCGATGACCCAATTCGGAGAAGAGGAAGCGAGGGATATCGGCGGTTTTCTGCTCGCGGCGGCGCTGCTCGTCGCCCTGACGGGTTATGTGGCTTGGAAACGGCACCGGTATTTTGGCTCACTGCCCATCGCCGGTCTGGGCATCATCCTTTACCTGATTTTCAAACAGGGTTATGTGCGATATGACGATGGCCACACGGTCCGGGCCTCGCTGGCGCTTCTGGCCGTCGCGCTGGCGTGTCTGGCAGTGACCTGGCCGGCTCTGCGCCGGGAAAAACCCTGGCTGGGTGTGGCCGGCTTGTATTTGCTGGCCGGCATTTTATATTTTGCCGCCTCCACGGTCCGCGGCTGGCATCCGAAGAATGGACTGCTGATGCAACTGGCCCGCACTTTTGGCGCCACCAACATTCTAGCTCCGGCAAAATTGCTCCATGGAACGGACCGCTGGCAAAAGGACAACGAAATTTATCTTCAGCAAATCCGGACGACCTTCCCGGTCCCGCCACTGGAAGGAAGCGTGGATGTCTATCCCTGGAATCAAGCCACCCTCCTGGCCCACGGCCTGGCTTATCATCCGCGGCCTGTCATCCAAAGCTATTCCGCCTACACGCCGGAACTGGCGGAATTGAATGCCGCATTTCTGCGCAGTGATCAGGCCGCCAGCAACATCCTGTTCGAAATTCGGCTGATGGATGACCGTTTCCCGTCGCTCAACGATGGCCGTTCCTGGCCGGAATTATTGTCCCGCTACGACATCCAGGACGCAACCGGAACATTTGTGCTTTTAAAACGGTCGGCCACGCCACGGGAATTTCATTTGACGCCATTGAAAGACCTGACGATTCATTTTGGCGAACCCATCCTGCTGCCCGCCACCGCCAACGGCCCGCTCTGGGCGGAAATGGAAATCAACAAATCCATTTTGGGATCCGCGGTTTCCACGCTCTACAAACCGCCGGTTTTGGCGCTGGCGTTGTCCCTGCGCGATGGCCGGCAATTCCGCTTTCGCCTGGTTCCCGGCATGGCCCGCAGCGGATTTCTGCTGTCGCCGTTGATCAAGGACAACGCGTCTTTTGTCGCGCTCGCGGCCGCGGATGGCGGCCGCGCTCTGGCCGATGATGAAGTGGCTTCGGTGACTTTGTCCGCCGAAACCCCGTCCGGTTCAACCGCCAGCTATCAATCATCCTCGCGGCTGCGCCTGTACCGTTTGGATTATCCCCGGCAGGACTTGCACGGGATGGCGGCCGGATCCACCACCCCGTCCATCGCTCCGTTGCCGGAAAAGCCCGGCCCGACCCATTGAATCGTTGCGGAAAAGAATTGCTTTGAACGCACCCGCCTTTCCAGAATCCAAGTTCACAATGAAATCAATTCGTTTTCACCAGTTTGGCCGGATGCTCGCCGGCGCGTTGCTCGCGGCAACGGTCTTTGAACTTCTGCCCGCTGCCAGCGCGCAATCTGTTTCCACCAATGCCGCGCCCAGGGCGATGCCGCGCCGATCCAGCATCATTTTGATTGTGGCCGACGGCCTCGGTTACGGCGACTTGAGCTGCTACGGCCAGACGAAATTCCAGACGCCAAATCTTGACCGGCTCGCCGCCGAGGGCGTTCGCTTTACAAGCTATTATGCCGGCGATGCGGCGAGTTCGCCGGCCCGCGCGGCGTTGATGCTGGGCAGGGATTCGAGGCATCTGCAACAGCGCGCCGATATGGATGTGCCGTTGGCGGCGAACGACATTTCCGTCGCGCAAATCCTCAAGAATTCCGGCTATCACACCGGATTGATCGGCGAATGGGATTTGGGCGGCGAAGGCACCGGCGGCGCGCCGTGGCACAAGGGGTTCGATGAATTTGCCGGTTATTTCGATCCGGGCGACGCGGAAAATTATTACGCCGATTTCATCTGGCGTTACGCGCCCGGGGCCGTTCTCAATCCGACCAACCACCAGAGGGAAGATTACATCGGCAAGGAGCCGCTCATCGCCAACACCGGCGGAAACCAGGGCCAGTATATTCCTGATTTGCTGGCGAAAGCCGCGGTGAATTTTGTCAAAAACAACCAGCCCGACCGGTTCAATCATTTTCAGCCATTTTTCCTGCTGCTGAATTTCAAAATACCGGGCGCCGACAAGGCCGCGGTTCCCACCGATGCGCCGTATTCCGGCGAAGCGTGGCCGCAACTGGAAAAGAACCGGGCCGCCCGGATCGCGCGGCTGGACGGCTACCTGGGACAACTGCTCGAACAATTGCAAAAGCTCAACCAGACCAACAACACGGTGATTTTCTTCACCAGCGACACCGGGCCGCAAACGAACGGCGGCGTGAATCCGAAATTCTTCCAGAGCGCCGGGCCGTTCCGGGGTGGTCACGACAGCCTTTACGAAGGCGGGCTGCGGGTGCCGATGATTGCGCATTGGCCGGGCAGGATTCCCGCCGGCCGGGTCAGCGATTTCACCTGGGCGGCATGGGACTTTTTGCCGACGGCGGCGGACATTGCGCTGGCCAGATCGCCGACAAACATTGACGGCATTTCGATGTTGACGGCGTTGTCCGGCCAGACCCAGACCAACCGCCATGAAACCTTCCATTGGGAGCTCAAAAGCGGGCGCAATGTGTGGCACACCGCGCGCCAGGGCGATTGGGTGGCCGTGCAGCCGCAGACTGGCGCGCCGCCGGAGCTGTACAACCTCAAATCCGATCCGGGTGAAACCAACAACGTGGCGGACAAAAATCCTGACGTGATTAAAAAGTTCGAGCGCCTTTTGAAGAATCAGTAATGCGCCGGGCTGGATGGCAGCGGCGCGTTCACGTCACGCTCCCGCTCGACTTTGCGGACCTCGAAGCTGATCCACAAAACCGCCAGCGCCACGGCCAATAAAAATGCCGCCAGCACCAGCCACGGCCATCGGTGGCGCCGGGGATTTTCGATTGGATCATTCATGTCGCTTTCATTGTAGTCGCGGCTGGCGACGGATGCAAACGACTCGACCGGAGCGGATTTTACGCTACCTTCTTCTTCATCGCGTCCATGCAGGAAGCCGAATCACCAGAAAATCCGCCGTCGCCGCCGGTTCCAACCAGCGACGACCATCCGTATGCCATTTTCCGGAACCGGGACTTTACGTTTTATCTTCTGGGCCGCCTGGTGGCGCTGCTCGGCCAGCAGATGTTCGCCATGGCGGTGGGCTGGGAACTTTATGAACGCACCAGTTCGGCGCTGGCGCTGGGTCTCGTGGGACTCACGCAAATGGTTCCGATGCTTTTGTTCACGCTGCCGGCGGGACACGTCGCGGACAATTACAACCGCAAACGGGTTGTGATGTGGATGACGACGGTGCTGGCGGTTGCGAGCGTCGGCGTGGCCGCGATTTCGGTGCGCCACGCGCCGGTGGGCTGGATTTACCTCTACCTGTTCGTTGGTGGCACCGCCCGCACATTCATGTGGGCGGCCAATGCCGCTTTTTTGCCGGCGTTGGTGGATCGCAAGGTGTTTCCGCGCGCGGTGAACTGGAACGTCAGCGTGTTTTATCTGTCCAGCATCGTCGGCCCGGCCATGGCGGGTGGCTTCATCGCCTGGATGGCCCGGCATCATTCCGTTTCCCCGGCCGCGCCCATTTACGCCATCAATGCGCTGACGTCGCTGGCCTTTTGCGGGTTCATCAGCCGGGTGCGCCGGCAGCACACCGTCGCCGTCAAGGAACCCATGACGCTCCAGGCGCTGCTGACGGGATTCAAGTTCGTCTATGCCAGCAAAATCATTCTGGGAATCCTCTCGCTCGACATGTTCGCCGTGCTGCTGGGCGGCGCAACGGCGCTGCTGCCGATTTATGCGAAAGATATTTTGTTTGTCGGGCCGGGCGGACTCGGAGTTTTGCAGGCGGCGCTGCCGATGGGTTCGCTGCTCTGCGTGTTTATTTTGAATCACCGTCCGCCGCTGCAAAAAGCCGGGCGCGCGATGTTGCTGGCCGTGACGGTTTTCGGGCTGGCCACGATCGGGTTCGGATTTTCAACGTGGTTCTGGTTCTCGATTCTCATGCTGTTCACCTGCGGCGCGGTGGACAACGTGAGCGTGGTGGTGCGGCACACGCTGGTGCAGATGCTCACGCCCGATGACAAACGCGGACGCGTCTCCGCCGTCAACAACCTCTTCATCAGCACGTCCAACGAACTGGGCGGGTTCGAGTCCGGCACCGTCGCGCAAATTTTCGGGCCGGCGATGGGCCACACCATTGTTACCGGCGCGGTGATTTCCGTCGTGTCCGGCGGGATTGGGACGATACTGGTGGTCGGTGCGGTGGCATTGATCTGGCCGGAAATCCGGCGATACGGGAAGCTGGCTTGAAACCGTTCACTCAACGCTCAACCGATGAACTCTCACAGGAGGCTTAGTCACGACTGTTGGGAAGGGTAGTATCCCAAATTATATCACACCGCTCGCAATAAAAAACATGAGTCTTTTTTGCCTGGGGATGAAAATCTTCATAAACCTCACGCATATGCCTGTTACAATCAGGGCAACGCTGAATGCGCTCCATGAACAAGACCCAAATTAATGTAGCGAGGAAAATGGTAACAAGGCCAATATCTGTCAGCGATGTCAGGTTTGTCGGCGATAGTGTCGGCTCGCCATGCTTTTTGAGGTATATGAACATACCCAACACCACAATAAGGACGACCCACACCATGCGCCGGTTGAAGTGCATCTGCTTCTGGTTTGGCATTTGTTTGAATGCACTCATAGCTGCCTAACCACCAAGTATGCAACAAAGCTGCTGTCTATCTCGTTTCATAGTTTCTCCCATCCTCCAGATTTCCGCAAAAATTCCTGTAGGTCTTTGGGCTGGGGTAGCCGGGAAAACTCCGTGATTCCCACATCGAAATTATGATGGCTGATATAAAGCGTCCCATCGGGAGCACACAGAATGGCCACGGCTCCGATTCTTTCCGGCCCATCAATTGTGTTTGCGGCAAAATACGCCCAGCCATTGCTGAATACAAGATACTCGCGATCAGCCGTCATGACTATCCACCTGCTGTCTCCAACGGTCCTTTTGCTGGCTGGTGGCGGCGGATAAGATCGTAGCGTGTGCGCGGTTGCACGTATCCAGCGAGCTTGGCTTGTCCGCCAGAATGCGAATGCTGCCAAACAAGCGAAGACCGCAAGCAGAATGGCGCAGATGACCAACAACGGCCACACGAAACGGCGAATCCAGCCGCGACGAGATGTCGGGAGTGGTGACATGGCTAACTGGCAAACATGCAACAGAAGTGTTGTCTATCTCGTTTCATGGTTTTGACCTTAAAACTTCCCATTGGCCCTGTCCACATTGGATTTTCCTCCGTTGGGCGGTTCATGATCCGGACGGGAAGCTGGCGTGCGCTTTCCAAGAATGAGGACTACCGCTGCTGACGAGACAGCGCCGGCCAGAAACCACGCTCCTACAATCAGGAATGACCAACTTGAATATTCCGACGGATTGGCTCCCAGCCAGACCGGCAACCAGTAGAGGCAGAACGCTAGGATCAGGGGTACACCCAAAGCTCCAAGCCAACGGAAGACCACCGGACGCAAATAGCACAACGGCCAAACCAAAACGGCTGAACCGATGGCCATCAAAACTGCTCCAGAGCCGAGGGATAATGATTCGAGAAATGCTTTCATGCCTGCGCGACCACATCTCTAACAGCCCCACACTTCCAGCATGACATGAACTGCCCCTCCAGTTTCTCACCGCATACGGAGCACGTCCAGGGACCAAGCTTCGCCGGAGGCGGATTCCGAAAGATGGACAGGATTGCGGACGCCGCCTCGAAATCGGCTTCTGCGACCCATACCTTCGGATAGAACTCTGCTCCCGGCAGAGGGTTTTCGCAGTTGGTGATCTCACAGGTGATTCCTTTTTCCGCAAGCATTCCTTTGAGAACATCAATGTCCTCAACTCGTGAACAAAACAGAAGTTTCATGGCGGGATCACGCAGTCGCGTAACGACCAAGCAGGCAACAATCTTGTTGTCTATCTCGTTTCATGGTTTTGACCTTAAAACTTCCCATTGGCCCTGTCCATATTGGATTTTCCGGAATATGCCGCTCTGGACGGAGCTTTCATATTTGTGACGAACGAACTACAAAGATGTCGCGCCCGCGGCGCTGAAATTCTAACCTTCCCGTGATGCAATCCGTGTCCGTCCAAGTTTAACCCGTGGTTGAAAAAATTTGGCTTTCGGGAGAAAGCCGCCAGTTGAATTCCGTCATGGTTTGTGGCGCTCTGCCGAGACTCCGCTACGTCCGCTGCCACTTTTTTTCTTTTCTTCGCGCAAAGCCAGTGGCGCATGGAGTTCCGCCTCCACTTCCACACCGGTCATGGCCTGATGCATCGTGTCCGGGCAAAGGTCAACGCCACCGGGCCATTCCACGCAACCGAAATCGGGATTGACGGTGACGGCGTTAAAAACACCCGCGTCCAGCAATTTCAGAAACACGCCACCGCGCCGTTCGGGTTCAACGGAAAAAATCCCGCTCACGCCGTCGTTGAAGGCGACTTGCAACCGGCATTGCGGCAGCGGTTCGGCGGAAATGATCCGAATCATGGTTTTATATTACTCCAATGGCGCAATTTTGGAAAGTTCTTGATTGCGGCTGGCCAGTTCCCATGCCTGCCGCAGTTCCGCGCGATGCAACGCCGCCCATTCCAGAACGAGCGCCCGCGCGCGCCGGCTCATGTCACCCTCCATGACTTCCAGTGTGTTGATGTTGACCTTGATTTCCTCGCCTTGATAGACGGCATGAAAATGTGGCGGCGCGTGATCGCCATAAAACATCCGGATGATGATGCCGTAGAACCGGCTTAATTCAGGCATGGCGGGAGATTAATTGGTTTCAACCGGCAGGCAAGGTCTTTGCAGACGGCCTCCATCCCGCATCCGTCCCGGTCGTCCATCCCAAAATGAATTCAGGAAAAGAGTCCGTTGCCAATGCGGAATTCGGAATGCGGTTGTAACGTCGAGCCTGTGGCTCGACAAAATTCGGCCACAGGCTGAACGCTACATGTCTCCAGCATCGTAGGCGCTGAAATTCCAACATTTCCGCGAGGCAATCCGTGTTCATCCGTGGTTATCCGTTGCTGAAAAAATTTGACGCGGACGCAGGGAGGTTTATTTTCGGCGCATGAAACGAATCTTGGTTTGGTTCTTAATTTTAAGTTGTTCCGTTGCCACCGCGCGCGCCCAGGACGACGCGACCCAGCAGCAAATCAACGAGCTCAATGGCCACATCCGGGATCAACAAGAATCGCTGGAGGTGCAGAAAAAACGCATTGACGCGCTGGAGAAGGAAATCGGCGAGTTGCGCGACAAGTCGGGCAAATCCGGTGTGGACCAGGGCGATTTGGAGAAGCTCGCCGACCAGGTCCAGGAAATTGACAAGAAACGGCAGGCGGATCGCGAGTTGATTCTCAAGGAAATCGAGAAACTCGGCAAGGCCGCCGGCGGTTCGGCTCCAAGTCACAAGCCACCCGCGGCCGTTTCCCCGACTCCGATAGACAATCCGACCGCAGCCGGTACCAGCCCGCAAAAAGGCTACGAATACGCCGTCCAGCGCAACGACACGCTTTCCATCATCGTCAAGGCGTATCGCGAACAGGGCATCAAGGTGACGACCGACCAGATTTTGAAGGCGAATCCGGGGTTGAACCCGAACAGCCTCAAGGTCGGGCAGAAGATTTTCATCCCGGCGCCGGCGAAGTAGAAATTGGCGTTGTAGAGTCGGCGCTGTGCGCGATGCAATCGAGCCACAGGCTCGACGCTACACTTCAGCGCAGCAGCAGGAGGAACACCACAATTGCCAGCGCGACGCGGTACCAGCCGAACAGGATGAACGTGTGCGTTTGCACGTAACGCAGCAGCCATTTCACGGCGATGAAGGAAACCACCGCCGCAATGACGGTGGCCAGCAACACCATGCCCCAGTTTTCCTGCGGCGTGCCGGCTATGGGATGATGAAACGCCTGGAATATTTTCCAGGCTCCGGCCGCCAGCATGGTCGGAATGCCGACCAGAAAGGAAAATTCGGTCGCCGCCGGGCGGCTCAAGCCCAGCAGGAGGCACAGCATAATGGTCGAGCCGGAGCGGGAGGAGCCGGGGAAAACCGCCGCGATCAACTGGCCGATGGCCACGGCGAAGACGATGGGCCAGGTGATTCCGTCGCTCATTTTTTTCCCGCGCAGATGCCATTCGATGACCAGAAAGGCAACGCCACCCGCAAGCCAGGCCCAGGCGATGGGCATCAGATTTTCCGGGAGTTTGAAGCCTTTTTTATCAAGGACGAAACCCACGGCGCCGGTGATGAAGAAGGCCGTGAGGATTTTCAGCAGGTAATCCTGGGTTTCCTTCTGCCGCCATTCAAAGACGAATTTGTAAAGGCGCTGGGGAAACAGCGGCAGGACGGCGAGGACCGCGCCGCTCTGGATGACGATGTTGAAGAGATCGCTTTCGTGGTCCTTCAAAAAGTGTTCCGTCAGCAGCAGATGGCCGGTGGACGAAACGGGAATGAATTCCGTAATCCCTTCGACCACGGCCAGAATGACAACAGCAATCCAGTGAGGCATGAATCATTTGGACGCGAAACCGGTGCGGCTGGCAAGGAAGAAATGCGGTGCGATTGACGCGCCGGGTCTATTTTTTTGATCCCCAGAAGGTCTTTACCTCCTCGGCGTGCTGTTTGACCTTGAGCTGGCCCAGGATGGAGTGCCAGGAGATGTAAATTTTGTGCCACTGGCTTTCCAGGCTGCGGAGCGCGCCTTCGTTCATTTCGCTGAGGTAGCGCAACGACGGGGCGTTGCCGATGAGCGTGTGGATTTCCTCGCGCGTGGGCGAGGCGACCTCGATGGAGGCGTAAATCAGCTCAATCTCCTGCACGATGATGCTTTTGATTTCGAGAAAGTGGCTTTCATCCGCCTGCCCGAATTTTTTTCCGCGCGCGACGTTGATGAAATGGTTGAACTGTTTCCAGCACTCAATGTGGGTTTCAATTTGAGTGACCAGTTGGTTGAGTTGTTTGGCGGTCATAGGCGTGATGAGTTGGGCGACGGCGAAAAGGCGGTTTGCGGGAGCAGAAAAATGACGGCGCCGCCGCGCAATTCGCGGGCGGTGATGTTGAGGCTGGCGAAATGGATGCTGATTTCGGCCAGCGGCACCTGCGCCTCGCGCGCCTCGTGGAAGATGGACAGCACCTCCAGCCCGATGTCGCGCAGCAACGCCTTCGGATAGGCCGACGAGACGGTGTAGGTGACGACGTGGCCATCGCGGTCCACGGTGACACTGCCGGTCGGCAGTTGCTGGACGGCCGCGCGGGAGCGGAAAAATCGTTTTAAGAATCCCATGATGAAACCAGTTTTTTGCTTTTATCCAACAACGGGCCGGCGGCAACATTGGGCGGCCAGCCTACGACAAAACACTTGTTTTCCTGGTTCAAAACCAGCATCTGACGTTCCAGATTGTGGGCGGCGACGTGTGACAGCGGTCCGGCTTCGATCCGTTCGCTGAGGCGCCGGGTGGCTTCGGCGGCGTGCCGCGCCCATTTGGCGAGCGGCTCGGAATTTTGCAGGCCCATGGTTTCGACTTCGCCCTGGCCCTCGGGCGGCACGGCGATGACGAATTCCGCGCCTTCGCGCGTGAGCAGCGCGAGTTTCCAGATGGTTTTCCGGTGGGCGGCCTGCTCGATGGAGCCGGGATCGCCGGCATCCGCCGTTTCATCCATCGCCTGGGCGGATTCGAGCAGCAGGGCGTTGACGGGTTTGGTGATGGCGCGTTCGCGTCCGGGTTCGGCGGGCAGATTTTCAAACGTGCCGGACTTCCATCCCAGAATCCGGCGGAAGGCCGCTTCGCCACACGTGCCTTCGGTTTCCGCGTCAATCAATTCGCCGTTTTGAATCCACAGTTTGGCCACGAGCGAGCCGCGTGTGATGCGCAGGACGGTGGAACTGCGCGAGAGGCACTCCATCTGGATGATGTCCATCAGGCTTTTGCTTTGGATGCCGCGGAAGCCGCCTTCGAGTTCGCGTCCCAAAAGCGACTCGATGCAGTCCAGAAACATCTGCGAATTGGCCTGCATGTCGGTCTTGAGCCAGAATAAGTCCACGCCCAGGGCGTAGGCGCGGGAGCGGAATTCCTCGTCTTCCAGCCCGCTCAAAACGACCGTGCGCAATTCGGGAAACCGGCGGCGGACGATGGACAGCACCTGGAGGCCGTCCATGCGCGGCATTTTCAGATCACAGACCAGCAGCCGGAACGGCTCGGTTTCCAGGAGCGCCAGGGCGCGCGCGCCGGAAGCGACCGTGCGGACTTCCGGCTTGCTGGGCAGGTGCGCAAACATTTCGTTGCACAAGTTCAACCAGTCCGCATCGTCATCCAAAACCAGAATTTTATGGCGCGTTTCCATTCCGATGGTGTTAATCGCTAACGCTGCTGCCGGGCAAATACAAGCTCGAAAATTGACAGCAGCGCAAGTTATTTCACAGGAAGCAATCGGCGTTCCCAAATTGAGACAAGGCGGCAAAAAGAATTTCACGCCGAAACATGGACCAACAAGGGACAAACCAGTCCAACGCTGAGACAAATTTGCCGCTCCGCCGGTCTTCCGTTCAACATTCGCACGGCAAGCGGGATGAAAACCGTTGATGGCGCGCTTTCTGCTAAAAGATAGTGGCCAAGCGCACCTGTCCATTGACAGGCAGCCAGCGAAGCATGAGATCATGTCAAAGACTGTAAAAGTAAAAATTGCCGGGTTGCTCCGGGGCCTGTTGCGCCATCTGGATGACAACGAAGTGGTTGCGCCTGAAACGCCGCGATTTCTCACCTCCACCGGCGCGCCGGTGACGGGCGGCCGGTTGTTGCCGCCACGCCCCAGCAAGCGTCGGCGCCGGCGCTCATGCCGGCAGGGAACACCAATGAACTGCAACTGCCCCTGCAACCCATTATTGCCGCGCTGCCCATGGAATTGCGCGCGAAAGTCATGCAAACGCCGCCGGCCGGGATGGTCGTCTCCATTCCGCTGGAAAAAGTTCTCACGCAACTCGCCCGCGGCGCGGTGAAAATCACTTTTGGGGAATTGCGACAGGCGGCTCCGGGCGTATTTGTCAATTCCGGCGGCGAGCACGACCACAAGCCGGTGATGCTGCCGCTCAATGAAATCCTCAGCCGGCTGAATCCTGCGTTGCTTGCCCGCCGTATCACGCCAAAGCAGGTCGAATTGAACGATGAGGAGGTTGGCAGCCCGTTCGGCGCCCTCGGACAGGGAATTACCATTTCCACCCCGCCGGTCAAACAACCGGCAGCTTCCCCCACGCCGCCAATACGGATGCCCACACCGCCAATACGAGTGCCCTCGCCGCCCTCGCGAATGCAACCACCGCCGCCCTCGCGCATGGCTACGCCGGTTGCTGCTGCTTCCGTTCGTCCGCCAGCGCCGCCGATCGGGTCTCATGTCCCCGCGTTCCCAACCAGGGCCGCCGTGCCACACAATAATGGCAATAATAACGGCAATGGCGCGCCGAAACCCGCCACCCCGGTTGCTCCTCCGGTTGTTCCAATGGCGATGGCGGCTCCGGCTGCTCCGCAAGCCCCGATGGAATCGGTGGGCATTTCCGCGCCGCTGGCCGCGCTTTCAGAGGACTGGCCGGAGGGACTGCGGCTGGAAATCACCAAGTCAAATCTGTCAAACGCCCGGGTCATGCTGCCGGCGAATTTGATTGAACCGGCCTTGAAGCGCGGACGCGTGACCTTCACGTGGCAAAACTTGCGGCCTTTGATCCAGCCCACGCCGCCGCCGGCATCCGTTCACGACGGCATCGAATTGGAACTGCCGTTGAAAGTCATCGCCCCGTTGTTCTTGAGGCGGCAAAAAGCGGCGCCCCGGACACATTCAGCGGCCTTGCCGCCGGCTGAAATTCCGAATTTGTTTTTTGGTTTTCCGCAGCCACAGACGGATACATCGGTGAAGGCAAAAGTACCGGAGCCGATAAAAATGCCGGAGCCAGTGGCAGCGCCGGAGCCGGAAGCTTCGGTTCCAGAAGCGCCGTTGCCGCCGGTGCAACATCCCGCCCTTAAACCGGTGGATGCCAAACTGGCGGACTCCAATTATTATATTTGGGGCGAAAACAATGATGCTCCCCAGATGGACGAAACCGAATACAAGCGTCCGCAAAGACCGGCGACAGATTTTACCAGCCGTCACGCGACGCCGCAGGAAATCATCACCCGTGCGATGACGTTGCCCGGCGTGGTCGGCGCCATCGTGGCATTGCCGGACGGCTTGAAAGTGGCCAGCCAGATTCCGTCCGACCTCAATGCGGACACACTTGCGGCATTTTTGCCTCAAATCTTTGACCGGGTGAGCCAGAGCACCAAGGAATTGCGGATGGGCTCGCTGAATAACATTAATTTCACCGTTGGCAACGTGCCGTGGAAAATTTTCCGCGTGAACGCCGTTTATTTCGCCGCGTTCGGTTCCGCAGGCGAACCGTTGCCGGCGACGCAACTGGCCGCTTTGGCTGCCGAACTCGACCGCAAAAAACAATAAATCTATGGCCATCATCAACCAAGCTACCAAGGAATTGCAGGTCAAAATCGTCTATTACGGCCCGGCGATGGGCGGCAAGACGACCAACCTCGTGCAAGTCCATGACCACGTACAAACCGCAGCGGGCAACAAAGGCAAACTCGTGTCGCTGGCGACGAGTTCCGACCGCACGCTGTTCTTCGACTTCCTGCCGATTGAGGCGATGACAATCAAGGGCTTCAAGACGAAGTTCCAGCTTTACACCGTGCCCGGACAGGTGATTTACAACACGACGCGGCAACTGGTTTTGCGCGGCGTGGACGGCATCGTGTTCGTCGCCGATTCGCAATACGAAAAGATGCCGGAAAACGTCGAGAGCTTTCAGAATCTGCAAGACAACCTGAATGCACTCAAACTCAACCTCGCGGACATTCCCTACGTGCTCCAATACAACAAGCGCGATTTGCCGGAAGCCGCGCCGGTGGAATACATGGAATATCTGCTGAACAATCGCGATGCGCAGGTGCCGTCGTTCAGCGCCACCGCGCACCGGTGCGAGGGCGTGTTCGAAACGCTGAACATGATCACGCGCCTGCTGTTGCACAAATTCATCAACCAAAGCGTTCCGCAGTACGCATGACATGGCCACCCTGCCCCAACTCATCGAGGACGACATTCGGCGGTGCGATGAAATTTTACGGGCATTCATCGCCAGCACGGATGCGACGACCGCGTTGATCATTGACAAGGGCGGCTTCCTCATCACGCGTCAGGGCGACGCGCATGATTTCGACCTGACCACCATCGGCGCGCTGGCGTCCGGCGCGTTCATGGCCAATCAGACCATCGCCGGCCTCGTCAACGAGTCGAGTTTCGACAGCATTTACCAGCAGGGCGAAAATTTCAGCATGTTCGTCATCAATATTGACGAACACTCGCTGCTAGTCGTGATTTTCAAGTCCCACTCCGGCGTGGGCGTGGTTAAATACTACGCCGCGGGTGCGGTCAAACGCATTGCGCGCCAGCTGAAAATCGCCAAGGAACGGGCGCCGGATGCGGGGCTTGATCTTTCCATTCTCAACGTTGCCGAAACCGGACCGTTCTTTCGGAAAAAGAAACCGTGAGACCGACCCTGCGGCCAGCATTCGTGCGGCAACTTAAAGAGCACCGCCATCAGCAGCGCTGCCGGCGGCACAAGGAATTATGATTTGGATCAATCTAACCGTGGTCATTTTGGTTCTCGGCTATGCTCAGTGGCTGTTTTACCGGGGCCGGCGGTTTATCCAGGAACTGTCGCACACCGGTGCCGCCGGGGAGGTTTTGAAGATTGTTCAGGCGCAGCACCGCTTTTATTTCATCCATGGCCTCGGCAGCCTGATTGGCCTGGCCCTGTTCCTTGGCATCAAGGCCCTGCTCCTGCTCTTCAAACTTTCCGAGCCCACGGCGTTCACCGCCTTCACTTTTGGCGACTTCTCCAGCCGGTTTCTGATTGTCAAATTGGGCTGCCTGGGCGTTGTGCCGACGGCGATTTTCCTGGGGTGTTTGTATCAGTACCTGAAAAGCAAACACTACCTCGACGTGATTTACGCCCTGCGCGATCCGCTGGGGCTGGGGGAAGCCGAGTAAAACTTCAAGCGAGACGGGCGTGGCTCCCGTCGCACATCGCGCCATTCTTCGAATGCTTGCAGCCGCACCAGGCGAGGGTTCTGGTCTCGGCAATATCAACCTTCAGCGGCCCCAGGCCGGTTCCTTTGTGCGAGCCGTCGCAAAACGGCTGGCCTTTTGATTTTCCGCACGCGCACCACCAATACGTGCCGGGTTCAACTTTTGCAACGAACGGCGAATTTTGGGCAATGACTGGTTCTGGCATAAATGTCCTTTGAATAATTATTCCCTTGTGACAAAAGAATGGCACAAGTCCCGATATAATCAAATCGTCCGCCGATTTTTCCCACGCCTCGTCCGGTTCAGGTTTTGCGTCTGATTGTCAGGCCAATTCCATCAAAGGTTTTTCAAACAGATGGCGAGCGAGTCCACGCCGGGATGAGGGCGGATGTTAACTCAATTTCCGCGTTTGAAAGGAGCCGGCTCACGCCCGCTGCCCCGTACATTTTAGGGCTTGCCCGCTTCCCTGGTGTAGGCGACGAGGGAGGTGATTTTTGCCTCGGCGGCGGCGTCGCGGATTTTCACAACCTTGCCCCATGGCGCCTTCTCGTCGGCGTTGATGGCAAGAACCAGCTTGGGGTTTTTCGCGGCCTGCGACTTCAGTTCGTCCTGCAATTGCGGAAACGTCACCGATAATTTCCTGCTTTCCAGGTAATAAGTCCCATCTTCTTTAATGCTAACCACAAACGGCGGGTTTTCGTTCGCGCCGGATTTCCTGGCCTGCGACGATTCGGGCAGCGCGAGCTTCAAGGCCGACTGCTGCTTGAACGTCGTCGTCACCATCAGAAAAATCAGCAGCACGATGAGCACGTCCACCAGCGCGACGATGATGATGGTGGGCGTCTGCCGCCGTTTGTGGACGATGAAGTGCATGATTACAAACTTAAACCGATATTATTGGTTATGCATTTGCTGCCACACCCCTGGCGTTTCTAGCGCCTTAATAAAAAACGGGATGGTGATAATTATCAACAAGGTAAGAATGCCATTGATGCAAATCCCGGTAATGGCCCATACAGAAACTCCTGCAAATTTATTTCGCTTGGAAGTTATTAGAGCTATGATTCCAAAAACCAGTCCTGAAATAATCAGCAACGTCGAAATCAAACCGATAATTATTCCGGCTGTCAAATTTGTATCCACCAAATGCCGCGTAGAAATACCATTTACAAAACACAACAATGGAGCAAAAACACTGAACATCGCTGCTCTCTTGGAAAACAAGCTTGACGGTGGTTTCGGTAACTGTGAGGAAGAAATTTCGTTCGAAGTTAGAGATGATTGCTGGACAGAAGCCGATGTGCCTTGAGTTTTTAGAGCAGGAGCATCAGATGCAAAGGCATATTGCCGCCGGATGAAGTCGTCGCAGAGCGCCTCCATTTCGACGGCGAACACCTCGACTTTCTTGCTGAAATAACTCCACGCGATGAGCGAGGGAATGGCGATGAGCAGGCCCATCAACGTGGCGTTCAAAATCAACGCGATGCCCTTGGCCAGCCGCGCCGCGTCGTTCAGGCCGGTCAGGCCGATGTCGCCGAACAAGGACATCATGCCCGCGATGGTGCCGACCAGTCCGATCAACGGCGCGATGCCGACGATGATTTCGAGCACCACCAGGCCGCGTTCGAGCCGGACGATTTCATGGCGCGCGGCGGTTTGCAGCGCGTCCACGTTGTCCGCCTTCGGCCAGTTGAGATGGTCGGCGGCCAGCAGCAGCAGGCGTCCGAGCGGCGACGGTTTTTTTTCACACACGCGGCACAAGGCTTTCGTGTCGTCGCGCGTCTCGCTTGCGGCGAGCGACGCGGTGATTTCCGGCGGCACGACTTTGCGCCAGCGCAACGCCAGCGCGCGCTCCACGATAAACGCCAACCCGACGACCGAAGTCAGCACCAACATGATGTAAACCGGTATTTCCATAAAATAATTCCGTCATTCAACGCCGCCCGCGTCAATAATAGTAAAACGTGAACGTGATTTCGCGATAATTCTCACCGATCATCCGCCGCATGTCGGCCGGCCACGGCGCGAACGGCGCCGGATCCGTCACCGCCTTCTGGCAGACGTAGCCCAGCACGTCGCCGACGGTGTTTTCCAGAACCTTCATTTCGGCGATGCTGCCGTCGTAATTCAAGTGAAATTGCAACATCACCTTGCCGTTGCGATCCATCGAGAATTGCCGGCTGTCGAGCAAATCATACCAGCGTTGCGTCACCGCCTCAATAAATGCCGCGTCATACGCGCCAAACGGCGTCGCCTTCACGTCGAACGACGGCGAGAGTGCCTGGCGGCGCGTCCCGCCCTCCTGCTTCATCTGCACGCCGGGCAGACGATGCGATTGCTGTTCGCGCGCCTGCTTGACGGTGCGCGGACGCTCCTGCTCCTGCGGCTTGGCGTCTTCCGGTTTGCCCAGCGTCAATTCGCCCGGCTGGGTCGCCGTTTGCGATTCCTGCGGTTGCGCGGGCGGCGCCGGTTGCAGCTTGTTGAAATCCGGGCGCGGCACGTTCTCGGTTTTGGCGACCTCGGTTTGTTTGCCGTTCAATTGCGGAATGTCCAGGTCGCGATTCGCCCGGTCGGCGGCGCGGGAATTCTGGCTGGAATAATACTTCGCGTTTGGGGGCGCTTCGGTCGCCAGCTGGGGCACCTCCATGAACATCAATGGTTCCTCGCGGCTTTGCGGCGCGGGCGCCGGCACGACTTTCATGATGGCCAGGCGATGCAGCCACGCCGGCCATTGCCATCGCTGCCACCAGCCGAATTGTTTGCCCGCTTCATAACCGCCCCACACGAACAAATGCAGCCCGAGCGACAACGCCAGCGCCTGGCCCAGCCGCCGCATATCGCGGCGGCTGAACCGCAAAGAACCAATTTGTGCGCCGACTCCGGTCATCCCGGAAAGTCTGCCGCAGGAAAACGAAGTGGGCAACTTTCTTTACCGCGCCGCCGGTGAATGCACGGTCTCGTTGAACCGGGCCGCCGCCTGCAACAAAGGCCGAGTTGTAGCGTTCGGCCTGTGGCCGAACCGAATCGAGCCACAGGCTCGACGCTACACCGCCGCTATGATGCAAAGCTAAACTGCCAGCGACTCACTTTTCCACCAGCGTTTCCGCCAGTTTGAATTTGCCATCGAGCGGCAGGTCGCGCGAGGAGCTGCCGACCAGGATTTTGTAGGCGCTTTTGTCGGCCACCCAGGCTTTTTTGTCCGGGTCGTAATGGGCAAAGGCGTTCCGGTCGAGAATGACGGAGACTTTTTGTTTTTCACCGGGTTGCAGGAAAACTTTCTTGAATCCTTTCAATTCCTTAAGCGGCCGCGGCAGGCTCGGACTGCTTTCCTGCACATAGACCTGCGCCACTTCCGCGCCGGCGCGGCTGCCGGTGTTGGTTAGCTCGAATTCAACCGTCACGGGCAGGCCAGGCGCCGCCGGAGCAGGAACGAGGTTCAGCTTCGAATACTTGAACGTGGTGTAGGAAAGCCCATAGCCAAAGGGGAACAGTGGTTCGATTTTTTTTGCGTCGAACCAGCGGTAGCCGACCAGCAATCCTTCCTGGTAAGTCACCGTGCCGTTGGTGCCCGGATAGGCATGAAGCGCGTGCGCCGGCGAATCCGCCAGCCGTTTCGGGAAGGTGCAGGGCAGTTTGCCCGAGGGATTCACGTCGCCGAACAGCGCGCGCGCCACCGCGTTGCCGCCTTCCAAACCAGGATACCACGCGTAGAGCACCGCCGGCACCCGGGCGAGCCACGCATCCATCTCCACGGCCCCGCCGCCCATGAGCACAACGACGGTCCTGGGATTGGCCTGCACGATTTTCTGGATCAACTCGTCCTGTTCGCCGGGCAGTTTGATGTCCGCGCGATCCACCCCTTCGGTGTCGTAACCGCCATGGTGATTCAAGCCGCCGACATAAATGACCACATCGGCTGACTTGGCGGCGGCCACCGCCTCGGCGAGCAGATTTGAAAAATCCAGGGGAGGGTTCGTGGGTTCGAAATCCGGCTTGTAGTCCACGTGTCCCGAACCAGTGGGTGGATTGTAGCCCTGGGCATAAACGAGCTTCACGTTGCCGCCGAGACGATTGCTGATGCCTTGCAGCACGGTAATTTCGTAGGGCGCTTTGATCCTCGCGGAGCCGCCGCCGTTGGCGAACTTGGCATCGGCGTTGGCGCCGATGACGGCGATGGTTTTGATCCGGGCCGGGTCCAGCGGCAGCAGGTTTTGATTCTTCAGCAGCACAAAGGATTCCTCGGCCACCTGACGCGCGGTTTCCTGGTGCGCCCGGGTGCTCAACGTGCCTTGCGGTTCAACATTGGTGACCACCGGCACGGACGGGTTGCGGATCAGGTTCAATTTGAACATCACGTAAAGGTTGCGCCGGACCTTGTCGTCCAGCAGGGACACGGGATATTTGCCGGACTTCAACCCTTCCAGAAACGGGCTGGCCAGATAATAATCTTCGTAGGCCTGCCCCGACCCCATTTCAATGTCCATGCCGTTCGTCACCGCCAGGTCGGTGTGATGCACTCCGCTCCAGTCGGACACAACCAAGCCTTTGAATCCCCATTCGCCCTTGAGGATTTGGTTGAGCAGATAATCATTTTCGCAGCAATGCTGGCCGCGAAGCTGGTTGTAGGCGCCCATGACGGTCAGCACGCCGGCTTCCTGCACCGCCGCGCGAAACGCCGGCAGGTAAAGTTCGCGCAAAGCCCGTTCGTCCATCTCCACATTGATCGAGTTGCGCTGATATTCCTGATTGTTCGCGGCAAAATGTTTGGCGCAGGAGGAAACGCCCTGCGCCTGTTCACCCTTGATGTAATTGACGGCGATGCGCGAGGTCAGGAACGGGTCTTCGCCAAGATATTCAAAATTGCGGCCGCAGAGCGGGGTGCGCTGGATGTTGAGGCTCGGTCCAAGCATGATGTTCTTGCCGCGTTGCCGGGCCTCCTGGCCGATGACCGCGCCGTAAGCCGCGGCCAGGTCGGGATTCCAACTGGCCGCCAGACCCAGCGTGGCCGGCATGGCGGTTGAAAAATCATCAACGTGCTGCCAGGGCGCGCCTTCCTCGCGCACGCCCATGGGACCGTCATCCATCCGCAATTCCAAAACACCCAGCCGGGGAACACCGGAGACCGAGAAGGGCGAATCGGCATGGACCAGCGAAACTTTTTCTTCGAGCGTAAGTCGGGACAGCAAATCCTCGACGCGCGCTTCGACTGGTTTGTCGCCGTCCAAATAAATGGGGCGCTCCTGCGCGCCGGCGTTTCCGGCGCCCGCCGCCAGGACCGAGGCGGCAACCAAGGGCATGGTGCGATGTTTGATTTTGGACATAAGACTCATAATTTTTTGCTGGTTTAATTACGACGGTGAAAACACTGTAAAAAATTCCCGATTGCGCGGCCAGTGAAAACCACTGGCAGACCGGCTGAGAATGTGCGCATCCGCACACTTCCCGGCGCGCGGCGTTTACGCCGCTTCATCATTCGGAAGTCCCAAGATCAATCGTTGCCCACACCCGCTCGTACACTTAAGCGGCGTGAACGCCGTGCTCCAACCTGTTCGCTGTCGAGGCACGCGCGAATGCCTCATGAAAATTCCCGGGCTGAAACACGGTTGAAAGTGCGCCGCGCTCGTGACAGACTCCCGGACGTGAGCCATCTCAACCAAGCCCGCAAGGTGTTCGACATCGAACTCGCCGCGCTCAAGGCCGTGCGCGCGCAACTGGACAAGTCCTTTGACCGCGCCGTGGAGTTGATGGTCGCTGCGCTCCGGCAGCGCGGAAAGATCATCGTCGTCGGCATCGGCAAATCCGGCAACGTCGGCCGGAAAATTTCCGCCACGCTCACCAGCACCGGTTCGACGAGCGTCGAGCTTAACAGCGTGGACGCCTTGCACGGAGACTTGGGCATCATCGCCGACGGCGACGCGATCCTGGCGCTCAGCTATTCCGGCGAATCGGAGGAATTGTTGAGCCTGCTGCCCGCGTTGAAGCGGTTTTCGGTCAAAATCATTTCGCTGACCGGCAACCTCAAATCATCGCTTGCCAAACACAGCGACGTAGCGTTGAGCGTCAAAGTTCCCAAGGAAGCCTGCCCGTTCAATCTCGCGCCCACGGCGAGCACGACGGCGATGCTTGTGATGGGTGACGCACTGGCGATGGCGGTGTTGCAGGCGCGCGGGTTCAAGCGAAGTGATTTTGCCAAATATCATCCGTCCGGCGCGATTGGCCGCGCCATGCTGCTGCGCGTCGGCGACATCATGCGCACCGGCGAGCGCAACGCAATCGCGCGCGAGGACCTGGTCGTGAAAGAAGCGCTGCTCGTGATGACGCGCGCCAAATCCGGCAGCCTGAGCATCGTCAACGCGAGCGGCAAGCTCACGGGCGTGTTCACCGACGGCGACTTCCGCCGTCACATGGCCGCGGACGAAAATCTGCTGAATCAGCCGCTGAAAAAAGTGATGACGCCCAGGCCGATTTGCATTTGCGAAAATGCCCTGGCCGTCGAGGCACTGAAAATTTTCAACGAGCGGAACATTGACGATCTCATCGTGGTGAACGCGAAACGCGAGCCGGTTGGTTTGGTGGATTCGCAGGATTTGCCGAAGCTCAAGATCATGTAGCAGCGGACGTGAGTCCGCTCATTCTTTAGTCAAAGCCGGCTCACGCCGGCTGCTACGTCGCAAATTTCAGGTAAATCACCTTCAGATATTCCCCTTCCTTGAACGTGGCTGGATGGTCCGGCGGATGCCGCAGGGTTTTCAGTTCCGTGCATTTTCTTCCCGACTTCACCGCCGCGCGCCGGACGACTTGAAAAAACTCCTCCGCCGGGACGCGCGCGGAACATGAACCCGCCACCAAAATTCCGCCGGGCGCGAGCCGGGCGATGCCCATCGTCGCCAGCCGTTCGTAAGCGCGCAGGGCGCCCTCGCGCTCCGTGGTGCGCTTGGCGAGCGACGGCGGATCCAGCACCACCAGATCAAATTTTGCCGTGCTCGCCGCCAGCCATTCAAACACATCGCCCTGCGCGATGTCGTGATGACACGCGGCCACACCGGGAACACTTTGGTTCAGCGCGAAGTTGCGCTGGGCGGCGGCCAGCGCGTGCGCGCTGATGTCGAGGTCCGTCACCGCCGTTGCCCCGCCCCGCGCGGCATAGACCGAGAAACCGCCGGAAAAACTGAACGCGTTCAGCACGCGCCGGCCCTGCGCCAGTTTTTCCACCTCGCGGCGATTCTCGCGCTGGTCGAGGAAGAAACCGGTCTTCTGCCCGCGCCAAACGTCGGCCTCGAAGCGCAGGCCGCTTTCCAGAAAAATAACTGGAGCGCCGGTCTCCGACCCGGCGTGTGCCGGAAAAACAATTTCCCCATCGTGGTGCTGGAACCGCCCTTCAGCAAACGACTGGATGTTGCGGCTCAAACGGAGAACGATGCGTTCGCACGGCACCTTCTCCTTGAACAGCGCGAGTGTCTCGTCCATTCGCGGCAGCCACGCCGCCGTGTATATTTTCAGCACCAGCGTCGTGTCGTAGCGGTCCAGCACCAGGCCGGGCCAGCCGTCGCTTTCGCCGTGGATGAGGCGGTTGCCGGTGGTCTGCGCGTCAAAGAGGTCGCGGCGGCGTGCGATGGCCTGCTCCAGCCGCGCCTGCCACCAGGCGTGATCAATCATTTGCGGCTTGCCCGCATGCAAAATCCGCACGCGAATCGGCGAGTCGGGATCAAACAGCCCCACGGCCAGGAAATTATCCTTGCGGTCATAAATCACCGCCAGTTCGCCGGTTTGCCCGGCGCGATTCAATTCCCGGACACTGTCGCAAAAAACCCACGGGTGACCGGAGCGCACCGCCGATTCCGCCGCCGCGGTGATCCGCAAGCGCAGACGGCTCGCTTCGGAAAACTTGCCACCAGTCATATTCGTATAAAAGCAAAGGCGCCCAGTGCGACTATCGGGAAGTTTTGAAATCGCCAAATGGCGTGTCCAGGATCGGCCGGTCGCTGCTTTGGGTGTCCCAAGATGCACAACCGGCAATCCCCGCCAGGCAAAACAACGCCGTCAAAACGCAAAATGCCCGGAAATAAATTGGTTTCATGGAATTTATTCCAAGCCACAATTTTTCCGCGCTCGCTTCAACACGGTTTGCGCCAGCTTGCGGGCTTTGACGGCTCCATCCGCGAGCACCTGGTTCACGTAATCCGGGTTCGCGACGAGTTCCGCCCGCTTCTTGCGCGCGTCGGCAAAATAATTCCAGGAATTCTCAAACAGCGCCTTCTTCAAATCGCCGTAGCCGAGGCCGCCGGCGCGCAGTTTGTCTTCAAACTCTTTTCCGATGGCCGGCGGGGCAACGAGTTTCAGAAGCTGAACCGCCAGGTTTTTGTCCGCGTCGGGCTTGGGCTCCGCCGGGGTGCGGCTGTCCATGACGATGCCCATGATTTTTTTGCGCGTCGCCTTTTCCTCGCCGAAAATCTCAATCGTGTTGCCGTAGCTCTTGCTCATCTTCTGGCCGTCCGCGCCGGGCACCACGGCGACCTCCTCGCGGATTTGCGGTTCGGGAATCACAAACGTCTGGCCGTATTGCTCATTGAATTTGATGGCAATGTCGCGCGTCATCTCGACGTGCTGCTTCTGGTCGCGGCCCACCGGCACGACGTTTGAATCGTAAATCAAAATGTCCGCCGCCATCAGCACCGGATAGGCGAACAGGCCGTGGCTGGCCGCGATGCCCTTGGCGACTTTGTCCTTGTAGCTGTGCGCGCGTTCGAGCAGGCCCATCGGCGTCATCGTCGAAAGCAGCCACGTCAATTCGGTCACCTCCGGCACGTCGGACTGGCGGAAGAAGACGGTTTTCTTCGGGTCAATTCCGCAGGCGAGAAAGTCCAGCGCGACGTCGGCCGTGTTCCTGCGCCGCTCTGCGGGGTCGAACAGCGATGTCATGGAATGATAGTTGGCGATGAAGTAAAACGCCTCGCCTTTTTCCTGCAACTCGATGGCGGGTTTCATCATCCCGAAATAATTTCCGAGATGCAGCGCGCCGCTGGGTTGGATGCCAGATAAAATTCGCATGGGGCAAGGATAGCGGGGAATGAGGAAAACAGGAAAGAAGGAAACATTCAACATTCAACGCCCAACATCGAACATCCAACGAATACTCTGTCCCGCGCAGCCATTGGATGTTGGGCGTTGAATGTTGAATGTTCGATGTTATTTCTTCTCCAATGCCCCCGTCTTCACTTCCCACTTCTGCAAATCGCGTCCCAGTTCCGCCGGCCAGTTTTCCTCCGTGGCGGTCATGAAGACCTGGCCGCCGGTTTTGCGCGCCTGTTCCAGCAACGGCAGAAAACCGCTGCGCCGCTTCACATCCAGTTCGCCCATCACGTCGTCAATCAGCAGCACCGGCGCGGAGCCGTGGATGCCGGCGAGATATTCCGCCTGCGCCATTTTCAGCGCGATGGCCAGCGTGCGTTTCTGGCCTTCGCTGCCGAACTGGGCGGCGGACTTTTCGTTGAGCAACAATCGCAAATCATCGCGGTGCGGCCCGACGAGCGTGGAGCGATACGTCCGCTCCCGGTTGCGCGATTGTGCGAGTTCCACGGCGAAATCCTTTTTGACGCTCGGCTGGTATTCGATGCGCAATTCCTCCGCGTCGTTGGAAATGCGGCGATACGCCAGCCGCGCGAGCGGCGAGAATTTCGGCGCGAGTTCGCGCCGGGCGCGGATAATTTCATTGCCGAGCTTCACGAGTTCCTGCGAAAAGCTGTCGAGCGCGGCTTCGTCGGTGGAGCGGTGTTTGAGCAACGCGTTGCGGGCGCGGACGGCGCGCATGTACCGCTGGAGTAACGGCAGGTAGGCCGGCTGGGTCTGGGCGAGCAGCAAATTGAGGAACCGCCGGCGCGCGCGCGCGGCGCCCTTGACCAGTTGCAAATCCTCGGTGCAAAAAACCACGGCGCGCAGCGTGCCGAGATAATCGCCCAGGCGTTTGACCGGCTGGCCATCCAGCGCCAGTTTGCGTTCGCGCGCCGACCAATAAATTTTGACCTCGCGTTCGCTGTGGCTGGTCAGCATCGTAGCAGCCGACGTGAGTCGGCTCTGATCAGATGGAGCGGACTCACGTCCACTGCTACCGGAAGAAGTCGGAACCATCCCGCCTACGACCGAGCCGCCGACGAAATAACCCTTCTGCCCATGCCGGATCATCTGCGCGCCGCCGACGCCGCGGAACGAGCGCAGCGTGGCCATGAGATAAACCGCTTCGAGGATGTTCGTCTTGCCCTGCGCGTTGTCGCCGAGCAGCAGGTGGAAGCCCGGCGCAAAGTCGGTGTCCAACCGCGTGTAATTGCGGAAGTCGCGTAGTCGCAAATGGGCCAGATGCACGCCGGTAAAATGAATTGGAAAGGAAATCGCCGCGAGTTTTTTCGGCAAGGGCAAACCTTACGACGTGACTCACGCCGGAAATTGCCGGTCGAAATCCTTGTGATTGCCAATCCAAACCCAGACCCACAGGTCACCGTCCAATCGTTGGGTAACGGCGCGATAATCCCGCGTTACGCGCACCGACCAAAAGCGATGGTCAGAACGCAGCCGTTCCAGTTGCAGTGAAGGGTGGGCCGGATTTTGTAGAAACTTTTTGTAAGCGGCGCGCGCAGCCTCTTTGGCTCCAACGGGAAGCGCACGATAAGCTTTCCAGAAACCCGGTGTTCCCAGCGACTTCACGGACGTTGATTAAAGTCGCTGTCTTGAATTTCGGAAAAACGATGGGGATTCGTTTTCAACTGCGCTTCGATTTCATCACCCAGCGCCGTGAGCGCGGGACGCGGGCGCAGGTCGGTGATGATGCGCTCCCACGCGGCATCGCCATTCATCTCCGGCAGAATGGCGGGCAAATCTTCCACCAGCTTTTTCCTTTCCTGCGGCGGCAAAGCGCGTATCGCCGCTTCGATTTCCTTGACCGTGCTCATCGTGTGTCAAATGTAACATAACCTGGCTGGCCAAGGCAAATGACGATTGGAAGCGGTTTTGAGAATGTTTGTACTGTGTATTTTTTGTCGTTCTGGCTTCAACGTACTCCTTTTGCGATTTAAGCCGTTTCCAAAGGATGATCAGCTTACTTATTGTCACGATGTTTGTTTTCGAGCTCACGCGTATTAATAAAAACTATAACGATGCTCAAAAAGAATCGAATTTCATCCCGAAGTAGATTTTTCTTTCGCCCCATCCGGGGCTTGAATTCATCCCGCATTTTTCCCACGGTTTCACCGTGGGCTATTGTCTGTCGCGCCTCCGGCGCTTAATCGCCAACAGCAGCTTGTTATTCCACGCTTTCATTTGGGGGTTGAAAAATGGTTTCATCTGCGCATGGCGCCGTGCGTGATTTTTGAGGATGAGCATCTGCTGGTGGTTCACAAGCCCGCCGGCTGGAACACGCATGCGCCCGGGCCGCACGCGGGCGAGGGCATTTATGACTGGCTGCGGCATCGCGAGCCGCGCTGGGCCACGCTCGCCATCCTGCACCGGCTCGACAAGGAAACCAGCGGCGTGCTGGTCTTTGGCAAAACGCCGGCCGCCAACCGCTCGCTCACGGAGCAGTTCACGGAACGCCGCGTCCGCAAAAAATATCTGCTGCTCACCGACCGGCCCGTGCCACAACGCGAGTTCACCGTCAAAACCGCGCTGGTTCGCATGGGCGAAAAATACGCGAGCCGTCCGCCGCACGCGGGCGCGGAAATCGCGGAAACGCATTTTGCTGTAGCGCCGGTCTGTGACCGTCGCCAACCTGGTTTGCAAAAAGAATCAGCGACGGTCGCAGACCGCCGCCACAACGTGATTGAAGCTTCGCCGCTGACGGGAAAGACACACCAGATTCGCGTCCACGCGGCGGAGAGCGGATTTCCGATTCTCGGCGACACACTTTACGGCGGCACCCCGGCCGGCGCGGGTGTTTTTGCACGCGGCGGAAATTTCCTTCATCCATCCGGCGACGGGCAAGCCGGTGACGTTTCACACGCCCGCGAATTTTGATGCCATTCCACAGTTTGGTGGGGCGAGTGTCCTCGCGAGCCGGAAAGATGATGGCTCCAGCGGCTCGCCGGGAGTCTCGCCCCACCTTTCCGATCCGCGCCTGGCGCTGCGCGCCGCGCTGATTGATCCGCAGGAAACGGATGCTTTCCGCGTAATTCACGGCGCGAGCGATAGCTGGCCGGGCTGGTATGTCGAGCGGCTGGGAAAATTCCTGCTTTCGCAGTCCGAACAATCGCTGCGCGCCGAACAACGCGAAGAATTGACACGGCTCGCAAAACTTTTTTCCGCGCGGGGGGCGTATCACAAAATCCTGTCGCGGCAAGTGCGGCGCACGACCGCAGCCGAGGCATCGCCGCAACTGGTGCTGGGCGAAGCCGCACCGGAGCGGTTTGAGATTTGCGAGAACGGCGTCCGTTTCGAATTGGGTTTCAACGAAGGCTATTCCACCGGATTGTTTCTGGACCAGCGTGACAACCGCCGCCGCTTTTTGACCGGCCACATCGCGGCGGATTTTTCTCTTTTGAAATCGGAAATCGGAAATCGGAAATCGGAAATCTTAAATGTGTTCGCCTACACCTGCGGCTTCTCGGTTTGCGCGGCGCGGGCCGGCGCGCGAACAACAAGCCTTGATCTCTCAAAAAAATATCTCGAATGGGGCCGGCGCAACTTCACGCTGAACGGCCTCGACCCATTGGCACACGATTTCATTTACGGCGACGCATTCGACTGGCTGCGGCGGCTGGCGAAGAAGGGGCGCGCGTTCGACGCGGTGGCGCTCGATCCGCCGACGTTTTCGCAATCGAAGGAGCGCGGCGTGTTCCGCGCGGAAAAAGATTACGGAAAACTGGTGGCGGCCGCGCTGCCGCTGGTCAGGCCGGGCGGAGTCCTGTTCGCCTCGACGAATGCGGCGGAATGGCCGCCGGAGAAATTTCTGGCGGACGCGGAAAAGGCAATTCATTCAGCGCGCCGGAAAATTTTGCAACGGCATCATGTCCCGCAACCACCAGATTTCCCCATTAGCCGGAGCGAACCGGCCTATTTGAAGACGGTGTGGTTGAGAATCGGGTAATAACCGGCTGTTCGGTCACCTTACTTTAAGCAGTTCAATTACTTATAAAACATCCGCTTTTGACTTTCCAACGATGGCATGTAAATTAAAGCGTTATATTCCCCCATGAATATTTTCACCGAGGGGAAATGCTGTTATCAAAAATTAAAGGTAAATCCTATGCAACGAACATCACCGGGCGCCTTCTTTTTCGGAAAATCTTTGAAATTTATTGGCTGTCTGAGCATTCTTTGGCTGTTGGCCAGTGTTTCGTCAGCTGCCACAGTCACCCGGGAGCGGGATCTGCTGGATGCCGGCTGGCGGTTCCAACTGGGCGATCCGGGAGATGTGACGACTGCCGTGACGACCTATACCGAAATCCCCGATCTGACCAAATTGGAAGACAGCGGGTCGGGCTCTGAATTCACCGGCTCAAATTCGGAGACGAATCTGATGACGCTGCGGGTGGATCCGGGCACGAACCATACGGGCGAAGGTGTTTCTTTCGTCAAAACCAATTATGATGACAGCGCCTGGCGCACGCTCAATCTGCCGCACGACTGGTTTGTGGAATTGGGTTTTAATTCGAGCGGTGACGCCAGCCATGGTTACAAGGCGACCAGCGGCAACACCATTGCGTGGTATCGCCATACATTTACTCTGCCTGCCGGAGACGCCGGCAAGGTGATGTGGCTGGAGTTTGACGGGATTTATCGCAACGCCCTGATCTGGCTGAACGGCCGTTGCATCGGGCGGGACGTCAGCGGGTATGCCCCCATTTCCTTCGATGTAACCACCAATCTCATTGCCGGCGGGACCAACGTGCTGGTGGTGCGTGTGGATGCGTCACGTGTCGAAGGCTGGTTTTACGAAGGCGCCGGCATTTATCGCCACGTCTGGCTGGTGAAAACCGCTCCGGTGCATGTGGCCCATTGGGGAACTTATGTCGCCACCACGTCATTGGTGGGCTCCAACGCCACCATCACCGTGCAAACGACGGTAACCAACCAAAGCAGCTCGCCAACGTCCAGCGGCACCCTGACCTCAACCCTGCTCGATGCCAACAGCAACGCGGTGACTGTGGTCACCTCGAACCTCACCCTGAGCGCCAATCAGGGATTGATCGTGACGCAGACGCTGGCGGTGGCGAATGCCAATCTTTGGTCGCTGCAAACGCCCTATCTTTACAATCTCGTTTCCACCGTCAGCAATGCCGCCGCCCAGGCGGACGTTTATCAGACTCCTTTTGGCGTGCGCACGGTGAAATTTGACGCGACCAACGGTGTATTCATCAATGGCCAGCACGTGGAAATCCAGGGCATGTGCAACCATCAGGATCACGCCGGCGTGGGTTCGGCGCTGCCGGACCGCGCGCAGTATTTCCGCATTGAACGATTGAAGGAAATGGGCGTGAACGGTTATCGAACTTCGCACAACGCGCCGACGCCCGAATTGCTGGACGCCTGCGACCGGCTCGGCATGTTGGTGCTGGACGAAACCCGGCGGGTGGGCACGGACCCGGAATCCCTGGGCCAACTGCAACGCATGGTGCTCCGAGATCGCAATCATCCCAGCGTGTTCTGCTGGTCGCTGGCCAACGAAGAGTGGTGGGTGCAAGGTGACGCCAATGGAACGATTGCCATGACCGCCATGCAGAATCTGGTTCACTCGCTCGACTCGACCCGCCGTTGCACCTGCGCCATCAACGGATCGTGGGGGGGGACGAGTGGTTTCACCTCGGTCATTGACGTCCAAGGATTCAACTACAACATCAACGTCGGCGGTGACACCATGGACTCCTACCACCCAAGCTACCTAACAAACTGTATCATCGGCACGGAAACGGCCAGCACCGTAACCACGCGCGGCATCTACACGAATGACACCAGCGCCGGTTATTGCGCGGCTTACGACATCCAGAACAGCGGGGTAAGCTGGGGCGCGCCCGCCGAATACTGGTGGCCGTTTTACAATTCCCGTCCGTGGTCTTCCGGCGGCTTCTGCTGGACCGGTTTTGATTACCGCGGCGAGGAGACGCCCTATGGCTGGCCCTGCATCAACTCGCATTTTGGCGTCATGGACACGTGCGGCTTTGCGAAGGACAATTTCTATTATTACCAGGCCAACTGGACACTTAAACCCGTGCTGCATCTTCTCCCGCATTGGAACTGGTCAACTCCGGGACAGCCCATCAGCGTCTGGGCTTATGGCAATTGTGACCTGGTGGAATTGTTCACCAACGGCGTCAGCATGGGACGGCAAACGCTCAATGTTCAGGGCCATGTCGAATGGGACAATGTGCCTTACGCAGCGGGAACGCTCCAAGCCGTGGGTTACCGCAACGGCCGGGCGATCCTGACCAACACCGTGGCGACCACCGGAACGCCGGCGGCCATTGCGCTCTGGCCGGACCGCAGCACCATTCTGGCCGACGGCCAGGATGTGTCAGTGGTGACGGTGGCTGTTCTGGATTCCCAGGGCCTCGTTGTGCCCATCGCCTCCAATCTCGTTAATTTTGCGATCAGTGGCGGCACCATCATTGGTGTTGGCAACGGCAATCCCAGTTCGCATGAAGCGGACAAGGCCAGCCAGCGCTCCGTTTTCAATGGCTTCGCGCAAGTCATCGTTCAATCCACCAACCAGCCCGGTTCCATCACCCTGACGGCGACTTCAACTGGTTTGACCTCAACCAATATCACCATCACGGAATCCGCCACTCCGCCGGTTCCCGCTGCTCCTACCGGCGTGGCAGCCGTCGGAGCCAATGTGCAAGTTGCGGTCAGTTGGGACATCGTCCCGGGCGCGACGACTTACAATCTATGGCGGTCCACGACCAGCGGCGGGCCTTACACCCTCATTGCCGGGAACATTGGGGGCGTCAATTTGGGTTACACCGACAACAACGTCACCAACTTGACAACCTATTACTATGTGGTGACCGCTGTGAACGCGAATGGAATCAGTGGAAACTCCATCCAGTTCAGCGCGACGCCGCAAAGCCCGTCCGCACCCACCCCGCCCACAGGCCTCACAGCCATACCAGGCGATGGGCAGGTGTCGTTGAGTTGGACAGGCTCCTCCGGGGCGACCAATTACAACATCAAACGCTCGACCAGCAGCAGCGGCACTTACACGACGGTGACCAACACCGCCTCCACCAGTGTGGTTAACACGGGCTTGACGGACGGCACGACGTATTACTTCGAGGTGTCGGCGCTCAACACGAGCGGTGAAAGCGCCAATAGTGGCTGGGTGAGCGCGAAGCCGACAGCCATCGTCACCAACTTGACCGCCACCATTGTGAGTTCCCAGGTGAAATTGCAATGGAATGCCTACCCGGGTGCGTCTGGCTACAACGTGAAGCGCTCATTGGTCAGCGGCGGGCCATACACCACCATCGCCGCATCCACCACCAGCACCAACTTTACCGACATAAACGTAACTTCATGCCAGACCTATTATTACGTGGTTACAGTCACGAACTCTGGCAGTGAAGGTCTTCCTTCAACTGAAGTCAGTGCCTCCTTGCCGGGCACCCTGCCGCCTCAATTCACCAGCGCGGACGTTGGCGGTCCCAGTCCGGCCGGCAGCGCTTCGTTCTGCGGCGGGCAATTCACCGTCTCCGGAGGCGGCGCGGACATCTGGGGCACCGCCGACGCGTTCCAGTTTGTTTATGTTTATGTTCCGGTCAGCACCAACTGCGACATCCGCGCCCGCGTCGTCAGCATGCAAAACACTTCCGGCAACGCCAAGGCGGGCGTGATGATCCGCGAGACGCTTACAGCCGGTTCACGGTCTGTGCTGGCAGACGTGGAGCCGAGCGCCGGAATCGAGTTCATCTGGCGGAACAGCACGGGGGGATCGTCAAGCTCTTCCGTTGTGAGCGGAACGCCGCCCAACTGGGTGCGGCTCACACGCACCAACAACACCTTCACAGCCTATTATTCCGGCGACGGCAATTCCTGGACCCAGATCGGAACACCTACCAATATCACCATGGCCGTCGGAGCTTACGTGGGCCTGCCCGTGTGCTCGCACAACAACGGAACCCTCAGCTCTTGTTTGATCGACAACGTCAGCGCGAGTTTCCTGACCAATGCGCCACCGGTGATCAGTTGGGTGGTTCCGACCAACAACTCCACCTTCATCCAGCCCAAGACAATCACCCTGACCGCCTCGGCCACGGATATTGATGGCACGGTGACGAATGTGGCGTTCTTCAATGGCACCACCCTGCTGGGGAACGTCACCAGCGGCGTCGGCAACCAGTACAGCCTCATATGGAACAACGCCACGGTCGGCAGCTATACCCTGAGCGCGCTCGCCACGGACAATTCCGGCGCCACCAATAAATCCGCCGCCACCATTGCCATCGTGGTGCAGCCGCTGACACTGACTTTGCCCAACCCGCAAGCCAACGGCCAGTTCCAACTGACGTTCCAGGGGCAGAACGGACAGAACTACGTTTTGGAAACGTCCACCAATCTGGCGGCGGGCTGGACTCCGGTGTGGACCAATGCGCCGACCAATGGAGTGTTGACGTTTACCAATCTCAACGCAACTGACCGGTCTCGATTCTATCGCATCAGCCAATGATTGAATGACGGCGGCGCAACGATGGCAGCGTTGCGCCGCCGGTCTCGCATTGCAGCAATCTCCGACAACGCTCATACTAACTTGCAATCAATAGGCTATTAATGTAGGGTGAGGGCAATCTATGCGCCCTCGAACTGAAATTCCCGCCGCGCAGGTCGGCGCGATCCATCGCGCGATGCTGGCGGCTTCCGGCAAATCGGCCTTTCAACGGCTCCAATGCCTCTGGCTGCGGGCCAGCCAAGACCTCTCCACCGAAGCCATTGCGCAGACCGTGGGCTTGAGCGTCAGCCATGTGCGGCGTGTCTGGTCGGAATATCTGCGGGGAGGACTGGCCGCCGGTCAGGGCCGTCCCAAAGGCGGACGCCGTCATCAAAACCTAACCTTGGCCCAAGAGCGAGCCGTGCTGGTTGGCTGGCAAGAGCAAGCCCGGCGGGGAAGACTGATCACGGCCCGCAGCATCAAAGTGGACTATGAGAAACGCTTGGGGCGCTCGGTGCCCGATTCGACGGTGTGTCGCCTGCTGGCCCGGCACCAGTGGCGGCGGGTGACTCCGCGTCCCAAGCACCCTAAAGACAACCCCGCGGCCCGTGCCGCTTTTAAAAAAACTTCAGGCCAAAGTGGACGCTGTTGCGGCTGGCTTCCCACACCAACCGTTGCGGCTGATATTTGAGGATGAAGCCCGGTTTGGCCGGATGAGCGATCCGATTCGGTGCTGGGCTCCCTCCGGCTGCCGTCCGCAGGTATCCACCCATCGGGTGCGCCAATACACCCATGTTTTTGGCAGCGTCTGCCCGCAGGATGGCGAACTCATCAGTCTGATCCTGCCGCACGCTGACACGGTGGCCATGTCGTTCTATTTGGCGGAAGTGTCCCGGCGGCATCCCGACGAACATATTTTGATGTTCCTGGATCGGGCGGGCTGGCATCAGGCCAAGGCGCTGGCCGTGCCGGATAACCTGACCTTGGACTGGCTGCCAGCTTACAGCCCGCAATGCAACCCCCAAGAACTGGTCTGGCGCGAAGTGCGCCGGCAGCCCTTTGGCAATCACGATTATGACTCGATGGACGCGGTCGAAAACGCCCTGGAACAACGCCTCTGCCAACTGGAATCCTCACCCGCCCAAATCCAATCCCTCACCGGTTTTGATTGGATTGTTAATGTTAGATTGAATGCTAAATAGTATCAGGCGGTTGGAAGCTGCGGGGATTTTATGAATCGTTCTCCCGCTGTCTCACCGTGCGTGATTGCGAGTGTTCTGCTTCATCAGCCGGCGGTAAAAACAGCGGGTCACGAACGGCGGGCTTTAAGGTGGGAGTCAATGGCGTCGGCGGTTTTACGCGCGTCCCGCACCACGTCGGACAAAAAGGCGGGACCACGCACAATGGAACCGCTGGCGAAAACACCGGGAAAGTTCGTCATCCGGTTCGCGTCCACTTGCAGACAACCACGCCCGTCCAGGGACAGCTTGCCGAAATCTTCGCTGTCCGGCAGCCGGGGCACGGTGAAGCCATACGCCACAAACACCACGTCGGCGGGCACATCGAATTCCGAGCCGGCCACCGGTTTTACGCCGCGCCGGCCAGAGATGTCGGGTTCGCCGGTTTCCATGCGGATGCAGCGGACACCAGTTACCTCACCCGCCGCATTGCCAAGCACGGCCACGGGCCGGCTCAGGAACTTGAATTGCGCGCCTTCCTCGCAGGCGTCCTCGTATTCCTCCGCGTCGGCGGGCAGGCTGGCCTCGTCGCGGCGATAAATGCACAAGGCGTCAGCGGCTCCGCGGCGGATGGCGATGCGCAGAACGTCCATCGCGGTGTCACCGCCGCCGAGCACCACCACGCGTTTGTCACGCACATCAACGGACGGCTGGCCCGCCGGAAGCGCGTTCTGGCTGACGTACGGAAAGGATTGATAGACTCCGCGCAATTCCGCTCCGGGCACGTCCAGCGGCATGGCATCAGCAAGGCCAAAACCAAGAAAGACGGCGTCGAACTCGCGCCGCAGTTCGCTCAACTTCACGTTTTGTCCGAAGGTGACGCCCATTTGAAAACGTATGCCGCGGCGTTTCAAAGATTCGAGGCGGCGTTCGACCAGTTCCTTGTCCACGCGGAATCCGGGCAATCCATTCATCACCCGGCCGCCGGGTTTCAGCCGGGAATCGAAGACGGTGACGGCATAGCCGCGCCGGGAAAGCGTGTCGGCCGTCACCAGGCCGCCGATGCCGGAGCCGATCACGGCCACGCTCTGTCCCGTGGCGTGTTCCACCGCGGGTTCGGCCAGGCCGTGTTTCCAGCCGTAGTCCAGCAGGAACCGCGTGAGGGCTCGAATCGGCACCGGGTCGGATTTACCCGCCAGGATGCAGGCTTGCTCGCACACGCGCCCGCCCACGCAGACATGGGACGCCAGTTCGGGAATGCTCTGGGTGACAAAAAGCAGTTCGGCGGCTTCCTTGAACTGTCCGTCGGCAATCAGCGCCAGCAGTTCATGGTTGGGAGTGCCCAGCGGACAGGCCTCGACGCAGCGGGGATTCGGACATTGGATGCAGCGGCTGGCTTGGGCGCGGGCCGTGGCTTCGTCGTAAGGCAGGTGAATTTGCCGAAAATCGGAAACCCGGTCGGTGGCCGGGCGCTTGGGCGGTTCGGCGCGGTCAATATCGCTCCAGGCGTATTTCGCTTTTCCAGCGGGCGAGGAACTTGGGTTCATGCTTCGCCTTTCGTTTGGATGGGTTCAGAAAAACTCGCGGTCGCGCGTCACCGCCGGGCTGCCGTGACCCGTGGCCAGCGCGAGGGAATCCTTGGGGCAAATTTCCACGCAATAGCCGCAGGTGATGCAGCGCAGGCGGTCAATGGCCCATTTCTTTTGCGCGCGGTTCACCAGCAGCGCGCCGGTGGGACATTTCTTCGCGCAAACGGTGCAATAAACACAGTTGTCCTTCGTGAAAACCAACTGGCCGCGCGAGCCGGCGATGGGATTGCGCGGCTCGAACGGATAGCGGGTGGTCGGCGGCTTCGTGAGCGCCCACTTCAGGGCCAGCTTGGACATTTCGAAATAACCCATATCACCTTTCCGTGCAACTGATGCAGGGATCAATCGTGAGCACAATCATCGGCACGTCGGCCAGATCACAGCCCGGCAGCACCTTCAACATGGCCGGGAGGTTGGCAAACGTCGGCGTGCGCACGCGGAACCGCTGCAAATTTTTTGAGCCATTGGCTTTCAAATGGTAAACCACCTCGCCGCGCGGCTGCTCGGTGCGCGTAATGGTCTCGCCGGTGGGATTGCCGGTGACTTTCACGGCGATCTCGCCATCGGGAATTTTCGCGAAGGCCTGGCGGATGATTTCGAGCGACTGGAAAAGTTCCTCGCATCGAACAGCGCAACGGGCGTAGGAATCGCCTTCGGGGCGCGTGATCGGCACGACGGGGATATCCTTGAACGCGGCATAACCCTGCTGGCGCAGATCCTGCGCCACCCCGCTGGCCCGCAGCATCGGGCCGACGCAACCCAGGTCCCAAGCTTCCTGTTTGGTCAGCACTCCGATGCCACTGAGCCGCGCCTTTACCGAACTGTCGTTGAGAAAGACCCTGGTCAGGTCCCGCATGTCTTTCTCGATCCCTTCCAAATCCGCTAAAATGGTTTTGATCACGTCGGCGTTGATGTCGCGCCGCACGCCGCCGACCTTGCACGAGCCGAAGATGACGCGGCCGCCGGTGGTGGCTTCGATGATGTTGAGCACTTTTTCGCGCATGCGCCAGGAGTGCATGAACAGGTTTTCAAAACCCATGCCGTCGGCCATCAAGCCCAGCCAGAGCAGGTGGCTGTGAATGCGCGAGAGTTCGCCCCAGACCGTCCGCAAATACAGCGCGCGGGGCGGCACCGCGATGTTCATGATGGTTTCAACCGCCTGGCAATAGGTCTGCCCGTGGATGAAGCTACAGATGCCGCAGATGCGTTCGGCGACATAGACAAATTCGACGTAATCCTTCGTCTCCGCCAGTTTTTCCAGCCCGCGATGAATGAAACCGATGGACGGCCGCGCCTCGATGACTTTTTCGTCCTCGACGACGAGGTCCAGATGGACCGGCTCCGGCAACACCGGATGCTGCGGGCCGAAGGGAATGACAGTGCGTGCCATAGTTAGTGGGTGCCGTTTCGTGGCGGCAATTGATCGCTGCCAATTATCCAACCGGCGGAAACCAGCCCGGCGGCGCGTGATGCGTGATGCGTGATGCGTGAAAATCTCATTTCGGCGTGGCGTCGGGGTTGACGGCGCAGGGAGCCGCGTCGGCGACCGGGGCCGCCGCGCTGCTCGCACAAGGAAGCTTGGCGGTGGCGAACGGGTATTTGATGGCCGTCTTGTAAAGCTTGCCCTTGAAATCAATCGCCATGCCGGCCACCTGCACGCCGAACAGGTCGTGGATTTCGTTCTCGTAAAGGATGGCGCAAAGATAGACGGAACTGATGCTCGGCAGATGCGGCGCTTCGCCGGGCAGTGACAGGCGCAGGTTCGAAAGCTGGCTGTTAAGATCGAAGCTGTAGGTCAGCTCGATCGAGCCGGGCAGTTGCGTGGCGCTGATTTGCACCAACCGGCAGTTCTGGGCCTTCTTGGCCCGGACTTTTTCCAGCAGCACGTCAAGGGTGATCAGCTCGATTTGTTCCTGGCTCATTTACGTTCCTTTTGCAGATAGACCCACGTGATGGCGGGCGTGAACGGCTCGGTCTTGAATTCCTGGTAACCCGCCCGGCCCAGCAAATGCAGGCTGCGCTGGTTCGGCTGGCCGGTGAAAGCTTCAAAGCGTTTCGCGTCAGGAAAGGCTTTTTCCACCTCCTCCACCAGCCGGCGGCCGATGTCGCGGCGCTGGAAATAAGGATGTACGCTGATGCTGCTGACCAGCGCGGTGTCGTCGCGGGCGCGGCCGCGCACCGAGCCGATGATCTTGCCGTTGACGACGGCCTTGATGAAAACCGCCCGGTCAAAGTCGTTCCGGAGTTCCTCCAGCGTCTGTTGCAGGGCCGGCAGGTTCTCTTCGTTGTAAACTTCCGCCTCGCACTGGCCGGCGGTCTTTTGCAGGGCGAGAATATCCGGCGCGTCGCTCTTTTCCGCCCGCAGGTAAAGGACATTGTCCATGTTGCTGAGGGCGGCCTGGGTATCCTTGTGTTTTTGTTCCAGCACCCCGAGGGCCTGGACCACGCCGTCCACAATGGCTTCCGGCCGCGCGGCGCAGCCCGGCACATACACGTCCACCGGAATCACACTGTCAATGCCGCCGGAGATGTTGTAGCACTCGCGGAAGATGCCGCCGCTGGACGCGCAGATGCCCACCGCCACCACCACCTTGGGTTCCGGCATCTGGTTGTAAATGTTGCGGATGACGTCCCGGCTCTGCTCGTTGACGGCGCCGGTGACCAGGAAAATATCGGCGTGCTTCGGGTTGCCGGTGTTGACCACGCCCAGGCGCTCGACGTCAAAAATCGGCGTCAGACAGGCCAGCACTTCGATGTCGCAGCCGTTGCAGCTCGAAGCGTCGTAGTGGATGATCCAGGGTGATTTTGAAAGGCCGGACATGATTCAATTCCTCCGGGCAATGGCGTTGGCGTTGTTCAAGACGGGCGTCGCGGCGGCGGCGGGAACCGTCTGGCTGGCGGCGGGTTGAGACGGCGATCGGGGCGGCGGGAACGGCCGGTTTCGCGGACAAAAGCGAGAGGACGAGGATGTTGCCGAAACCGAACACGGCCGCCACGATCCACGCGCTGCGGATGGCCGTCTGCCATTTGAGCCGGGCGAACACGTTGTCCACCAGGATGACGAACACAAACACGAACAGCGACATGGCCACGCCCAAAACCGGCATCGAAGCGAAGAACAGATAGACCCAGCCCAGCAGGAACACGTTTTCATACCAGTGCGCGATTTCGATCAGGGCCAGCGTGCGTCCGGAAAACTCGGTGGTGATGCCGCGCACCAGCTCCTGATGCGCGTGATGCGAGCAGGACAGGTCGAACGGCGATTTGCGGAACTTGATTTCGAGCGTGTAGAGGAAGCCGAGGAAAACTCCCGGCAGCGCCAGCACCAGCAGCGTGGGATGATTGGCGATGTCATTCACGGCAAAGCTTTTGGTGACCATGTACATCCCGATGGCCGTCAGCAGCACCATCGGTTCATAGGCCATCATCTGGATCAATTCGCGTTCCGCGCCGATGAAGCTGTAAGGCGAACTGGCCTTGTACGCGCCGAGCACGAAGAAAATGGCCGCCAGCGTCAGCGCGAAAATGACCAGCAACAAATCCGACCCGCCAAAGAACAGCGCGCCGGTGAAGATGACCATCAGCAGGAAGAACCCGATGTAAAAGTTCTGCGAGCGGCGGACGACGATGTTTTGCTTCGACCACAGTTTCTGCACGTCGTAGAACGGCTGCCGGATGGGCGGACCCTGGCGCGATTGCATGCGCGCCGAAATGCGGCGGTCCCAGCCCGCCAGCAATCCGCCGACGATGGGCGCCGCGACCAGATAAATCAAAATTCGAATCCAGGGACTCATAAAAATGCCACCGTCAACATCGACCGCCAGCAGCGCCGCGCAGCCAATCACGCCCCAGCGCGAAAGCCAGGCTTCACTGAAAATGTTGCGCAAATAGTAGTTGCCAATCGCCACGTCCTGCACGCTGTCGGCGGTGCTGCGGAATTGCACGCTGCTGTGCACGTTCGCGCCGCCCAGATAAGCGTCCACCACCTTCACGCCGCGGCCGTAGTTCATGAAACTGAGCGGGAATAGCATGACCATCGCCATCATGATCGTCATGATGATGACGTTGCCCTCGCCCAGCGAGACCGGCTGGTTGAAAACCGCGTAGATATACGGCTCAATGAAATGGGAGGAAATAAGCGGAAACAACAGGCAGGCCATGGCCGTTGCCGCGGACAAGCCGTAGAGCGCGATGGCCTCGCCTAGAACCATTTCCTTCTTGATCCGTTCAGCCGGTCCGACGACTTGCACCAATTTGCCCATCCATTTGACCCAGAAGAACAGCGTGGCGGCGCTGCCAAAGGCGATGAAGACCGACAGCGAGGGATAGGCATCCACGACCGCTTTGAGCACCGCCCATTTGCTGATCAACATGCCGAACGGCGCCAGGAACATGCCGGCCATGCCGACCTGCATCATGATCGCCACGCGCGGCATGCGCACGACCAGCCCGGACATGTCCTCAATGTTCCGGCTGTGCAGCTTGTGTTCCACCACGCCCACGCACAGGAACAACAGGCATTTGGCCACCGCATGGAAAATAATCAACAGGATGCCCGCCCAGACCGCCTCGTAAGTTCCGATGCCGCCGCAAAGCACGATCAGGCCGAGGTTCGCCACCGTGGACCAGGCCAGGACTCGTTTGGCCTCGCTGCTGGTGATGGCGGCCAGGGAGCCGACGACAAAAGTGACCGCGCCGACCAGCGCCACCATCATCCCGACTTTCGTGCCGGTGACCGCCGGCGCCATGCGCAGGACCAGATAAACGCCCGCCTTCACCATCGTGCTGGAATGCAACAGCGCCGACACCGGGGTGGGCGCCACCATCGCGCCCAGCAGCCAGCTCGAAAACGGAAGCTGGGCGGATTTCGTGATGCCCGCGAAACACAGCAGCGCCGCCGGCAGGAGCACGAGCGGCTTGTTTGGAGACAATCAGCGCCTGAATTCGATGCTGCCGGTCTGCCGGTGCAGCCACACGATGGCCATCGCGAAGGCGAGTCCGCCGGCCAGGTTCATCACCAGCGCCCGCAGCGCGTTGCGCTTCGCCTCATCGGTCTGCGTGTAGCCGATCAGCAGGAACGAGCAGAGCGTGGTGATTTCCCAAAAGAGGAACAGCCACACCAGGTTGTTGGAAAAAATGAGGCCGAACATCGCGCTCATGAAAATGAACAGCAGCGCGAAGAAATAGCGGACGCCGGTCCGGAACGTCGCGATGCGCCACCGTGTGGTATTCGCGCATGTAGCCCAGCGCGTAAATGCAGATGCCGCCGCCCACCAAACCGTTGATCAAGGCCATGATCACGGAGAGCTTGTCCACGAACAGATTTTGCGCCACCTCCAGATGCTCGCCCTGCGTCAATTCGAACCAAACCATCAGTCCCGCCTGGGCCAGCGCCAGCGCCACGATCAGCGGACGTTTCGCGCGCACACCGACGTAAATGATGAAAATGCTCATCCCGATCTCGACGAACTGCATGCCCAGGTTGATCCAATAGGGATTCAGCCGAAGCCCCGACAAATCAACCGGGGCTGGCAGAGTGGCCAGATACACGGTGCCGCAGCAAACGGCCAGCGTCACGCCGGACACCAGAATTTTCCGGGGCAGGTCCGGCAGACACAGCAGCATCAGGCCGGCGGCCAGCGGAACCAAAATCAATGCTAGAATGAGTATCACGGCAATCGTTAAGGATTAAGAGCATTTCCTGCAGCCAACACGGGCATTGGCCCTGGCCGGCACGGGCTTTTCCGTGCAAAAACCTTCATCAAATTCCTCAATGAAATACAACTTACCTGCTGGGCACAGGTTGGCTTTGCGCTATTTGGCAATCAGCCAACATTCTTTGTCAGTGGCTTTGCTTAAGTGAAGAATCAGTTGGCGGAAAGGAAAAATTACCCGGCTTTTTAAGCGCGGATAAACACGGACGAAGACAATATCATTCACCGGTAGGCGCGTCACTCCGTGCGCGCCGCGCCTTATGTTTTGACGGACGGCGGGCAGAGGACTGCCCGCCCTACCAATCAATCCACGTCCATCAGTGGTTCAAATGAATAGATACGACTAAGCGCTGAGGGAATCGCGCGCCCTTGTCGCCTTGTGCTGCTGAATCAGAAACTCGCACCAAGCATCCATACCCTGGCCGGTCTTGGCGGAGAGTTCAAACACCGGCGCCTTTGGTGCCAGGCGGCGGAGATTGGCCAGCGCCGCCTCCCGGTTGTAATCGCAGGCCGTTGCCAGGTCCAGCTTGCTGGCCACCGCCACGCCCGCCGACTGGAACATGGGCGGATATTTCAACGGCTTGTCCTCGCCCTCGGTGACGGATAACAAAACGACCCGCAAATCTTCGCCCAAATCATACGAGGCGGGGCAGACGAGGTTGCCGACGTTCTCGATGATGAGCAGTTCGAGGCCTTTCAGGTCCAGTTGCTTCAAGGCATTCGCCACCATCTCCGCTTCGAGATGGCACACCGTGCCCGTGGTAATCTGCACCACCGGAGCGCCCGATTTACGGAGGCGTTCGGCATCGTTGTCCGTGGCCAGGTCGCCGACAATGACGCCGGTTTTCAACCGTTTCCCCAGCGAGCGGATGGTTTCGCGAATGAATGTGGTTTTGCCCGAACCGGGCGATGAAAGGACGTTCAACACCAGCAGGCCGCGCGCGTGGAAAAAGCCGCGATTGCGCTCCGCCAGCCGGTCATTCTTTTCCAGAATCGCCTGGCGCACCTCCAAAACCCGATGCTGGCCCGGCGCATCTCCGTGCGAGTGAGGGTGAGTGTGCGGGTGATCGTGGCCGCGATGATGGTCATGGCCATGGCTGTGACCGTGGTCATGGTCATGGTCGTGATGATGAGCGCTGATGCCCACCGGGTTTTCACCGGGCAATCCGCATCCGCAATCCTGGCACATCAGTCAACCTCCAATGAAGTGAGTTCCATTTCGCGTCCCGCGCGGAGTTCCGCGCTGGGACGATGGCAATCGGGACATTCGGCGAACATCCGCGTTGCCTCAAATTCATGACTGCAATCGGCGCACCAGAACCGCGCCGGGACATCCTCGATGAGCAATTGTGCGCCTTGCGCCGGCGTGCCGTCGGCGAGGGCCTCAAAGGCGAATTGCAGCGCGTCGGGCACCACGCCGCTCAGGGCGCCGATGCGCAGACGAATGGCATGCACCCGGCTGGCCCCGGCTTGCCGGGCCTTTTCGAGTACCTGATCCAAAGCGCTTTGCATGATGGATAATTCGTGCATGGTTTGCCGCAAAAAACAAGCCGGCCGGGCACTGCCAGGGCCGGGTTCCACACGCTCAAGGTATATCGCCGGTTGCGGACTGACAAATGAATTCCAGCCGGAACGCTTTAATAAGGAATCCATGAACTGCTGCTGAAGTTGTAGTGTCGAGCCTGTGGCTCGAACGAATCGGCGCACAGTGCCGACGCTACATCAATATCCATTCAACAACTGCACCCACTGCGGCCCGCGCTTCAGCCTCATCGAACCTGAAACGATTTGCTGACAATCTCCGCTGGTTTGTGCTTTATTTAACCCATAACCAATGCCGCACCCGTCCGCCGATTCGTGGAATGACTTGCTCCGCGCCACGTCGCGCTCGTTTTATCTGACGCTGCGCGTGCTGCCCGCGGCCGTGCGCCCGCAAATCGGCCTCGCCTACCTGCTCGCGCGCACCACCGACACCATCGCCGACACCGAGCTCGTCCCGCTGGAACAACGGCTCGACGCGCTCAAACGATTACGCGAACGCATTTTGACTTCCTCCACCGTGCCGCTGAATTTCGGCGAGCTGGCGCAGCACCAGGGTTTGCCCGCCGAGCGGTTGCTGCTGGAAAAAGCCGGGGACAGCCTCGCGTTGCTGCAAACGCTTTCGCCGGACGATCTGCAACTCGTCCGCACGCTCCTCAACATCATCACCGGCGGACAGGAACTGGATTTGCGGCGGTTTGCCGGGGCGTCCGCCGAAAAAATCGTCGCGCTGGAAACCGCCGCTGATCTGGACGACTACACTTATCGCGTGGCCGGTTGCGTCGGCGAATTCTGGACGAAAATCTGCCGCGCGCATTTGTTTCCGCGGGCGAGGCTGGACGACGCGCAACTGCTGGCGGACGGCATCCGTTTCGGCAAGGGGCTGCAACTGGTGAACATCCTGCGCGATTTGCCGGCGGACTTGCGCAAAGGCCGCTGTTATTTGCCGGCGGAAAAACTGGAGCCGGCGGGATTGATCCCCGAGGTTTTGCTGTCGCCCGCGAACGAGGCAAAATTCCTCCCGCTCTATCATCGCTGCCTCGACGCGGCCGAATCGCACCTGGCCGCTGGCTGGGCTTACACCAATTCGCTGCCGGACGGGAACATGCGCGTGCGGCTGGCTTGCGCGTGGCCGATTTTGATTGGCCGGAAGACGATTGAACGATTGCGCGCCGCTAATGTGGTTGAACTGCAACAGGTTGTTAAAATTCCCCGCAGTGAAGTGCGCGGCATCCTGCTGCGATCAGTTTTGAGTTATCCCATCCCCGGCACATGGCAAAAATTGTTTTCCACAACTGGAAAAGCTGTTGCATCCGGTGGAAAATAAGCGTAAAAAACGTTATGCAAATTCCCAAGTTGTTGCCCACGGTATGTGCGGTCATTTTCTGTGCGAGTCTTATTTCCGTCCGTGCGGACGACGCTTCGGTGCAAGCCGCCCTGCGCGCGGCTTTGGACCAAAAAATGGGTGAGCTGAACAAGCAAGAAGCCCAGGCGCCAGCCACTCCCACCGGTGCCGTGAAGGTGCAGGCAGGCAAACCCGCAACCAATACAACTGTCCCCGCCAAGGCAACGACTCCAGCGACCACAACTACGGTGCCGGCGGCCAAGACAACAATTCCAGCCGCCGCCGCAGCGGTTCCGGCAACCAAGACAACGGCAACGACCAAGCCAACAGCCACGGCAACCACTCCGGTAATCATGGCAACAAGTCCGAAGGCCAAAGAAACTTCGCCGAGAGCCAGGCCAACAACTCCGACGGGCGCCGCAACGACAACAGCGGCCAAGGCAACAAATCTGACAACCAAGGCATCAGTTCCGGCGGCCAAGCCAACAACTCCGACGCCTGCGGCAACACCGGCACACGTAACACCGACTCCGGCAGCCAAGGCAACAACGCCTGAGCCAACCCCGCCGGTTGCGGCGCCAGTTGCGGTTAAACCCCAGAGTCCTCCGGCGGCAACGATGACGCCGGTCACTCCGCCACCAGCAAAAAATCCGCCGGCTGCGCCCGTTGCGGCTGAACCGCAAAGTACCCCGGCGGCAACGATAACACCCGCACCCGCTACTCCGGCACCCGCCACTCCGGCACCCGCCACTCCGGCACCCGCCACTCCGGCACCCGCCACTCCGGCACCCGCTATTCCGGCACCGGCCGAAACCAAACCGGCAGCAACTACAGTCACTTTGGAAACCAAAACCGCCCCGGCACCTTCCGGAACCACCCCCGCTGCGCCCGTTGTGCCTGAACCGCAAAATCCGCCCGTGAAGACAACGCCGGCAGAAACCATACCCGTCACTCCGCCGCCAGCCGAAACCAAGCCGGCGCCGGTGATGACCATAACTCCCGCCACTCCACCTCCGGCGGCAAATCCACCGGTGACCCCGCCACCGCAAGTCAAGCCGCAGCCAACACCAGCGGCGCCCGCGCCAGTCAAAACTCAACCGGCTCCACCTGCAATCACGCCCGCGTCAGGGGCTGTTTCTCCCAGCCCTGCGCCGCCCGCCACGCCAAAAGCCAAACCCGGCGGGAAAAGCCCGGCGAACCAGACCAACGCGATTTTTTCAGGAAAAGAGCTAGGCTTGAAGCCAATTGAAGCGCCGGCGCTGCCGATTTCCACGACCAAGGAAGCGCAGCTCAAGGCGTTGTCCGCCAAATACAAGGCGGATAAAATCACGGCGGAAGAATATCAGAAACAGCGCGCGGAAATCATGGCCCAGCCATAAAGGCGTCCGATTTTTTGCCCGCCGGTTCGGTAACCGGCGGGCTTCTTTTTATTTGGCCATCCCGGCCCCGAAGGCATTCGGGGTTGAACTTTGAACTCCAGACCCTAAACTGCAACTGTCATGCACAATTTTCATTATGCCGGCAACCGGCTCTTTTGCGAAGGCGTCTCCGTCGAGTCGCTCGCGCGCAAATTCGGCACGCCGCTTTACGTTTATTCGCAGCGGACGCTGACGGAGCATTTCCGGAAACTGGATCAGGCGCTCGCCCCGCTGGACCATCTGGTTTGTTTTGCGATGAAGGCGAATTCCAATCTTTCCGTCCTGCGCGTGCTGGCCAACCTCGGCAGCGGTTTTGACATCGTCAGCGGCGGCGAATTGCAGCGCGTCATCGCGGCGGGCGGCGACCCGCGCCAGTGTGTTTTCGCCGGTGTGGGAAAAACCGAGGCGGAAATTGAATTCGCCCTGCGCCGGGGAATTTATTCGTTCAACGTGGAAAGCGAACCGGAATTGCTGCGCATCAACCGCATCGCCGCCCGGCTCAAAAAAATCGCGCCCATCGCCGTGCGGGTGAACCCGGGCGTGGACGCCTGCACCCACGCAAAAATCACGACCGGCACCTATGAAAACAAATTTGGCATCGCGCTGGAGCAGATCGAGGGCGTTTATGCCCGCGCGGGCAAACTGAAAAACCTGCGGCTGCGCGGCCTACAAATGCACATCGGCTCGCAAGTCACCCGGACCGGTCCGTTCGAGCAGGCCGTGCGCAAAGTCCGTCCGCTTTTGCAACGGCTGAAAGAAAAATACGCGCTGGAATTTTTCAGCGTCGGCGGCGGCCTGGGCATCGTTTATCAGCCCGCGCTCGCCAGTGGAACGGCGGCCTGGTGGAAAACAGCCGACGCCAGGGGAATTTTAACGCCGGCCACTTATGCCGCGCGCCTGTTGCCGTTGTTGAAACCGCTGGGCTTGAAAATTTTGATCGAGCCGGGCCGGTTCATTGCCGGCAACGCGGGCATTCTCGTCACGCGCGTCGAATACGTCAAACGCACGGGCCGGAAAAACTTTGTCATCGTGGACGCCGCGATGAACGACTTGATTCGCCCGGCGTTTTACAACGCCTACCACGAAATCGTGCCGGTCACCCGAAAAGGCACCGCCACGATGAAGGCGGATGTCGTTGGCGGCATCTGCGAATCCGGCGATTATTTCTGCAAGGACCGTCTGCTGCCGAAAGCCGGCGAGGGCGATTGCCTTGCGCTTTTGAGCGCCGGCGCCTATGGATTTGTGATGGCGTCCAATTACAACACGCGTCCGCTGGCCGCCGAGATTCTGGTGAACGGCCGGCGTGCCGCCGTCGCGCGCGAACGCCAGCCCGTGAAAGAAATTTGGTCGGGCGAGAAAGTTGTGGCATGGTTGAAGTAGAGTTGTGAACAACGAATTTTCCATCGCGGCGCACTGGCCGGGCGGGTTTGATGAAGCCGGCCTGCGGCAATGGGCGGAGAATTTGCGCGCGCAGCTCCTCGCGCCGCAGGTTTCGCTCGGCCTGGTTTTCATGTCGCCGAAATTTTTCCCGTTCGCCCGGCAGGCGCTGGAAATTTTGCGCGTTCATGCCCGGATTCCGCTGCTGGCCGGCTGTTCGAGCGCCGGACTGATCACCGGGGCGCAGGAAATTGAGGAAGCGACCGGGTTTGTGCTCGCGCTTTATTCGCTGCCCGGCGCGGAGTTGAAGGGTTTCCGTTTCACGCAGGAACAGGTCGAGGAAGCCAGCGGATCGGATTACTGGCACTTGGAGACGGGCGTCGAACCGGCGCGCACGAACGGCTGGCTCGTATTCATTGACCCGTTCCATCTCGACGCGGAAAGCTGGATTCGCTCGTGGAACGAGGCTTACGCGCCGCTGCCCGCGCTCGGCGGCCTGGCCAGCGGCGGTTTCAACCAGCAAACGACGCAGGTTTATCTGAATGGCGACGTGTTTGAGGATGGCGGCGTGGCGATTTCCGTCGGCGGCGGCGTGCAACTGACCGGCGTCATTTCGCAGGGCTGCACGCCCATCGGCGAGACGTGGACCCTCACCCGCGTGGAAAAAAATTTAATCCATCACATCGGCAACCGGCCGGCTTACTCGGTGCTGGCCGAGACCTTTCAAAAACTGCCGCCCAACGAACAACGCCAGGCGCAGGGCAATCTGCTCATCGGCCTGGTTGTCAACGAATACCTCGAAGATTTCCATCGCGGCGATTTTCTCGTGCGCAACCTCATTGGCGGCGACCCGCACTCCGGGGTGCTGGCCGTGGGCACGCTGCCGCGCGCGGGGCAAACCATGCAATTCCAGCGGCGCGACGCCGCCGCGGCGACCGAGGACATGATCGAACTGCTCGCGCGGGCAAAGAATCAGATCGGCGGCGCGACGATTTACGGCGGCTGCCTCTGCTGCTGCAACGGACGCGGAAAACACCTGTTTGGCCGCGCGAACCACGACGCCGGGCTGGTGCAGGAACGGCTTGGCCCGCTCGGACTTTCGGGATTTTTCTGCAACGGCGAAATCGGGCCGGTCGGCGCGAAGAATTTTCTCCACGGCTACACCGCGTCACTCGCGCTGTTCGTGAAAAAACAACCGTAGTCCGCCGGCAACATCGCGGTTGGGAATAATTCGCGATTGCTTTTGCCCGGCGGCACGTCATGCTTCAACCGAAATGTCCCAAGAGGAACCATCATCCGAAACGAATCAGCCCGTGCCGCCCCGGGCGCCAGGCGGCGGACGCCGTCGCGGACATCGCGGCGGACGCGGACGTCGTCGTCCCGCGCCGTCTGTCCCTGCGGCGGAGCACCCGGTGCCGGCTGAACCGCTGGCGCCGCCAGCCGCGCCTTCCGCCAGTCCGTCCGAACTCCCGGTACGACCCGCACCGCCGAGGCAAAAAATTCAACCCGCTCTTCCCGCGCCGCGCGCCGCCGAGCCGGATGGTTCCGCCATCAGCCAGGCGGTGAGCGAAGTGACGCAAATCGTCGAATCGCTGCGCGAGGCGCTCAGTCAAATGGAGGATGTTTTGGAACTGGTCGAACTTGCCGAACGCCAGAAACTCACCGACGAACGCGAGATTGATTCCCTCCGCCGCCTGCTGCGCCAGTTGCAACAGCCGCGGGGCGGCCGGGGTGAACGGCGCGAACACGACGTCTGAAGACCGTTCGGCGCGGAGACAATCCATGAGGCCGTTGTTCGGGAGCAGGGTGTGGCCGGTTTGAATTGTTCCTGCCGTTTCTTCCCAGCCGGCTTTGACAATGCTCCAGGTTTTTGGAGCGCGGAGCATTGCTCCGCACGCTGGCACCCTTGTTTTAGGCGGAGCGATGCTCCGCGCTCCGGTCAAACCGCACCACTGCCGGCTTTTGACGTTATTTGCGGTCCGTGCGATATTGTACAATATGCGTTTCAGTACTGGCGACAAACCTGCGACGGTTTGTATTTTGAGGTCTTCAAAACAATTCAATTTCCTGTCCTGTCTTCCAAAAGTGAATCGGCTTAAAATGGCGCTGGCAGTCAGCGTCCTCATGATTCTTGCCGGCGCAGTTCGCGCGCAAACCCTTGCGGACCTGGGTGCCACCGCTCCCACTCCGGGAGCGAATGACATCGCCCAGTTGAGCACCAGTGGGAACACAGACTTCCCCGACGGCCTGAATTACTACACCGACAACCAGAGTGTTCATGGCGCCGGCGAACCGGGCCAGACCTTCACCACGGGGACGAATTCTTCGGGATACCTGCTGTCGTCAGTGTCCTTGAGGACTGCCGGGCTGGGTTCTTACAGCGGCATCGGCACGCCCCAGCCTTATTACCTCCACCTTTATTCCGTGTCCGGCGGCAACGTCACCTTGCTGCAAACTTACACCTCGGCCAATGTCGCCTTCAACGACGGCGACTGGCTGCAATGGAGCGGGCTTTCGCTGGCGCTGGCCGCGAATGCAACGTATGCTTGGTCGTTCGGCAAGGCGAGTTCCACCACCGGTTGGGAGGCGTTCGCCGTCGCCACCAACAATCTGTACGCCGGAGGCCAGATCGGGCTTTTTCCGCCCGCCGGCGGGGCGATCACCTACGGCAGCAGTCAAGGCTTTGACGCGGTTTTCGACTTGGGAATGGCGCCCGTAACCGTGCCAAGCATCAATCAACTCACCGTGTCGCCGACGAACAATGTGTTTGTCGGGACGCTGGTGACCTTCACGGCCAGCGTGTCGGGCGCGCAGCCCCTTCACTTTCAATGGCAGTTTTCCAGCGGCGGCGGATACACCAACATCTCCGGGGCCAACACCAATACGCTGGCGTTCAGCGCGGCGGTCACCAACACCGGTTCGTATAAATTGGTGTTGACCAACAGTTATGGCGCGGTGACAAGTTCTCCGGTCGCGCTTACGGTGACGCTCGACACGAATCCGCCGGTGGTTCTGCGCGGCTTCAGCCTCGGCACCACCAATGTTGAACTGGATTTCTCCAAAATGGTCGAGGCCGCCAGCGCGACGAATCCGGCGAATTATGTCTTCACCAATGGCCACGCCGTCACGGCTGCGTCCCTCACCGCCAACAACTCATCGGTCCTGCTCACCACCGCGCCGCTGGTCTATGGCAGCAACTACACGCTCGTCATCAATGGCGTTCGCGATCAGGCCATTCCGCCCAATACGATTGCCGCCAACACGCGGGTCTGTTTCACCGCTTCTCCCCGCAATCGGATTTTGCTGGACGCCGGCTGGCGGTTTCAACTGGGGGACCCGGTGGATGTCACCACCAACGTCACTTACTATCCTGAAATCTCCGATCTGGCCAAGCTGGATGCCAGTGAAGTGGGTTCCGCGACCAACACCAGTTCCGAATCCTACATGGAAACCATCCGGGTTGATCCCATTGCCACGCATGCCGGGGAAAATGTTTCGTTTGTTCAGACGAACTACAATGACAGCGCCTGGCGTCAGCTCAACCTGCCCCACGACTGGGTGGTGGAATTGCCGTTCGATTCCAGCGCGGACGGAAGCCATGGTTTTAAACCGGTGGGCTACTCCAGTTTTGGGGCCAACAACATCGGCTGGTATCGGCACACGTTCACCCTGCCCGCCAAAGATGCCGGTCAGGCGCTGTGGCTGGAATTTGACGGCGTCTATCGCAATTGCCTGGTGTGGTTGAACGGGCACATCCTGGGCCGGAACGTCAGCGGTTATTCCAGCTTTTATTTTGACGCCACGGCCTATGCCAATCCCGGCGGAACCAACGTGCTGGTGGTGCGGGTGGATGCCAGCCGGTTTGAGGGCTGGTTTTATGAAGGTGCCGGCATTTACCGGCATGTCTGGCTGACGACGGAGAATCCCGTTCACGTCGCGGAATGGGGAACTTTTGTGGCCACCACTTCGCTCGTGGGTTCCAATGCCACCCTCACCGTGCAAACGGATGTCACCAACCAAAGCGGAACGGCAACCGCCAGCGGCAGTCTGACTTCGACGATTTATGATGCCAGCAACCATGCGGTCGCCACCGTCACCACGGCGGTGAGTGTGCCGGCCGGACAGGATTTGGTGGTGACGCAAACCGTTGCCCTGGCCAATGCCAATTTGTGGTCGCTGCAAACGCCCTATCTTTACAAACTGGTGACCACGGTCAGCAACCAGAACGCGGTCGCGGACATTTACAACACGCCGTTTGGCGTGCGGACGGTTTCGATTGATTCCACCAACGGCGTTTTCATCAACGGCCAGCATGTTTGGATCCAGGGCATGTGCAACCACCAGGACATGGCCGGCGTGGGTTCGGCGCTGCCGGACCGGCTGCAGTATTACCGCATCGAGCGGTTGAAGGAGATGGGCGTGAATGGTTATCGGTCCTCGCATAACGAGCCGACGGCGGAATTGCTCGATGCCTGCGACCAGTTGGGCATGTTGGTGCTGGATGAAAACCGCCGCATCGGAACCAATGCGGAGCCGTTGAGCGAATTGAGCCGGCAAATTCGCCGGGACCGGAATCATCCTGCGGTGTTCATGTGGTCGCTCGGAAATGAAGAACCGCTCCAGGGCACTCCCACGGGCGCTTCGATCATGCAGGTCATGCAGAACCTGGTTCATTCTTTGGACTCGACGCGCCTCTGCACCGCCGCCTTGAATTCGTGGGGCAGCGGTTTCAGTTCGGTTTTGGATGTCAACGGCTTCAATTATCAACTGGGCCAACAGGATACGTTCCACTCCGGCAACCCGGGCTGGCCTATCATCGGCACGGAAACGTCCAGTCAGATCACGGATCGCGGTATTTATACCAACGATACGGTGAACGGCTACGTCTGGGGTTACGACCTCAACCCGGTAAGCTGGGGTGAGACGGCGGAAGCCTGGTGGCAGTATTACTTTGCCCGTCCATGGTCCTCCGGAGGATTCTCCTGGACGGGCTTTGATTATCGCGGCGAGCCGACGCCCTACGGCTGGCCCTGCATCAACTCGCATTTCGGCACGCTGGACACGTGCGGTTTTCCGAAGGACAATTTCTATTATTACCAGGCCAACTGGACGTTCAAACCCGTGCTGCATCTCTTCCCGCACTGGAACTGGTCAACGCCCGGCCAGCCCATCAATGTCTGGGCTTTCGGCAATTGCCAGGCGGTGGAACTGTTCACAAACGGCGTCAGCCTGGGCCGGCAGGCGCTCAACGTTCTGGGCCATGTCGAATGGGACAACGTGCCTTACTCGCCGGGAACGCTCAAGGCCATCGGCTATAACAATGGCGTGGCGGTCATCACCAACACCGTGGCCACCACCGGCGCGCCCGCGCAGATCGCGCTCTGGCCGGATCGCAGCACCATCCTGGCCGACGGCAGCGATGTCTCCGTGGTGACGGTGGCCATCCTGGATGCGCAGGGGAATTTTGTTCCCACGGCGAGCAACACCGTGACCTTTGCCGTCAGCGGCGGCACCATCATCGGCGTAGGCAACGGCGACCCCAGTTGTCACGAAGCGGACAAGAACAGCAATCAGCGCTCCGTCTTCTACGGTCTGGCCGAGGTCATCGTCCAGTCCACCAGTTTGCCCGGCTCGATCACGTTGACGGCAACAGCCGCCGGTTTAACCTCGACCAATATCACCCTCACAGCGGCCGCCACGTTGCCGTCGCCAGCCGCGCCCGCGGGAGTGGCCGCCGTCGGCGGGAACGCGCAGGTGACGGTGAGTTGGGACATCGTTCCGGGCGCAGCAACTTACAACCTCTGGCGGGCCACGACCAGCAGCGGCCCCTACACGCTCATTGCCGGGAACATCGGCGGTGTGAATCTGGGTTACACCGACGGCGGCGTCACCAACCTGACAAAGTATTATTATGTCGTCACGGCCAATGGCAACGGCACCAGTGTCAATTCGGCGGAAGTCAGCGCCACGCCGGCCGCCATCGTCACCGGCCTGACGGCGACCGCCAGCAGCAGCCAGATCGTGTTGAATTGGAACGGGTCGCCCGGCGCCAATTACAACGTGAAGCGTTCCTTCGTAACCGGCGGACCTTACACCACCCTCGCCACATCCATCGCCAACACCAATTACACCGACTCCAGCGCGGCCGCCTGCCAGACTTATTATTACGTGGTCACCATCACCAATGCCGGCAATGAAAGCCTGCCTTCGGCCGAGGCCAACGCCACCTTGCCGGGCGCGCTGCCGCCCCAATTCACCAGCACGGACGTTGGCGGCCCCAGTCCGGCGGCAGCGCTTCGTTCTGCGGCGGGCAATTCACCGTCTCCGGAGGTGGCGCGGACATCTGGAGCACCAACGACGCGTTCCAGTTTGTTTATGTTTATGTTCCGGTCAGCACCAACTGCGACATCCGCGCCCGCGTCGTCAGCGTGCAAAACACCTCCGGCAACGCCAAGGCGGGCGTGATGATCCGCGAAACGCTGGCCGCGGGTTCACTGTCTGCGCTGGCGGACGTGGAGCCGAGCGCCGGAATCGAGTTCATCTGGCGGAGCAGCACGGGGGGATCGTCAAGCTCTTCCGTCGTAAGCGGACTGGCAGCGCCCAACTGGGTGCGGCTCACACGCACCAACAACACCTTCACAGCCTATTATTCCGGCGACGGCAATTCCTGGACCCAGATTGGAACCACCACCATCGCCATGGCTGTCGGGGCTTACATCGGCCTGCCGGTTTGTTCGCACAGCGACGGAACCCTCAACACTTCCCTGATTGATAACGTCAGCGCCAGCTTCCTGACCAATGTGCCACCGGTGATCAGTTGGGTGGTTCCGGCCAACAACTCCACCTTCATCCAGCCCAAGACGATCACTCTGACCGCTTCAGCCACGGATGCCGACGGCACGGTGACGAATGTGGCGTTTTTCAGCGGCACAAACCTGCTGGGCAACGGCACCAGCGGCGTCGGCAACCAGTACAGCCTGACGTGGAACACCGCCACGGTCGGCAGTTACACCCTGAGCGCGCGTGCCACGGACAATTCCGGCGCGACCAATAAATCTCCGGCCACGATCGCCATTGTGGTGCAACCGCTGACCTTGACGGTGCCCGGGATGCAAGCCAACGGCCAGTTCGTCCTGACCTTCCTGGGGCAGAACGGACAGAACTACGTTTTGGAAACGTCCACCAATCTGGCGGCGGGCTGGACTCCGGTGTGGACCAATGCGCCGGTCAATGGAGTGCTGATGTTTACCAACCTCAACGCCACCGACCGGTCACGATTCTATCGCGTCAGTCAATGATTGGTTGGCTTTAAAAATGCTCCAGATTTTTGACGTTACTGGAAAGAGTACGATTGTGTAAAAATATGCGTTTCAGCGCGAGTAACCGGCCGGTAACTATTTTTTGTATGATGATGTATTCAAAATTCAACTTCCTCTCCTGCCTTCCAACAATAAACCGTTCGAAAATGGCGCTGGCGGTCAGTGTCTTCATGGTCCTGACCGGGGCAATCCGCGCACAAACGCTTACGGACCTGGGTGCCACCGCTCCGACTCCGGGAGCGAATGACGCTTCCCAATTAAGCACCAGCGGGAACATAACCGCTCCCGATGGTTTGAATTACTACACCGACAACCAGTCTTACCATGGCGCCGGCGAACCAGGCCAGACCTTCACGACAGGGAACAATTCATCAGGATATATGATGACCTCGCTCGCCATCCGAACCGCCGGGCTGGGGAATTACAAAGGTATCGGCACGAACCAGCCTTATTACCTCCACATTTACTCCGTGTCGGGCGCCACGGTTACACCGCTCCAGACCAACACCTCGGCCAATATCACCTTCAACGACGGCGACTGGCTGCAATGGAGCGGCTTGTCCGTGCCGATGGCGGCCAATACCACTTATGCCTGGTCCTTTGGCATGGTCAGTACGGCCAATTATTGGGAGGCGCTCGCCGTTGCCAGCGGCAATCTCTATTCAGGCGGTCAAATTGCGATCATCCCGGTCGGTGGCGGGACGATGACCTTCGGCACCCCCACCGCTTATGACGCGGTGTTCGACGTGGGATTGACTCCCGCAAATGCAAACTCGCCCAGCGTTAACCCAATTGTTGTGTCGCCGACGAACAACGTGTATGTGGGGACACCGGTGACCTTCACGGCCGGCGTGTCGGGTGCAGTGCCTCTTCACTTTCAATGGCAGTTCTCCAGCAGCGGCGGATACACCAACATTGCCGGGGCCAACACCAACACGCTGGCGCTGACGGCGGCCATTACCAACACCGGCTCGTATGAACTGGTGTTGACCAACAGTTATGGCGCGGCGACGAGTTCTCCGGTCGCGCTTACGGTAACGCTCAACACGAATCTGCCGGCGGTTCTGCGCGGCTACAACCTCGGCACCACGAATGTGGTGCTGGATTTTTCCAAAATGGTCGATCCCACCAGCGCCACGAACCTGGCGAATTATGTTTTCACCAACGGCCTGGCCATCACCGCCGCCACCCTGATTTCCAACAGCACATCGGTCCTGCTCACCACCGCGCCGATGGTTTACGGCAGCTATTACCTGCTCGTCGTCAATGGCGTTCGCGATCAAAACCTCCCGCCCGATACGATTGCCACCAATACGCTGGTCAGTTTCACCGCCTTCGCCAGTTCCATCAATCGCACCATCACCATCAGCGCAACGGACACCGGCAAATTCTTCGAGGGGCTGGGCGCGGTCAGTGGAGGCGGCGCAACGTCCGTGTTGTTAATGTCGTACCCGGAACCGCAGCGAAGCCAGATCCTGGATTTGATGTTCAAGCCGAATTTTGGCGCTTCGATGACGACGCTCTATAGCGAAGTCGGAGGCGATTGCAATTCAACGGAGAGCACCGAGCCGAGCCACATGCATTCGAACACCGACACAAATTACCAGCGGGGCTGGGAATGGTGGGTGATCAATGAGGCAAAAATCCGGAACCCGTCCATCACCTTGGATGCTCTGGCATGGGGGGCACCGGAGTGGGTGGGCAACGGCAATTTCTGGAGCCAGGACATGTGCAATTATTATGTCAATTGGATCCAGGGGCTGAAGTCCACGTATGGTTACAACCTGGATGCCATCGGATGCAAGAATGAATCGGGAGTGAACATTCCCTTCGTGGAAATGTTCAAGGCCACGCTTCTCAGCAACGGCCTTGCGAATGTCAAACTGCATGCTTTTGACAATTGGGGCACCGGCAAGTGGGACTTTGTTTCGCAGTTTAGCACCGATCCGGTATTGTCAAATGCGGTGGATGTCATCAGCGCGCATACGACCTGGGTTGGTCCCGGGTCGGAAAGCCAGATTCCCATGCCCGCTTTTGTAAAAACTGCCGGCAAACCGCTCTGGGATACGGAGGAACACTTTAACGGCCAGACGGGCTATGATCAGGCCACGGAAATCGTGGATGCCTGCAATGCCAATTATATTTCCATGGGCATCACCAAGACAGTTTTCTGGCACTTGATTTCTGCATTTTATCCGTTTGAGGGGTATTATGGCAATTCCCTGGGAACCGCGAGCACGCCTTGGAGCGGCAACTATGTGATCTATCCCGCCATTTGGGGATATGCCCATGTCAATCAATTCGTCAAGCTGGGCTGGCAGTATGTGGATGGGGGCTGCGGGTATTTCGGAACGGACGACACCAGCGGCACCTTTGTCACGCTCAAATCGCCATCCAACACGGATTTCAGCATCATCATCGAAACCAAGGCCGCCACCACAAATAACACGGTCACCTTTAACATCGGCGCCGGTCTGCCGAACACGAAAACCTTGTGCGTGTGGCTCAGTACCCCGACCGCCCAGTTCATCCGGCAAAGCGATATAACCCCGGTCAATGGATCGTTTACCATTACCGTGGGAACGAATTCCATCTATTCCATCAGCACCACGACCGGTCAGCAAAAAGGTTCGTATCCCATTCCTCCGGCCAAGACCTTTCCTTTCCCCTACTACGAAACCTATGATCATTATGCCAGTCCTGCTTTGTGGGGATATGCGCCGTATTATAATATTGACGTTGAGGGTGTGTTCGAGATCACCAACCGGCCCGACGGAACCGGAAAATGTTTGCGCCAGGTCGTCCCGCAATTGCCCAATTCTTGGGGCGGCACCTGGGCGCCGGAAACCATGGTCGGCGATATCAATTGGACGGATTACGAGGTCAGCGCCGACGTGTATTTTGACGATGGCGGCTGGGCCGGAGTGATCGGACGCATGAGCGGCTTGAACGGCAACATTTGCCAATGCTATTATCTGAGACTGAATCCCGCCGGCGCCTGGGGATTATATGCGACGACTTCCAGTGGCTTGGGGAACGTGCTGGCTTCCGGCCAGGTGACGCTCGCCAACACCTGGCACAACCTGAAACTTCGTTTCCTGGGCTCAACGATTACGGGATTTGTCGAGGGCAACCAGGTGTGTAACATCACCAATTCCACCTATTCCCACGGCATGGTGGGATTCATCACCGGAGACCTGACTAATTACAACACGGCGATGTTCGATAATCTTCTGGTCAACACCGTGGGCGGCGCCACACCGCAGCCGACTGTTTTCGCGCAGGACGCCACTCCGGCCTATAGCATCATTCCCCCGCCGACGAATGACGACTTTGCCAACGCGACCGTGGTTCCCACCGGCGGCGCGAGCTATCAGGCGAACAACCAGACGGCCACGTTGGAGCCGGGCGAGCCTCAACATGACGGCGACCCGGGCGTGGCGGCCTCGCTCTGGTGGGTTTGGACGCCAGCCACCAGCACCAATGTGCTCATCAACACCGCCGGCAGCACCGTTGACAATGTGCTGGCGGTTTACACCGGCAGCTCTTTGGCCGGCTTGCAACAGGTCGCGGCGTCGGAGAGTAACTTGGGGCTGTTCCAAGCAGCGCAAGCAGGTTTTTACGCCCAGGCCGGCACGACGTATCACATCGTCGTCGCCAGCGCGAACGCGAACGCGGTGGGACCTCTGGTTTTGACCGTCACGCCGACGGTCTTCGTCTCGGGGCTGACGGCCACCGTCGTCAATTCTCAAATCCAGTTGCAATGGAATGCGTATGCGGGAGCCACCAGCTACAACGTGAAGCGGGCGACGGTCAGCGGCGGCCCTTACACCACCATCGCAAGCAACCTGGTCACGATCAGTTTCACCGACACCAACATCAGCGCCTATCAAACCTACTATTACGTCGTCACCATGGTCATCGGCGGGGTTGAGAGCGTGCCTTCCCTGGAAGCCAACGCCGTCTCCACTTTGGCCATTCGACTTTCTGGAACGAACTTGATGTTGACCTGGCCGCAGGGGACGCTTCTGACGGCAACCAATGTAACCGGACCGTGGGTGACAAATAATGCCGCTTCACCGTACACCGTGTCCCCAACCAACGCCCGGATGTTCTATCGGCTGCGGCTTTCGGGAAACCCGATTTCCATCAACTTCTCCGGTTCGGGCACCCTGATGGGCAGTTCGGAAAGCGCCGGCGTGGTGGCCGCCACCAATTGGAATAACGCGGCTGGCGCCAGCGGCAGCGGCCTGATATTGAATGATTCCACCGGCAATTCCAGCGGGGCGACAGCCGCCTGGTCGGCTAACAATGTCTATACCTCGAGCGCCCCGGATGTCGCCGGTAACGACCGGATGATGAGGAATTATCTGGACACCGGCAACACGACCACCACCACGGTCACGGTAAACGGGCTTCCCTCCAATTCCAGCGGTTGGAATGTGTATGTCTATTGTTTCGGGGACAATCCGGAAACCCGCGAGGGTTCTTACACCATCAGCGGCACGGGAATCATCACGTCCAGCGTCATCGGCTATGACACGGCCAGTTCGGTTTTCAATGGCACGTATGTTCAGGCCAGCAACTCAGCCGGCAACTATGTGCTGTTCACCATCCCGAACATATCGGGCTTCACGGTAAGTGCCACGCCGGTAGCCAATGGCGCCACCTATCCGCGCGCACCGGTGGATGGCATTCAAATCGTGCCCCGATAAACCGCTGTTGCGCGATGATACCTGGCTGCCACCGGGTACAACCAGAAAGCCGGCGGGCGTTTTGTTCGGAGTTCCGCGTTTACGCGGCAAAGGGCGATGAATGCCCCGAGCCGCCTGAAGGCGAAACTCCAAACGTGAATGGTTAGGCTTGATTCCCCCGGGCGGACCAAGATAATCTTTCATCAATCATGAATTCCACCCGTTATTCGGCCAAATTGTTTTTGGTTCTTTCAGTCATCTGCGTTTTAACCGGGTTCAGCGTGACCCCGCTGAATGCCGCTGATGCCAGCCTCTCGCAGTTGGAACAGCGCGTAACCCGCATCGAGGCGCTCCAGCCGTCCGCGGCATCACCCGTCAACACCGGCGACAATGCCTGGGTGCTGGTCAGCTCCGCGCTGGTGCTGATGATGACGGCGCCGGGATTGATTTTGTTTTACGGCGGGCTGGTGCGCAGCAAGAACGTCCTCGCCACCATGATGCACAGCCTCATCCTCATGGCGCTGGTGTCGGCGCTCTGGATGGTGTTCGGTTACAGCCTGGCGTTCGCGCCGGGCAACGGATTTGTCGGCAATCCGCTCACCTATTTCATGCTGCATGACGTGGGCGGCGCGCCGAATGTGGATTACGCGGGCACGGTGCCGCAGCAATCCTTCATGCTGTTTCAAATGATGTTCGCCATCATCACACCCGCGCTCATCAGCGGCGCGGTGGCGGAACGGATCAAGTTCAAGGCTTACGTGCTGTTCGTGCTGCTCTGGGTCACGGTCGTGTATTTTCCGCTGTGCCACATGGTTTGGGGCAAGGGCGGTTATTTCAACTGGGCACTCGGTGGAAAAATTCCCGTACTCGACTTCGCCGGCGGCACGGTGGTGCATATCAGTTCCGGCGTGTCGGCGCTCGTGTGCGCGCTCGTGCTGGGCAAACGCGCCGGCTATCCGGTGGAACCCATGCTGCCCCATAATGTCGTGCTGAGTCTCATAGGGGCGGGATTGTTGTGGGTGGGCTGGTTCGGCTTCAACGCCGGCAGCGCGCTCAACGCGGGCACACTCGCCACCAGCGCGTTTGCCGCGACCCATTTTTCGGCGGCGGCGGCGGCATTGAGCTGGGCGGCGGCGGAGTGGTTCCACAAGGGCCGGCCCAGCGTGCTCGGCGCGGCTTCCGGCATGGTCGCCGGTCTGGCCACCATCACGCCGGCGTCGGGATTCGTCACGGTGCCCGCGGCATTTTGCATCGGACTGGTGGCGGGAGTGGTCTGCTATCTGGCCGTGACGAAGTTGAAGGCGAAATTTAATTACGACGATTCTCTTGACGTGTTCGGCGTGCATGGCATCGGCAGCATCACCGGCATGTTGATGCTCGGCTTTCTGGCCAACACGCTGGTGAACCCGGCCATCGCGACCACCTTCCAGGCCAACGGCGTCACCGTGTCGCTGGCAGGAGGCATGGGCCAGTTTGCCAATCAACTCAAGGCCGTGCTGTTCACCGTGGCGTTTGCGGGAATAGCGTCGTTCATCATTCTCAAGCTCGTGGACAAGCTGGTCGGCCTGCGCGTGGATGTGGAAGACGAAGACGCCGGCCTGGACCTCACGCAGCACGGCGAGCGCGCTTATACCGATTAACCCACGGAGAATTTATGAAGAAAATCGAAGCCATCATCAAACCGTTCAAGCTGAACGAAGTCAAAACCGCCCTGAACGAAATCGGCATCCAGGGCATGACCGTCTCCGAGGTGAAAGGTTTCGGGCGCCAGAAAGGCCATACGGAAATTTATCGCGGCAGCGAATACACCGTGGATTTCCTGCCGAAAATCAAAATCGAAACCGTGGTCACGGACGCGCTCGTAAAACAGGCCGTGCAGGCCATCATTGCCGCGGCCAAGACTGGCAAAATCGGCGACGGCAAGGTGTTTGTATCCACCATTGACGACGCCTATCGCATCCGCACCGAGGAACAGGGTGACACGGCGGTGTAGGCCACCCTAGCTGATTTACTTCAACATCTCTTTCACCTTCGCCGCGTCGCTGGTCGGCGGCTGGCATGATTGGCCGGTGCAGAGATAGACCAAAGCTTCATTTTCCACCGGCAGACTGCGCGCAAATTCCTCAACCGCGTCGGCGTTTCCCAAAACAATTTTGTCCGGCTGATAAACCGAATGCGCGGCGCGGAGGAGTTCGCAAAATTGTTTTGAATCTGATTTGCCGGCAATGACGACGCGGCGCGGTTCTTCCAGCGAAAAATCCAATGCGTGCAGCATGAACGGCATGGCCTGCGGAAAATGTTGCAGGCGATGGGCGAACAGCCGCAGGGTCGCTTCGGCAGGCTTCCGAAAATCCTCGCGGCCGGTGATGCCGGCCAGTTTCAGGAGCGCGAGCGTGGCGACGGAATTACCCGACGGCTCCGCGCCGTCGTAGTCGTCTTTCACGCGCAGAATCAAATCCTTCGCGCCGGCGGCGCTTTGCCAGAAACCGCCGTTTTCCGGGTCGTAAAATTTCACGATCATCGCCTCTGCCAGCGCGATGGCAAAGTCGAGATGTTTCGGTTCCAGTGTGGCCTCGTATAAATCAATCACACCCGAAAGCAGAAACGCATAGCCTTCGAGCAACTGGACGCTGTCGCGTTCGCCATCCCGCCAGCGGTGGAACAAAGTGCCGCGAATTCTTTGTTTGGAGTTCCGGCTTCAGCCGGTCCGGCCGGAAGGCGCTCCGAACCTTGCTGCCACAATTTCTCCTGAATAAACGTCAGGTTTTTCTCCGCCGCCGCGCGATATTTTTCATCGCCGAGGACGGCATACGCCCGGGCCATTGCCCCCAGCATCAGCCCGTTCCAGGAAGCGAGGATCTTGTCGTCAAGATGCGGACGGACGCGCCGGTTCCTCGCCGCGAGCATTTTCATTTTTGCGGAGGCGAGCAATTTAAAACCCTTTCCCGGAGGGACAGCGTATCGCTGTCCCCGATTTTTTTTGATGAAGTTTGGGACGGCGACACGCCGTCCCTCCCAATGGATGTGCAGCACTCAACACGTTTTGACCGGGCAACGGACTCGGATGGCTGTGGTCAACAAAATTGCCTTCCCTGGTGATTCCGAAATGGCGCGCCGCAACGTTGAATTCTTCCGGCGAAAGCAATTTCGACAATTCATCGTGCGTCCAGCAATAGAACTTGCCCTCATGCCCTTCGCTGTCGGCGTCCTCGGCGGAATAAAAACCGCCCTCCGGATGCGTCATGTCGCGCAGGACATAATCAAGGATGTCCCGGGCGGTGTCGGCGTGGAGGGCAGCGCTTCGTCGCTGCCCTGAATTTTGGGCACTGACGAAGCAGTGCCCTCCAGGTTTTGAGCGACAAGATGCGCGTCAAGATAGAGCTGCGCGAGTTGTGCCTGGTCGTAGAGCATTTTTTCGAAATGCGGCACGAGCCATTCGGCATCCACCGAGTAGCGCGCAAACCCGCCGCCCAGTTGATCGTGAATGCCGCCGGCCGCCATGCGGTCGCAGGTGTGCAGCACCATGCGCGCGGCTTCATCGTCGTGAAAACGTTTCGCGCAGCGTAACAGCAGCGATGGCAGGCTGGGCTGCGGAAACTTGGGCGCGCCGCCAAAACCGCCGTGGCGCGGGTCGAACATCAGCTTAAAAAATTCGCCGGCGTTTTTGAGCGCGTCCTCCGTCAGCCGCGCAGTTTCCGCGTCCGCGCTCATCGTGGCGTCTTCGAGCCGGGCATGGATGTCGGCGGCGGACCCGGCGATTTCGTCCCGGCGGGTTTGCCAGACTTCGTGGATTTGCCGGAGCAATTGCAAAAAGCCCGGACGGCCATGACGATTATCCGGCGGGAAATAAGTGCCGCCAAAAAACGGCTTCAGTTCCGGCGTGAGAAAGACATTCAGCGGCCAGCCGCCGGAGCCGGTCGCGGCCTGCACGAAGGTCATGTAAATCTTGTCCACGTCGGGCCGTTCCTCGCGATCCACCTTGAGGCTGACGAAGTGCGGGTTCAAGAACGCCGCGATCGTTTTCGTCCTCGAACGATTCCCGTTCCATCACGTGGCACCAATGGCAGGTCGAATAGCCGATGCTGAGGAAGATCGGCCGGTTTTCGCCCCGCGCCTTTTCAAACGCCTCATCCCCCCAGGCAAACCAGTCCACGGGATTGTGCGCATGCTGGAGCAGGTAGGGTGATTTTTCGCGCGCGAGGCGGTTGGTGTGTTTATGGGCGGCGGATTTCATTCAACTTATGAAGACAATAAGCGAATCCAGGCCGGACTAAAAAGGGAAACATTAAGCAGCCAATGTTCAACATCAAAATTCCAAAGCATTGGCTTTGGGATTCAATATTGATCGTTGAATGCCTGTTTGCGATGGATCGGAGCTGGAGGCTCGATGTTTCCCCGCTTCAAATTAAATGAAAGCGCCTGTTTCAGGTCGTGAAACAGGCGCTTTCGATGACGAAATGGTTATCTCCAACCACCACTGATGAAGACATGCACCCCATTGCGATATTCATAATGGTGCGGCACCCAGACGGCGCCCCGATGCGGCGGGCGAGCCCAGCGACCGTGTTCCCACACCCAATGACCGTGCCAAACCCAGCAGCCACCAATCCAGACAAATGCCGGCCCGGGGGAACTGTGACCGTTTCCACAATTGGCGCCGGCGGCGCTTCCGTAACCACAACTTCCCCGCTTACGGCGGCCGGAGGAGGTGGAGCCTGCCGATAAACCGTTCGCTCACGGACCACACAACCGCTCAACAACATTGAACCGACAACAAACAGGAGAGTTGATTTCAGTAATGGCAACTTTTTCATATGCCAATCCAGACGAACCCCGAGCAAGAAAAGTTTCAAAAAAATTATTAACCTGGATTCAGAACATCGAGGTTCTTGCGGGCGGTGGCACAAGTCTGGCTGCCAAATGCCAAAGCGCGCATGAAAACCAGAATCATTACATTATGGATTTTCGCTGTGGGCCTCGGCCTCATGCCACAAATCCGGGCGCAAACGAATACGAATGTCGTGGTGGTGGCGTTCACAACCACGAATGCCACGCCGCTCAATCCGGGCTTTGCCGGCTTCTGCACCGAAATGCTGGCGAGCGCGGTGGAGTATTACGACACCAACTTCCAGCAGATCACTTCGACACTTTCGCCGGGCTGGCTGCGCTATCCTGGCGGCGCGCTGGAGGATGCCTTTGCGTGGACGAACGGACAAACGATGACGAATATGATTTCCAGATTTCCGCCGGCGAAACCAATCTGCTTGAACGACACGGTGGAAATCCTGCCCGGCAAGGGCGGGGCGCTCTTCAGCGACTTCGCGGCGATGTGCGCCAACGTGGGCGGCGCGAAAATCGTCGTTTGCATCAACGGCTTCACAGACAACACCAATTCCGCCGCCGCGTTTGCCGAATACGCCCTGACCAATCACATTCCGGTGGTGGCGTGGGAATTGTGCAACGAGCCTTATGTCTTCAGCGGCACCGGCCTCAAGGACTTTTTTCTGAACGCGACGGATTATGTCGCCCAGATGAAGCCCTACCGGGATGCCATCAAGGCGGTCAATTCCAACGCGGTGGTGGCGATTTATTTCAACGACGCCGGTGAGCCGGAACCCAACACCTGGGACAATGACTTGAGGAATTACGCCGACAAATACTGGGACGCGGTGGTGTATCATCATTATCCCGTGCTGCCCACGAACGGCGTGGCTTTTTCCAACCTGATGGCGCTGGATAATTGGGAACTGGCCTGCAACACCACCGTTCGCATGGTCAATTACCTGATACCGGATAACAACAGCAACGTGACCTTTCTCATCACGGAATACGCGCCCGCCCGGGGCGACGGCATGGGCGGCCAGAATCCGCCCTGCACCACGCTTTATGGCGGCATCTACGCCGCGGAATATGTCCTGCGCCTGTCCACCCTGCCGCAAATGAGTTTCGTCGGACCCTATCAATTGCTCAATCCCAACGGCATTGCCCAGACCAACAACAATTTTCAAGCCGTCACGACCGCTTACCATGCGGGCCGGTCAACCAACACCGCCGGTTTGAAGTTCGGTTTTTATCTCAGCGCACAGGCGGCGGGCGAAGCGGTGGCGGATTGGGCGTTGACGCGGTCCACGGCTGTCTATGCCACAACCGTTGGCAACAACGGCCCAACCGTGTTCATGGATACCAACGGCGTTACGACGATGCCGGCGATTTATGCGCAAGCCTATCAGGGCGGCAACGGGAAGCGTTATGTTGTGCTCACGAACAAAGGCGCCACCAACGCGCTGGTGCAAATCACCCAGGACGGCGTGGCGCTCACCAATCAATTTCTGGAAACTTTTGTCACCGGCAACAATCCCGGCGCCACCAATGCGCCGCCGCCCAACAGCGCCATCCAAATCCAATCGCAATTAACAAACAATCCGGTCACGATTCCTGAATACAGCGTGGTGCGTCTGGAATGGACGGTTTTCACCGTGCCCCAACCTTCGCTTTCAATCAAAGCATCCAGTCCGGTGCAGAACCTTGGTTGGCCGGGATTGACGAACGTGATGTATTCCGTGCAGGGCACGACAAACCTTTTGTCATCCTGGTCAACCCTGGGGAAAGCCGCCAGGTCCCAGGCCAATTTCAGTTTCACCAACTGGAATTCCGGCGCGCAGCAATTCTACCGGCTCGTGGTTCCCTGAGCTGGACGCTGGACACCCTGAAAGTGCGCGGCCATCCCGGCCGCCGGTCGTTGGAGTTCAAGCTTCAGCTTGTGCGAGCGCATTGCCGCTTGACTCTCAACCCTCAACTTGCTTATGGGCACGCTTTATTATGGCGACAACCTCAACATCCTCCGGCGCCACCCTCAAAGACGAATCCGTTGACCCCGTCTATCCCAACATCCGCCTGACTGGCTGAAGAATCGGTTCTTGCCAGGCGGCTTTGGTTATTGATGATTTGCGCATGAGCTGGTGGCAATACAAGCCTTCGGGCGAAATGTCTTCGAAACAAGCCTTCCGGCTGCAAATCTTCATCGTCGCGCTTCTGGCGGTGGCGCTTGCCGTGTTCCTCTGGTTTTGGGGGCAGTTCTGTCTCCTGGTTCTGGTCCGTCAATTTCAAACGCAGTCTTTCCCCTTCACTCAAGGCCGGGTTTTGTCGGTTCACCTGGCGACGCATATTGGTTCCAAGCGCGGGGAGAGTTATCAGGCGGTCTTCTTGTACACGTATGATGTCAACGGTCGAAAATATGAGGCCGGACAATACCGGTACGACGACTATCCTGCGGGTTATTATTCGGTGAATGCCGTCATCAACGCCCATACCGCCGGTTCCGCCATTGATGTTCATTACAATCCGGCCAATCCGGCGGATGCGGTGCTGTCAACCGGGGTGGTGGCCAGGGACGTGTCGCAGCCATTTATATTCTCGCTGTTTATTTTCTTTTTATTGTTATTGCTGCTCAAGACGGTTCAGGACATTGAATGGCCGGGAGTCCCGCCGGTTGCCGGCGGCGTGAAAATCATTGCGGACTTGGGAACGACGCGGGTCCGGCTGCCGCGCTTTTGGCCCGGCGATTCTGTGCGTGATCACGGCCGGCGCGCTTTCCGTCCTCGCCGGTTTTGTGATTGATACAAGTGATTCCCCGCTGGAGACGGGTTTGCATGCGCTCACCCTCATCATCGTCGTTGGCGCTTCGGCCTATTTCTGGCAATTTTGGAGAATCTCCTCCGGCCGGCAAGATTTGGTGATTGATGAAGGGGCGCGCCTGGTGGAATTGCCCCTGACCTATGGCCGATGGCGGCGGGTGCAGGTGCCGTTTTCCGAGATCAAGTCGGTCTTTGTGGAGGAGGAAAAACACCGGGTCAAAGGCGGATACTCCTACAAGTATGTGCCGACCTTGTTGTTGCGCGATGGTTCAACCGAGAAACTGACGGGTTCAGCTGGACGACGCTGGACCGGTCATTAATCCAATTCCGGGCCGCGTCGTTTGCGGCCTGGCTGCGGGAACAGCTTGGCTTGCCGGCGGAAATTTCATCCATCCCCGCCGGATGACCCCGAAATTCCTTTCCGGAGGGGCGGGTTACACAAGCCCCATTCTGAATCTGGTGGTAGGGCGGCGCTGCCGCGCCGCCCGGCTGACCCGCAGGTCAGCCCCACCGAATCAATCGAAATGGGCAGTCGAACTTCGACCGTCCGCATCATCGGCAACCCGGCTGCGCATTGCCGCTTGACTCTCAGCCCGCATCTCTCAACCATCAACTTTCAAATGGGCACGCTCTATTACGGCGACAACCTCGACATCCTCCGGCGTTACCTCAAGGACGGGACCGTGGACCTCGTTTATCTCGATCCGCCCTTCAACTCCGCCCAGAACTACAACGCCTTCTTCAGGAAAAGGACGGCTCCGCCGCCGCCAGCCAGATTCACGCCTTCGAGGACACCTGGCATTGGGACATCGAGACCAAGAAGGCCTACGACGCCGTCACCGAGCAGCCCGGCAAGGTCTCCAACGTGATGCAGGCGTTTTACACCTTTCTGGGCGGCAATGACATGATGGCCTACCTCACCCATGATGTCCTCGCGCCTCGTCGAACTCCGCCGCGTCCTCAAACCCACCGGCTCGCTCTACCTCCACTGTGACCCCACCGCCTCCCATTACCTCAAGCTGCTGTGCGACGCGATTTTGGGGAAAGATAATTTCCGAAATGAAATTATTTGGCAGAGGACAAGCAGCCATAACGACAGCAAAAAGTGGATGGATGTTCACGACGTGCTTTTGTATTACGCAAAATCCGATAATAACCTTTGGAATCCAACCTTCACAGAACACGACCTCGACTATGTTAAAGCTTTTTATCGTTACGAAGATGAAAGAGGTGTTTATCGACTCGACCACATCATTCGTTCAAAGACAATGGGACCGCGTCCGAATCTTACTTACGAATACAAAGGCTATACACCAGATTGGGGCTGGCGAACGGTCAGAGAAAAACTTGAAGCTCTCGACAAAAACAACCGGATTCAGTGGAGCGATTCGGGTCGCCCTTATTTGAAACGATATTTGGCCGAACAAAAAGGAACGCCAATTAAATCGGTCATTACAGACATTCCACCTGTTGGCGCAATGGCTCAAGAACGAATGCATTACCCGACGCAAAAGCCCGTGGCGTTGTTGGAGCGCATCATCCAAGCCAGCAGCAATCCCGGCGACGTGGTGCTGGACCCGTTCTGCGGCTGCGGCACGACGATTGACGCCGCCGAGAAACTCAGCCGCGAGTGGATCGGCATAGACGTGACGCAACTCGCCATTTCCCTCATCAAAAACCGCCTGCAAGACACCTACGGCTCCCGCCTGAAATTCATTTCCGGAGGGGCGAGCTCCGCGAGTCCACTTCTGACCCTGATGGCCGGGCGGCGCTGCCGCGCCGCCCGGCTGACCCGCAGGTCAGCCCCACCGAATCAATCGAAATGGGAAGTCGAACTTCGACCGTCCGCATTATCGGCGAGCCCACCACGCCCAACGAAGCCGCCACGCTGGCCGAGGACGACAAATATCAATTCCAATGGTGGGCGCTGGGCCTCGTCGGCGCGCGGCCCGTCGAGCAGAAAAAAGGCGCGGACCACGGCATTGACGGCAAGATTCTTTTCCGCGACGACCCCAAAGCCGCCAAGCCGGAGCAGATCATCATTCAAGTCAAGGGCGGCAAGACCGGCGTGAAAGACGTGCGCGATTTGCGCGGCGTGCTGGACCGTGAAAAGGCCGCCATCGGCATTTTGATTTCCCTCCAACCGCCGACCGGCCCGATGGAAACCGAAGCCGCCAGCGCCGGTTTCTACGAGCACAAGACCAACCGGCAGAAATACCCGCGCCTGCAACTCCGCACCGTGAAAGAATTGATGGAAGGCAAGGGGATTGAACGCCCGTCCACCGTCGCCGCCACAGACGAAACCTTCAAGAAAGCGCCGGAATCCAAGAAAAAGCACGGTGAGCAGTCGGCGTTGGGATTGTGATAAAATGGATTTACCTGAAAAGAAATCTTAAATGATTCATTAGCCGGCACTATAAAGTGCGTGAAATGCATTTTGGTTGTGCCGGACAAGTACAATTCGGTATTATGGCCTCATAATGGAGGCATGTATAGATCGCATGTTGGTTCCGCAGAATTGATTCCCGTCAACTCCTCCGCCATAACGCAGGCGGGATGCTGCCGCTACAAATTGGGGGCAGTGTGCGGATGCGCTGGGCTTTCGGTGGGCGGCCTGGTTGCTCATGTCTGCTTTTTTTGGCAGCATCACATTGGCTGGCGCGAGGTCCTGGGGTTTTGTGGGCCACAATTGCCGATCATGTTAAAATAATTGCCAGTCCCAGCTATATTATAGAATAAAATCTTAACGCGCATACCCCAAAGCGAGAGTATGGGTGATGGCGCGAGAACAACTTGCGAGCGCGATATTTCAGGGCGTTCTATCATGTGATGAACCGGGGAGATCGGCGCGAGCCGATTCTCAAGGATAATCAGGATCACCGGTTTTTTTTGGCACATATCATGCTATCATTGTACTGAATTGTGGTCGCAACAGGCAATGAGTGAACACAATAGTAATCATTGTAACCCGCCTGTTGCTTCGTTCACGCCGCATTGAAAGAAAGAGAAGCAAAAAATGAAAAATACAAAAGTCACCCGCAAAGCGGGCTTGCGCCCTGGTGGAATCATCGTTTGTCGTGGCCATTATCGGCCTCTTGGCGGCCATCGGCAGTTCCCAACTTCGTGAAGGCTCTGTGCCAGTTCACAGGCCAATGCCTGCATCAACAACCTGCGTCAAATTGATGGCGCGGCCCAGCAATGGGCTTTGGAACGGGGCCAGTGCAGGCCGAACCACCATCAATTATCCTGGTGACCTGACGCCCTACATCAAGCTGAACTCGGCCACAGGCTTCCCGCCGTGTCCGGCGGGTGGTTTTATGCTGACGGCACTGTCGGCGCCAACCCGACCTGCTCTTTTGGGTACCGGGGTTACTCCGATCACGTGCTGCCAAATCACAACAGACCTGATATCAGAACCCCAGGAGGAATCTTCGGGCCTTTATTGCCTTTCCACGACAAGCCTGTGATTCGGGGCATTAGTCTTCACCGCAACCTAATTGGATTCCTCCCAAAATACGAGTCCGATAAACAGCCGCCACCTCGTCGCCTGCAAATCCAGGCATTGCCTTTGTTTGTTGAGCTTTGACAAAGCCCCATTTTTGCGGTTTTATTTGCAGTCAACAGAGAAAATGGATCGTTAGACTTTTCAATATGAAGTCCGCCATCTCCACGAGCCTATTTTCGCGGGAGAACAAAAGATTTCCACAAAAATCGAGTCCGCCAGAAACAGAGAACAGGAGAAACAGCCAAAAGGTTGATACTGTGATTCGCGCCATATCACGCGAGGACCATTCCGTTCGCTGTCAGAAGACAGCAGGAGCATCTTCGCCATCCGGTTAAACTGGGCCTGGAAAATCGCCCTTTTTGAAGGCATGGGGCCATTTGATAAGATTGAATCCATGTAAAAGAAGATTTCGAGCACGTGCTCATTAACTTTTTGGCATGCTGAAGGACGGATGAAGTATCAGCCATTTGTTACAAAATGTATTGGAGGAACAATATAGCCCACATCACCGGGCGGCTTCAGTCGGAAGTTGATGGGCAAGAAATATTATTTTGTCTCTCGACAAAGCGCAAGAGAGCCAAGAAAAATATTCTGAAAAACTGGGCGGGTAGGAGAAGCTTGGTGAGAAGAACCAAGCTCTCGCCAAATCGAGATTGCCTGAAACGCGGTACGGTGGCATGGAAAATCAAGTTGGACGCGATAAATCAAAATCCGTCCTGCTCCAAGCAAACCCAATCCGGCTGAATCCGAAATCCGAAGTGGGTAGGGACGGCGCACTGCGCCGTCACCGCGCCGTTCAGGCGCGGACCGCAGGGTACACGGCAGCCCGATTTGCACAATTCCTTCCGCCCGCTGAACGCGGTCGGGGGACCGCGCAGCGCGCTGTCCCTACCATCAATTGGCCAAGCGCTACCTCGGAGTTTCGGGCTGAATCCAACCTAATCCAACCAAAAATTGCACGGCCGCGACGCCAACGGTTGAACCATTACCGGCCATCAGCTCATAAAACGATCCCTTTCGTCTGGAATTTTCGATCCTTTCCGCATGTTATCCGTCAAACCCTGGCGGGGCGAAGCCGTGCTCCAGTTTTGCGGGGCGCAGTTGTTCTGCTTTTGTCTCGAGCCTGATGATGGCTGGCTTGCTGCAAAAGGCCGGGCTGGCCGCGTTCCAGCCGCCGGACGGTTTTGGCGCGGTGCTGCTGGGACGCTGGGTTTTCAGGGGCGGCCTGGCTGCTGATGTTGTTTTGTTCCGGCAACATCACATGGGCTGGCGCGAGGCCCTTGGGCTTCGCGGGCCGCAATTGTCCCGCGCGCTGATCATGGCCGCGTTGCCCGTCATCGCCTTTTTGCCGGTGGCGCTGGGCTTGCGGATGCATTTCGATGGCGCGCTTGCGCAGGCGGGCTGGCCACCTGAAGAGCAGATGGCCGTAACGCTGCTGGCCGGCACCAAATCGTGGGGGATGCGGTTTATCTCGGCGGCTTCGCCGTCGTGCTCGCGCCGGTGGCCGAGGAATTTATTTTCCGGGGCATGCTGTATCCGTTCGTCAAGCAACTCGGCTGGCCGCGGCTGGCATGGTTCGGCGTAAGTTTCGCGTTCGCGTTGATTCATGACGATGTCGCAACGTCGTGCCGCTGTTCGTGCTGGCGCTCGCGCTGACGTGGCTTTACGAAAAGACGGACAACCTGCTCGCGCCCATCGCCGCGCACAGCCTGTTCAATGCGGCGAATCTCGTCATCCTGTCCTTCGCAAAATGAACGAATTCGAACTCATCGCGCGCCTGACGAAATCGTTGCCGACAAACCCAAGCGTCGTGACCGGCGCGGGCGACGATTGCGCCGTGCTCGATCTCGGGCTGCCGGACCGATGGCTGCTGTTCAAAACCGATGCCGTCGTCGAAGGTATTCAGTTTAGCAAGACACGCCACCGGAAAAAATCGGCCGCAAAGCCTTGGCCCGCTGCCTCAGCGACATCGCGGCGATGGCCGGCGCCCTACGCCGGGCTGGTGACCCTCGCGTTGCCGCAAACGTTCGACGTGAAATTCATCGAAGCGGTTTACGACGGCATGAACGTCTTGGCCCAAAAGCACGGCGTGGCCATCGTCGGCGGCGAAACCACCACGAATCCGGAGCGCATTTTGATTTCCATTGCGCTGCTGGGTTCTGTGCCGCGCGGAAAAGCGGTGTTGCGTTCCGGCGCGAAAACCGGCGATGCCATTTTTGTGACGGGTGAACTCGGCGGCTCGCTGGCGGGCAAACACCTGGAATTCGAGCCGCGCCTGGCCGAGGCGCGCTGGCTCGCGGAACTTTTACCCCTTCATGCCATGATTGATTTGAGTGACGGGCTGGCAGGCGATTTGCGGCACATTTTGAAGGCCAGCCGCGTCGGCGCGGAATTGCTGACAAGC
>CAWHLR010000036.1:0-146226 GCA_963830235.1 uncultured Verrucomicrobiae bacterium
GTAGGTTTATGGCCCAACACGGTCCCGAAACGCAGGCGGCAGATTCTCCGGGCGGCGCTCAAGCGCTTCGCCAACGGCGGCTATGCGGCCACGTCCGTCCAGCAAATCGTGGATGACGCGAAGGTGTCCAAGCCGGCGCTGTATTATTATTTCCGCGACAAGGCCGGCCTGTTCCAGGCGCTGGTCAGCGAGGCGCACGACGAACGGCTGCAGGTGGTGCAGCAGGCTGCCTCCCGCAAATCGGACGTTCGCGGACAACTGATTGAAATTCTTGCGGCGCTGTTCGATTACTTCCACAAAAACCGGGACCTGACGCGCATCGCCTTCGCCACGGCATTTGCCGCGCCGGGCGAAGTGCCGCCGGATTTGCGTTATCTGGACCGCTGCCAGCGCAATCTCGAATTCATCCGTTCGCTCATCAAGCGCGCGCAGGCGGCCGGCGAATTGAATGACCATTTTGATACCCGGGACCTGGCCTATGGTTTTTACGGGCAGGCGCACCTTTATATTGCGTCGCATTTTTTGATGCCGGATTACCGCCTGAACCGCCGCGTCGGCGGAGCGCATCGTGGATCTGTTCCTGACCGGCGCGGGCGCCAAAAAGAAGCGGCATGATTTTAGCAATTTCAAGGAGAACAAAAGCATGAAACGAAAAATCTTAACCGCGGTCATCGTCGTGCTGGCGGTCGTTCTGGGTGCTGGCCGGCGTCAAGGCCTGGCAAATTCACACCCTCATCGCCGCCGGCCAGGCGTTCGCTCCGCCGCCGGAAACGATTTCCGCCGCCGTGGCGCACGAGGAAAAATGGCAGGACACGCTGACGGCGATCGGCTCGATCAACGCGGTGCAGGGCGTGACCGTCTCGCCCGAAATCGCCGGGAAGGTGAGCGAAATCGCCTTCGAATCCGGCGCGGTCGTGGCCAAGGGCGACCTGCTGGTGCGGCTGGACACATCGTCGGAAGAGGCGCAACTGCGCGCCATCGAAGCGCAGGTGGAACTGGCACGGCTCAATGCCGAGCGCACCCGCCAGTTGCGCACGAACAACACCGTCTCCCAATCCGAACTGGACGCAACGGAAGCAACCTTGAAACAGGAACAGGGCAATGCCGACGCGATCCGCGCGACGATTGAAAAGAAAACCATCCGGGCGCCGTTCGCCGGGCAATTGGGCATCCGGCTGGTCAATCTCGGCGAATTGCTGGACGTGGGCAAACCGATCGTTTCATTGCAGGCGTTGTCGCCGGTTTTCGCCGATTTTTCCCTGCCCCAGCAGGAATTGGCCCGGCTCAAAACCGGGCTGGCGGTGCGGGTTTCCAGCGACACTTATCCCGACCAGCATTTCGACGGCACGCTGACGGCGATCAATCCCGACCTGGATGCGACGACGCGCAGCGTGCGGTTGCAGGCGACGTTTGCGAACGCGGAACAGTTGTTGCGGCCGGGGATGTTTGTGCGCGTCGAGGTGATTTTTCCGGAAGAGCAAACCGTGCTGGCGATTCCCGCGACGGCCATTTTGAGCGCGCCGTATGGCGATTCGGTTTACGTGATTGAGTCGCACCCCGGCAAAAACGGCGGAAAACCGGAAGCCATCGTCAGCCAGAAATTTGTCCGCACCGGCCGGTCCCGGGGCGATTTCATCAGCATGTCTCCGGCTTTCAAGGCTGGCGACCGCGTGGTGAGCGCGGGCGTGTTCAAGCTCCGCAACGGCATGTCCGTGCAGGAAAACAACGAGACCACGCCCAAGCCGTCGAACTCGCCCAAACCGGGGGACAGCTGATCCTTCAATCTTCCAAGGCGCGGCGGAGATTTGAAATCATGAAAGAAACATTCAACATTCAACATTCAACATCGAACTTCCAATGTTCGGCGAGTGGATGCGCCCAATCATTGGATGTTGGGCGTTCGATGTTGAATGTTCGATGTTTTCCCACCCAAGAGAATGAAGTCCTTCACTGACCTGTTTATCCGGCGACCGGTGCTTGCCCTGGTGGTGAGCCTGGTGATTTTGATCGCCGGGTTCCAGGCCATCCGCTCGCTCAACGTCCGCCAATACCCGCACAGCGAAAACGCCACCGTCACCGTCACCACCGCTTACATTGGCGCCAGCGCCGAACTGGTGCGCGGGTTCGTCACCCAGCCGCTGGAACGCGCCATCGCCGCCGCCGACGGCATTGAATACCTGCAATCGAGCAGCGCGCTGGGCCTGTCCACCATCACCGCCCGGCTCAAGCTGAATTACGACGCCAACAAGGCGCTCTCCGAAATCAGTTCCAAGGTGAACCAGGTCCGCAACGACCTGCCGCCGGAGGCCGAGGTGCCCGTCATCAACATCGAATCCGCCGATTCGCAGTTCGCCTCCTGTTATCTGAATTTCACCTCGGACATTCTGGAGCCGAACCAGATCACCGATTACCTCGTCCGCATCGTGCAACCCCGGCTCTCCGCCATCGAAGGCGTGCAGCGCGCGGACATCCTGGGCGGACGCGTTTTCGCCATGCGCATCTGGCTCAAGCCCGACCGCCTGGCCGCGTTCAACATCAGCCCCAATCAGATTCGCCTGGCGCTGGCCAACAACAATTTCCTTTCCGCCGTCGGCCGCACCAAGGGTTCGCTGATCCAGGTCAACCTCACCGCCAACACCAACCTCCGCTCCGTCGAGGAATTCAAAAACCTCGTCATCCGCCAGTCCGGCGACCAGCTGGTCCGGTTGAGCGACGTGGCCGACGTGGTGCTGGGCGCGGAGGATTACGACTCGGAAGTGCGGTTTGGCGGCCAGAAGGCGGTCTTCATGGGCGTCTGGGTTTTGCCCAACGCCAACTCGCTCGACGTCGTCAAGCGGGTCAGCACCGAAATGGAATCCATCAAAAAAGAGCTGCCCACCGGACTCACCGGCGGCATCGCGTATGACGCCACGAAATACATTGGCGACGCCATTCACGAAGTGGTCCGCACGCTGATCGTCACGCTCATCATCGTCGCCATCGTCATTTTCCTGTTTCTCGGCTCGCTGCGGTCGGTGCTCATACCGCTGGTGGCGATTCCGGTTTCGCTGATCGGCGCGGTGTTTCTGATGCAGGTGTTTGGCTTCACGCTCAACCTCCTGACGCTGCTGGCCATTGTGCTGGCCGTCGGGCTGGTGGTGGACGACGCGATTGTCGTCGTCGAAAACATGGAGCGCCACGTTCGCGAAGGCAAAACGCCCATGGACGCCGCGCTGCTGGGCGCGCGCGAACTGGTTGGCCCGGTGATTGCCATGACCATCACGCTGGCGGCGGTTTATGCGCCGATCGCGTTTCAAGGCGGGCTGACGGGTTCGCTGTTCCGCGAATTCGCCCTCACGCTGGCCGGCGCGGTGTTCATTTCCGGCATTGTCGCGCTGACCTTGTCGCCGGTGATGTCCTCCAAACTGCTGGACGCCGGACGCGAGGAGCACGGCTTCGCCGGCCGCATCAACCACGATTTCGACCGTTTCCGCAAATTTTACGGCCGCGTGCTGGACGCCACGTTGTCGGCGCGTCCGATGGTTTACACCGTCTGGATCGGGTTGAGCCTGCTGACGATTCCGATTGTTCATGATGTCATCCAAGGAACTCGCGCCGACGGAGGACCAGGGCTTCATGATGGGCATAGTTGAAGCCCCGGCGGACGCGACGATTGACCAGACGACGTTTTACACCGACGCGCTGGCCCGGGAGTTCGACAAAGTTCCCGAAAAGGACGAGATGTTCCAAATCACCTTCCCCGACAACGGATTCTGCGGCGTGGTGCTCAAGCCGTGGGGCGAACGGAAGCGCACCGTTTTCCAGATCCTGCCGGAGGTTCAGGCCCTGGCCAGTCACATGCCCGGAATCCGGACGACCATGGTCACGCCGCCCGCGCTGCCCGGCGGCGGCAATTTCCCGGTGGAATTCATCCTCTCCTCGACCGCCGAGCCGGAGCAGATTCTGGGTTTCGCCCGACAGTTGCAGCAAAAGGCCGCCACCAACGGCATGTTCGCGTTTCCGCCCATCATTGACCTCAAAATTGACCAGCCGGAAGTCGAACTGATTCTGGACCGCGACAAGGTGGCCGCGCTCGGACTCGACATGGCGACGGTGGGCTCCGATCTCGCGGCGCTGGTGGGCGGCAATTACGTCAACCGCTTCGATTTTGCCGGCCGCAGCTACAAGGTCATCCCGCAGCTCAAACGCATCGAGCGCCTGACGCCGGCCAGTTGGAGAACAATTATGTTCAGGGACCCAATGGCAAGCTGATTCCGGTCAGCACGTTTGCCACGTTGCAAAAGAAAACCACGCCGCGCACGCTCAACCGGTTTCAACAGCTCAATGCCGTCACCCTCAGCGGCGTGGCCATCCGCCCGCAGGACCAAGCGTTGAAATTCCTGGAAACCGAATCGGCCAAAATGCTGCCGAAAGGTTACAAGCTGGATTACACCGGCGAATCCCGCCAGTTGCGCACCGAAGGCAACAAATTCCTGCCCGCCTTCACGCTCGCGCTGGTTTTGATCTTTCTGGTGCTGGCCGCGCAGTTCAACAGCTTCCGCGACCCGCTCATCATTTTGCTGGGTTCGGTGCCGCTGGCCATGTTTGGCGCGCTGATATTCTGTTTCCTTAAGATGCCGAACCCCAACATCCCGTTCTGGACCAACGGCTGGACGACCACGATGAACATTTATTCCCAGGTCGGACTCATCACCCTCGTCGGGTTGATTTCAAAAAACGGCATTCTCATCGTCCAGTTCGCCAACGAACTCCAGCGCCAGGGCCGGACCAAAATCCAGGCCATCCGCGAGGCCGCCATGCTGCGGCTGCGGCCGGTGCTGATGACCAGCGTGGCCACCGTGGCCGGCAATATCCCGCTCGTCCTCGTCTCCGGCGCGGGCGCGGCGGCGCGCAACTCCATCGGCATCGTGCTCGTCGCCGGCATGACCATCGGCACCCTGTTCACCCTGCTGGTGATTCCCTCCATTTACATTTTGATCGCCAAACAGCACGTCGCGGAAAAACAAACGCCCGTTGAAAACAGCGTCTTCCATGAACGAACAATCCATCCACCGCCAATCCACCGTCCGCCGCTCCCAAGGGCAACGGCGCAAAACTGGCCCGACTGAATTCGCCGCTGATTCCTCTGGCCGGCGACGGCGGCGCTCGCCGTGCTGTTGTATTTTGCGCTGTCCTATCTCAACGGTTTTTTGACGCACGAATCCACCGACGACGCGTTTGTTGAGGGCCACGTCGTTTCCATCGCGCCCAGGATTTCCGGCCAGGTGCTGGCGGTCCACGTTCTGGACAACCAGCTTCGTCCGCTCGAACGAACTGCTGGTGGAAATTGACCCGGCGGATTACGCGATGACGGTCGCGCAGAAGCAATCCGCGGCGGACGCGCAGGAATCGAGCTACAAACTCGCGCTGGCCGGACTGGAGTTGATGCGCACAAAAGTGACGACCGCCGGGGCCGTCGCTCGCAAGCATCCAAGGCCGATACCGCGGCGGCAGCCGCCACCGCGGCGCGCACGAAAGCGGATTTTGAGCGCAGCCAGGAATTGCGGAAGCAAAACACGATTTCGCAGCAGGAGTTTGACAGCGCCCAGGCCGCGGCTCAACAGGCGGAGGCGAACCTGAATGCCGCCCGGCAAAAAGCCGCGGCGGACGAATCGAGAATCAACGAGGCCGCGGCGCAGTTGAACGCCACGGAAGCCGGCGTCAGCATGGCGCTCGCGCAATTCCGGCAGGCGCAAACCGGCGTGCAGTCGGCGCAACTGGAATTTTCCTACACGAAAATTGTTGCGCCCAGCGACGGGCGCGTGACCCGCAAGGCGGTCGAAGCCGGCGATTACGTGCAAACGGGACAAACGCTGTTGTCCATCGTGCCGAACGAGGTCTGGGTCGTGGCGAATTTCAAGGAATCGCAGCTCAAGCACATGAAGCCCGGCCAGCACGCGCACGGTCGATTATTGACGCGCTCGGCAAATCGTTTGACGCGCGCGTGGACAGCATTCAGGCCGGCAGCGGCGCGCGGTTCAGCCTGCTGCCGCCGGAAAACGCGACGGGCAATTACGTGAAGGTTGTCCAGCGCGTGCCGGTGAAAATTGTTTTCGACGAGCCGTTGCCCGCCGATCGCACCATCGGCCCGGGACTTTCCGTAACTCCAGACGTTCAAGTGAGTCCGTTCAGCCTGCCGGATTGGGCGATGGCGCTGGCCGCAATCATTCTGGCGGGCGCGGCGGCGAGGGGTTCCGGTGGTTTTGCGCCGGAAGCTGAACGCCCAATAAAAGCCTCTCATGCCTGACGGCGCCCATCACGAGGACTGGCATCCGCGCCATAATCCATGGTTCATCGCGCTGGCGGTGATGATGGCGGTGTTCATGGAGGTGCTCGACACGTCCATCGCCAACATCGCCCTGCCGCACATCGCCGGCAGCCTTTCGGCCACCACCGACGAAGCCACCTGGGTGCTGACCAGCTATCTCGTTTCCAACGCCATCATCCTGCCGATGACCGGCTGGCTGGGAAATTATTTCGGCCGGAAACGCGTATTGCTGTCCTGCGTGGCGATCTTCACGTTCGCATCGGTGTTGTGCGGACTGGCGTGGAATTTGCCGACGCTGATCCTGGCGCGCATTTTTCAAGGCATCGGCGGCGGCGCGATGGTGCCCATCGCGCAGGCGGTGCTGCTGGAAAGTTTTCCGGTGAACAAGCGCGGCGCGGCCATGGCGGCGTTTGCCATGGGCGTGGTCGTGGCGCCGATTCTCGGCCCGACGCTCGGCGGCTGGATCACCGACAATTATTCCTGGCGCTGGATTTTTTACATCAACGTGCCGTTCGGCATCGCCGCGGTGTTCCTGCAACAATGGCTGGTCGAGGATCCGCCCTACATCAAGCGCAACGAAAAGGCGGACATTGACTTCATCGGATTCGGCCTGCTGGCGGTCTGGCTGGCGACGCTGCAAATCACCCTGGACAAGGGACAGGAGGAGGACTGGTTTCAATCCAACTGGATTTGCTGGCTCACGGCCATCTCAGTCTTTTCGCTGGCCGGATTCATCGCGCGGGAATTCACCGCCGAGCATCCGCTGGTGGATTTGCGCGTGTTCAAAAACCGCAACTTCGCCGTTGGCGTCATCCTGATGCTGTCGCTGGCGGCGATTCTTTACGGCACGACGGCGGAATTGCCGCTGTTTTTGCAGACGCTGATGGGTTATCCCGCGTTGCAAAGCGGTTACGCGATGAGCCCGCGCGGCATCGCGGCGTTCGTCACCACCTTCATGGTTGGTCGCTTGGTGGGACGCGTCCGGATGCGATGGATGCTGTGTTTCGGCTTCATCATGCTGGCCGTGTCGTCGTTCATGTTGAGCGACATTACTTTGCAGGTGAGCCAGATGCGCGTCATCTGGCCGAGCATTGTCAATGGCATCGCCATCAGTTTTATTTTTGTGCCGCTGACCACGACAACCATGAGCCAGTTGAGCCAGCGGCAAATCGGCAATGCCACCGGGATTTACAACCTCACGCGCAACCTCGGCGGCAGCATCGGCATCGCGTTTGTCACCACCATGCTCGCGCGCGGCGCGCAGGCGCATCAGGCGCTCATGGTCGGGCATCTGACGCCGACCGACCCGGTGTTTCGGGAACGGCTGGCCGCCGTACAACACGCGCTGGCCCGGCATACCGACATCGTGACCGCAAAAACCCAGGCTTACAGCATGATTTATAATACGCTCGACCGCCAGGCGCATCTGTGGGCGTTCGTGGATAATTTCCGGCTGTTCGGCCTGCTGGCGCTGTGCGGCATCCCGTTGATTTTCCTGTTCAAACGCGTGCAGCCCGGCAAGAAGCCGGCGGCTGCCGCCGTACATTGAACTGGAGAGCGTTTGGTCAGCCAATCGTGGCGCTTCCAATTTTACCAGGTAACCCGGATGGTATAACGATCGGCGCCAGCTTGCGCATTGTCATCAATCCGGATGCCGCAGCGTTTGATCGTTTTCGGCGGAGGGCCTTTGCGTGATGGTGACGGTTCCGCGTCCGGCCTTTTTTGACACCTTGATTTTCTGGATGTCCAGCGGGGCGAAGGGAGGCTGCAAACCCACAAACGGCGTGCTCACGTTGGTGTTCCATTGGGGAACCCAGACCTTGTCATTCACGATGATTCGTTGGGGCAGTTGAAATTCTTCGTGCTCAATCCACAGCTTGTTGCCGCTCACCTTGACCACATCGCTGCCATCAACATCCGCGCTGATCGTCAAGGCCCGTCGCGACCCGCAGCCGTTGAACAATGCCAGGCTCGCAATTCCAACGAGAACCATCACCATCTTGTGACTTGTTCGATTCATAATTTTCCTTTCCTGGTCGGACCTGTATATCCGTCCTGCCGCACAAGATCATTTGGCCGCGGCGCCGTAAAGAATGCCACGGCCATCGGTGCCGACATACACCCGGCCATAAATGCGCGGATCGCCGGCAATGCAGCGGAAACGGTTGCCCCACTGGTGCTGGTCATCGTTGATGCGCACCCAGGTGACGCCCGTGTCGTCGGACCGGAAGACGCCCTGCTGGCCGCTATATGAACCGGCGATGTATAACGCCGGATAGCCCTTGCGCCGTGCCGCTTTGCCAAAGCCCAGCGCAGTGATGTCCGGCGGATTGGTCAGCAACTTGAAAACGACTCCGCCGTTGGTGGAGTGATACAGCAGGCCGTGGCCATACAGCCAAAGGTCGCCTTCCCGGCCGGGCACGGCCACCAATCGCATTCCCGCGCCGTTCGTCACGGTCAGGCCGGCAACGTCGTTGGTGGTGAACATCGCTCCGTTGTCGGTGCTGCGGTAAATTTTTCCGTCCGCAATGTTCAGGGCGTAAAATTTCGCCGGGTTGGAACGGTCGGCCAACGGACGGTTGCCCGGCGGGAGTCCCTGCACAGGCGTCCACGTCTCGCCGCGATTGGTGGAAATCTGCACGGTGCCGACGGTGCTCATGAACACCGATCCGTCAGCTGAAAGAATCACCGGCCCGGTGCCCACGCCTCCGCCGGACGGACCACCGCCCCGGCCCCATCTGCCCGTCGTGTTCGTTCCGCCGAGTGAAAATGGTTTCCAATGGTGTCCGCCATCCAGCGAATAAGACAGGGGTCCGCGGTCGGGAAAATCCCTCACCGGCGAACCGCTGCGGATGAAAATCTTCGGATTCTTCTGGGCAAAATCGAGCGAAGACGTTGTGGTGAACAGCGGGTGCAGGTGCATCCCGTCCTTGGGCGAGACTTTCAAGTTATCGTGTGTGAAACCGCCGATGTCGCCAAAGGCGCTGATCAAGTGCGCGCCGGCCGGCGGGCTGGCCAGTTCCATCACCGCCGTTTCCTCGATGCCTTCCGCCCAGACGGACCAGTGCGTTTCCTTGTCCAAATCCGCGTTGTGGATGTCGTCGGTGTTCCAGAGGGTGGCGCCGGTGGCGTAGCAGACGTGGTTGGAATCAAAGGGGTCAATCGCCAGTGCCGCCATCCACCAGCCGAGCGACGGATCGGACTTGCCCCAGAAGAGATAAGGCGACGCCGACGGATCGCGCCGGGTTTTGGCGGAAATGTCCTTCCAGGTGTTGCCGCCATCGGTTGTGCGAAAGATGCGGTCGCTTTCATTGGTGGCCTGGCGATTCAACGAAGCCACGACGAGCGTGCCGGGATTCTGGAGGTCAACGCCCAGCCCGCCATAACCGCCTGGCGGACGATTGGTATCCGTCACCGGCGTGATGTTGGTCCACGCGCCGACCTTGGGATTGAATTTCCACACCGCTCCATCCTTGACGCCGTTCGGACCCACACCGCTGTCATAAACCAGATAAAGCGTGCCTTGCGTATCGAAAGCCGCATGAATGGGCACGAAATTCGTCGGTTGGCCCGGCACCGGCTCCCACGCCGCTCCGGCGTTGGTGCTCTGGTAAAGCTGCGCCTCATCAGCGCGGTCGGTGGCGCCGACATAAATCGTTCCCGTGGCCTTGCCCGGCGAGCCGGTGGCGGGATCGAAAACGACAAAGCTCAAGCCAGCCCGGCGTCCGCCCGAACTGTTGGTGCCCGTGACGGGGAAATTTTCCACCTTGTTCCAGGTCAGCGCGGTGTCCTTGCTGACCCAAAGCCCGTCGTGCCGCGAGCCGAAGTAAAGAATGTTGTTGTCGTTGGGGTCAATGGCCAGACGTTCGCCGACGCCGCGGCCGTTTTCGTTGCCGCCCATGCCGAAGGGCACCTTGATCACCTGAAACGTTTTGCCCTGGTCCATCGAGCGCATGATGGCCGCCGGGTCGCGCGAATACATGCCTTGGGCGAGGTACAAACGGTTGGGATCCACCGGGTCGGTCGCGAGGCTTTCGGTGCCGTGCAGATTGGAATCGCCGCACCAGTCGGTGAGCGGGAGCCAGCGTTGGGCCTGGCGGTCCCACTTGTAGGAACTGCCGATGTCAGTGCGGCAATAAACCAGCCCCGGCTGTTTGGGGTTGAAGATGATGCCGGGGATGAATCCGCCGGCCACCACCTTCACGTTCTTCCACACGTACGGCTGCGAGGGCACATTCGTCGTCTGGCCCAACGCCGCCACCGGCATCAAGCCCGCCGACAAACCAGCCGCCAACATCGCCGACCGCAACAACATTTGGATTTTCATCGGGTGCATTTGCTATCAGTTACTTCACCGCCTGATAAATGGCGTAGGTTTGTCCGGGCACTTCGATTTTGAGCGTCTGGCCTGACTCGGTTGTGTGAACTTCTTTTCCGGCCAGCAATTTCAGCTTCTGATATTCGACCGGGAAGTTGAATTCAGCCGAGGCGGCGCGGGCGGCCGGATTGAGAATCACCAGCAGGGTTTCTTCGCCGCTGGCCCGCGCATAGACGAATGGATAGGTGTTTTCCTTGGCGTAAAGCGGGACGAATTCCGCATAGGCGGCCAGCGCCGGCTCGGTGTGCTTGAGTTGGATGAGTTTCCGGACGCGATTCAGCAGCGAGTTGGGATCCCTCTCTTCCGCGGCCACATTGGGAGCGTCGGGTGACGGGTCCACGGGCAGATAAAGCTGGGACGGTTTGGCCGTTGAGAAACCAAGGTTTTTGAACGGGCTCCATTGCATCGGGGTGCGGGCGCCGGCGCGCGGTTTGTAGCAGCCCTCGATCTGCGGCAGGTCCTCCAACTGGCGCATGCCGATTTCGTTGCCGTAGTAAAGGAATGGCACGCCGGGCATCGTCATGCCCCACGCCATGATGATTTCGAGGTCGTCCGTCGTGCGCTGGTTGTTCAGCCGTGCGATGTCATGGTTGCCCAACGGCAGGCAGATGTAGCCCTTGGACCGTGTGTCCTGCCAGGCGGAATAGTAGCCATCCAGGAAATTCTTGATGTTCCCCTTGCCTTCGCGGTCAAAAAAGCTGTGGCCGTCGGTCATCCCGTTGCCGATGCGCCAGCTTTCCTTCTGGTAAATGTCGTTGAAGCCCTCGACCCAATGGTAGAAATCGGCGTAAAACGCACCGTCCAGCGCGTCGCGCGGGCCGGACCATTCCGAGACGGTGAAGGCTTGCGGGTAATCGGTGTTGAGGATTTGCCGGATTTCACGCCAGAAGTTCAGCGTCTCGTGGCGGGGATCCTCGCCTTTGACCAGCGCCCCCGCCATGTCGGCGCGGAAGCCGTCGCAGCCCATGTTCATCCAGAAACGCATGACTTTCTTCATCTCCGCCCGCATGGCGAGCACGTCGGGATGGTCGGTGGGCAACTGCCATTTTTTCTCCGGGTCGGGATTGCCGTAGCCCCAGTTGACGGCGGGTTCGTTCCAGAAAAAATTGCTCAGGAAATTGCCGTTGCGATGGCCGTAGCCGTGGACCCACTGGTTGCCGGACTCGTTTTTCCAGACATTGTCCGACCAGACGTACCAGTTCGAATAGCGACTCGGCTTCTGTTCGCACGAGGCGACGAACCACGGATTGTCAATCGAGGTGTAGGTGATGACGTAATCGAACAGGACCTTGATGCCGCGTTTGTGCGCCTCCGCGAACAGCCGCCGGGCGTCGTCGTTGCTGCCGTAGCGCGGCGCGATCTTGTAATAATCGCGGATGTCGTAGCCGGCGTCGTTGAACGGCGAATCGAAAAAGGGATTGATCCAGATGGCGTCCACGCCGAGGCTCTTGATGTAATTCAGCTTCTGGATGATGCCCGGCAGGTCGCCGATGCCGTCGCCGTTGGAATCATAAAATGTTTGGGGATAAATCTGATACACCACGGCGTGGTTCACCCATTCCGGGCAGGCCGGGATGATGTCCTTGCCGGTGATGGTGACGTCTTCGGCAATGGTGGGTTCTTTGGCGCAGGCGGTGCAGGCGAGCAACGCGGCGAGCAGAGTGGAATAAATTTTCATAGGATGCGGCAAATCATAAGAAGCTGCCCCTCAAACTCCAAACATTATCTGGTCGGGTTCAGGAATCAAACCAAGCTGCCGATGCGGCGCAACTGGAGACATGGCTCGCCCAAGGCGCGGGACTGGGCCAGGTCCACTTCAAATTCCGCCACCCAGTCGTTGGCTTCTTCCGGGTCAACCAGCATTTGTTGAATACGCCAGCTCTTCTTGTCTTCTGAAGGCACGACGTAAGTATGCCGCGCGTTCCGCGCGTTCGGGTCGAGGCAGAGGCGCTCGTGTTCAAGTTCGTAGGCTTCCAGCGCCGCGCGCAAACGCTCGGCCGTCCATGGCTGACCCTCGGCATCCGTTGGTGAATTGAGATTGGTCATGGCCGCTTCGTAATCGGCAATCACCAGTCCGCGCAGGAAAACAAAAATCCGGTTCCGAATCGCCGCCGTGAAGGCTTTGGTGTCGCGCGTGATATCCTGGGCGGCCTCTTCCGCGCCGAGCGGACGCACTTCCTTCGTTTCGGCACGCTGGGAGTTCGGGTCGCGCATTTTCTCCCATTCATCGAGCAGGCTCGAATCCACCTGCCGGATCATCGAGCCCAGATACAGTTCCATCTCGCGGATCTGGTCGTTCTTCGCGGCGTCGGGGACGTTCTGAGCAAGAACCTTGTAAACCCGGTTCAAGTGCCGGAGCAGGACGCCTTCGGCGCGCTGCAACTCGTAGTCGCGGATGTAATCGGAAAACGAGCGGAACGATTCAAACATCTCCCGCGCAATGGATTTTGGACGGATGTTTTCCTGGCCCACCCACGGATGCCGGTCGGCAAAGGCGTTGAACGTCGAATAAATGAATTCCTGGTTCGGTTTCGGATGCTCGAGCTTTTCCAGCTCTTCCATCCGCTGGTCGTATTCGATGCCTTCCATTTTCATCTGGGCCATCTTCTCGTCCTTCACCCGGTCGAGCTGCTTGCGCAGGATGATGTCGGGATCTTCGAGGATGGATTCCACCAGGGTCAGCAGGATGAGCGCGTAATCCGGCTGCTGCGGGTCCACCAGCGGAATGGTGTCAAGCAGATACAACGACAGCGCCTGGTCCATCGAGAAATCCTCCTGCAACTCGATGTTGACGCGAAGTTTCGGACCGCGGCTCTCCTGAGCCGCAGCCGGTGGACGTATCGAATCAGCTTCCGAAACTGGAGTGTGGTCCGCATTCGGGGCTGCTGCGGCTGGGGACAGCCGCGCTCCGGGATTAATGAATTCCACGATCTTCCGGTCCAACAACGAGCGGAACAGTTGCCAGGCGCGTTTGATGTGCGCCTGTTTCTGCCGCGGGGTTTCGTGACAGCGCGCGATGAGCTGCTGCATGGCCTGGCATCCGTCACCATTCCGGCTCAGCACATTCAACAGCATTCCGTGCGTCACCTGGAAACGCGACGTCAGGCGTTCCGGCGGCGCGGCAATCAGACGCAGGAAGGTGTTCTTGTCCCAATTGACAAAATTCTTTTCCGGCGGCTGGCGCTTCACGGTTTTCTTTCCGTCGCGCGCGGATTTTTCCGCGAGCTTCAGGTTTTCAATCACATGCTCCGGCGCCTGTGCCACCACCCAGCCGCGATCATCAAAACCTTTGCGCCCTGCCCGGCCAGCTATCTGGTGAAAGTCGCGTGCGGTCAGGATGCCGGTCTTTTGCCCGTCGTACTTGCATAACCGCGTGAACAGCACGGTGCGAATGGGCACGTTGATGCCCACGCCGAGCGTATCCGTGCCGCAGATGACTTTCAGCAACCCCTTTTGCGCGAGCTGCTCGATGAGTACGCGATACTTCGGCAGCAAACCGGCATGATGCAGACCGATGCCATGCCGCAACCATTTCTTGATGTCGGGCCCGTACGGACTGCTGAACTTGAATCCCTCGACCGCATTGGCCAGCGCGGCCTTCTCCTCGCGGGTGCAGACGTTGATGCTCGTAAAATCCTGCGCGCTTTGCGCGGCCTCCAGTTGCGTGAAATGGACCACATACACCGGCGCCTTGCCGTCGGCGGCGAGGCTTTCCAGCGTCTTGGCCAGCGGCAATTCCGAATAGGCATGCTCCAGCGGCACCGGCCGGTCCGTGGACGTAACGCCCACCGTCGACCGCCCGTTGAGCCGCGTCAGTTCCTCCTCGAAAAACGTCGTGTCGCCCAGCGTGGCGGACATCAGGAGGAACCGGGTTTGCGGCAGCGTCAACAGCGGCACCTGCCAAGCCACGCCGCGTTCCCGGTCGGCATAATAATGGAATTCGTCCATAACCACCTCCTGCACGTTGGCCGCCGCGCCTTCGCGCAACGCGATGTTGGCAAGGATTTCGGCCGTGCAGCAGAGAATGGGCGCGTTACGATTGACCGACGCGTCGCCGGTGCTGAGGCCGACGCTGTCCGGACCGAACTCGCGGCAGAGGGCCATGAACTTTTCATTCACCAGCGCCTTGATCGGACAGGTGTAAATGGAGCGGTGTCCCCGGGCGATGGCCTGGAAATGGAGCGCCGTGGCCACAAGCGATTTGCCCGATCCGGTGGGCGTATTCAGGACGACGTTCTTTTCCTCGAACAACTCCAGGATGGCCGTTTCCTGGGCGGGATACAGTTGCAGCCGCCGTCCCTCCACGTAATCCAGAAAGCGCCCCAGCAAGACATCATTGCCGGGCTTTTCGTCCCGCGGAATCAAATCATATAACGTGGCCGGCACAGTCCATCCACTCTACGCAGGCGGAGCAGCCTTGAAAAGGCAGATGCGCAAATTTAGCGGAGAGAAAAGTGAACTGGTGACGAGTTGTCACCGGTTCAAATTGCCCGTTCCCAACGGCAACATTACGGGTTGGCTTGGGATGGAAGTCAGTCGGTGACGAATTGTCGCCAACTGAAATAAATGAGGATGGAATTCCTCTATAATTCAAAGATGTGACGGCGTGAAAAAACGTCTTGCGCGACTGCCGCGTTTGTCTTACAATGGGTCCATGAAAACTTTGACCATTCGGCTGCCCGATTTCCTCGTCACGGAGATCGAGCACGAGTCACGGGCGCGCAGCGTCTCGAAATCCGATGTGGTGCGGGAACGGCTCCGCCAATCACCCCGCCCGGCAGGCAAACGCGGCACCATGCGGGAACTGTTGGGCGGCCTCATCGGTTCAGTCGAAGGCCTGCCGCCCGACCTGGCCAGCAACAAGAAAAAATACCTTCCCGGGTTGATCCGTGCCAAAAAACTACATCGCCGATAGCTCCGTCCTGGTGGCGTTGCTCAGCCGCGACGACCAGCATCATGACTGGATCGCCGTGCAATCCGACACGCTGCCCTGGCCCTGGTTCACCTGCGAGGCGGCCTTGACCGAGGCTTTCCATCTGCTCGGCGAAAAGGGCGCACCGCGGCTGAAGGATTTGTTGCGGCATGGAGCGGTCGTGCTCTCCTTTGATTTGGGCGATCAACTCACACCGGTGCTGGACTTGATGGACAAATACGCCGATGTGCCCATGAGCCTAGCCGATGCCTGTCTGGTGCGCATGAGTGAAACGCTGCCCGACCCCGTAGTGCTGACCACCGACACCGATTTCAAAATCTACCGCCGCCACAGCCGCCAGGTCGTGCCCTGCCTGCTGCCCTGAAACTCCCATTCCGCCAATCTGTCCAGCAAGACCTCGATGAGCTGGATCGCGGAGAAGGCATCCCCATTGAGCAGGTTAAAGCCAAAATCGCCGCATGGGCTGGCAAGTAATTCAACGAATTGAAATTGTCCGCTTCTGGCACGGGGCACGCGGATTTCCTCACATCCCAGGTTCGGCTTGATTTGCCAGAATTAACCGGGCCGTTCCGCTGCGGCCTTGATTGCTTCCAACTCTTCCCAGCGCGCGTAGAGTTTCGTGAGATTTTCCTTCGCGGCGGCGAGGTCGGCATCTGGCAGCAAAGATGCCCAGGCATCATTTTGCCGGGGTATCAGACGATGTTCCACCCGACCAAACCCCCGGTTCGCACTTGACGTTATAACATTTGTGGCTACATTGGTTTCATGGTTCTGGAATTAAAACTGCGCAAGGTCGGCAACTCGGTCGGGTTGGTTTTGCCCAAACAGGCGCTCGCCCATCTCAACGTGGGCGAGGGCGACACGCTTTGTCTCACCGACGCCACCGATGGCAGCGTGCGCATGACCGCCAATCCCGAAGTGTCCCGGCAGATGGAGGCGGTCAAGGACGTCATGCACCGCTATCGCAACACGCTCCGCGAACTGGCGAAATGAAAACGCCGGTCTGGGTCCTGCGCGAGACGGTGCTCGCGCTGCACGAGCAATCGCTGGTGGAGTTCGGCGGCATGGCGGGCACTCGCGATGAAGGGCTGCTCGATTCGGCTCTGGGCAAGCCGGAAAATCTTTTTGCTTACGGCCAGCCGACGATTTTTGATCTTGCCGCCAGCTATGGTTTTGGGCTGGTGAAAAATCATCCGTTCATTGACGGGAACAAACGGGCTGGTTTTATCGTGGCGGTCATCTTTCTGGAACTGAACGGTTATCGCTTTCAAGCGACTGAGGCCGATGCCGCCGTGCGCATGCTCGCGCTCGCCGCCGGTGAGATGTCCGAGACGGAATTCGCCGCGTGGTTGAAAAAAATTTCCCGACGGATGCCAGGGCGTACGCCGGACGCGTGAAGCAAAAAGCCCCAACGGTTGTGTCTCCTAACCGGGCTGTTCCGCCGCGGCCTTGATTGCCTCCAGCTCCTCCCAACGGGCGTAAAGCTTTGCCAGTTTTTCCTTTGCGGCGGCGAGGTCGGCGGTGAGCTGGTTGGTTTGCGTGGCGTGCGTGCGGTGGAAATCCGGCAGCACGAACAGGCCTTCGATGCGAGCGATTTCCGCGTCCACGGCGTGGATTTGCGCTTCCATGCCTTCCAGCTCGCGCGCTTCCTTGAACGAAAGTTTGCGGGGCTTGGCGGGTTTCGGCGTGGCGACTCTTCGTGTAGAGTCCGGCCTGTGGCCGGAAATACCCTTGGCGGGCTTATCGGGCCACATGCCCGACGCTACACGCTTGGCGGCTGTTTCGGCTTTCTGTTTCTTCTCCAGGTAATAATCGTAGTCGCCGACGCTGTGATGGATTTTGCCGTCGCCTTCAAACGCCAGCACGTCGGTGCAGACGCGGTTCAGGAAATAGCGGTCGTGGCTCACCACCAACACGGTGCCGGGAAACGCAATCAACGCCTCCTCCAGCACGCGCAACGTCGGCAGGTCCAGATCGTTCGTCGGTTCGTTGAGGATGAGAAAGTTTCCGCCGTTTTTCAGGATGCGTGCCAGCAACAGCCGGCTGCGTTCGCCGCCGCTCAGATATTTGACCTGCGTCGTGATGCGGTCGTCGGCGAACAGAAACCGCTTGAGATAGGAGCGCAGTGAAATTGTGCCGTTGCCGAAGATTACGAATTCCGTGCCGTCGCCGACCTCCTCCAGCGCCGTGCGTTCCTCGCGCAATTGAATCCGGCCCTGGTCCACGTAGTTGAACTTCGTGAGCTGGCCGGTCTTCACCGTGCCCTCGGTGGGCGCCAACTGGCCGATGATGAGCTTGAGCAGCGTGGTTTTGCCCAGACCGTTCCGCCCGGCCACGCCGATGCGCTGGCCGTTCTCGAAGGTAAAATTGAATCCGCGAAACAGCGTGCGTCCGCCGAGGTCCATGCCGAGGTTGCTCAACTCGACCACGCGATTGCCCAGTTGCGGCGGCGGCGGGATGCACAGCTCCACGTCCTCCTCGATCACCGGCCCGTCCTGCGCGGCGGTTTCGTAGTAACGCTCGAACCGGTTCTTCTGTTTGCTGCGCTGCGCCCGCGGGCCCTGCCGCACCCAGGCCAGTTCCTTTTTCAGAAACATCTGGCGTTTGTGCTCGATGGTGGCGTCAGCCGCCTGACGCTCGGCCTTGTCCAGCAGGTAATCGGTGTAATTGCCGGCGTGCGAGAAAAACCGACCGTCGGACAGCTCGACCATGCGCTTCGCCACGCGGTCGAGAAAATAGCGGTCGTGCGTGACGACGAGGAATGAACCGTGGAATTCGTCGAGAAATTCCGCCACCCATTCGATGGATTCCGGGTCCAGATGGTTCGTCGGCTCGTCGAGAATCAGCAGGTCGGGGTCCGAGACCAGGGCGCGGCACATCGCCACGCGCCGTTTCTCGCCGCCGGAAAGCGTCTCAATCTGCCGGTCGCCGGCAGGACAATTCAGGTGCGACATAGCGGTCTCGATGCGCCGGTCGAGCGACCAGCCTTCCAGCACGGCGATTCGATGCTCCAATTCCTCGTGGCGTTTCGAGTCATGCGGCAGCGATTCAAACTCCGCAATCAAATCGAGCACCGGCTTCGCGCCGTCGCGGATATTTTCGAGCACGTCCTTCGCCACATCGAGCATGAAGTCCTGGGGCAGGTAGCTGACGACCAGTTCGCGACGCCGGGTAACGTCGCCGCTGTCGGGCGATTGCAGCCCGGCGAGGATGCGGAGGAACGTTGTCTTGCCGCAGCCGTTGCGCCCGACCAGCCCGATGCGGTCGCCCTCGTCAATGGCGAGCGTCGCGGCGTTGAGCACTGTGCGGTCGCCATAGCGGACGGTGACTTCAGTGGCGGTGAGGATGGTGGACATGTCAGAACGTGAACAGTAGCAGAGAATTGGGCAGGAACAAGCCATGAGCGGAGTCAAAACGCTTTTCATTTGGCGCGTGCGCCCAGACTCCATACGATGACCAAACGTTTGATTGCGTGCTGGTTCCCTTCAGCCTAGCGCAAGGGCGGCGACGACGGACGCAACCCGTCAACATTCCTGTGCTCCAATTGCCCCTCTCCTTTCGCTGGCATTTGTAACCGTGCCGCGGCAAGCTGCTCCCATGAACACGGCCTCCCAAAACCTCCCGCATCACCTCGGCGTGCTGCGCGAGCGGATGCTGCATCCCGCGGATTACGAACTGGCGCTGAATTATTTCCTGGAGGAATTCGCCGGCGATGTGAAGTTTCTGGATGCTTCCGAACCGGATGACGCGCCGCATTTGCTCGCGGTGCTGGCGCACGTGGCGGCGAAGGCACTGGGCCGGAAGGTGGCGTTCGATGCAGCGAAACTGTTTTTGCTGCGCGAGCATCGGTTTTATCACGGCAACGCGGCGGTCGCCGGGCGCGTGTTGCTGTTCTTCTATTTCCAAGAAGCCGACACGGGCATCGCGGCGCTGATTCCCGGAACCAGCGGTGCGATGGATGTCGCGCGTTTCCGATTGACGGCGGGTTTGGCCGATCCACGGAAGAATTGAATGGCGGGTCCGCCTCGGGTCAATCTTTGCGTTCGGCCAGCAGGCGTTCGATCCGGCGGCCGGGAATCAATCCGGCCCGATTGGAATGAGATAGGGGGTTGACAGCTTGCCTTAATCCTGCCACTCTAGGAATTATAATGGAATTAATTAGGTGCGCATTGTTTCCCGCCGGCCTCCGTCCGCGGTTCGGCGTGAGGCCTTGCCATCCCGCCGCAGCGGGATCCGCGGAACCCAGCGGTCTCACGAACCAGAAGAGCGCGTGAACCTGCGCGAACACACGGGATGCTTTTCAATTCGTTTGCCTTTCTGATTTTCTTTCCGTTGGTGACGGCTGTGTATTTCGCGCTGCCGCACCGCTGGCGTTGGTCGTGGCTGCTGGCCGCCAGTTGCTACTTCTACCTTTATTTTATCCCCATCTATATTTTGATCCTGGGATTTACGATTGTGGTGGACTATTTCGCGGGTCTGCTCATCGAGAATGCGGCGGGTCTGCGGCGAAAATGGTGTCTGGGCATGAGCATTGTCGCCAATGTCGGGGTGCTCGCGGTTTTCAAGTATTACAATTTCATCAACGGCAATCTGGAAGCGCTCGCTCATTTCATCGGCTGGAATTATCCGATCAAATATCTCGCACTCGCCCTGCCGGTGGGGCTTTCCTTCCACACGTTTCAGGCCATGAGCTACACCATTGAGGTGTATCGCGGACGGCAAAAAGCGGAGCGGCACTTCGGCATTTACGCGCTGTACGTGATGTTTTACCCGCAACTGGTTGCCGGGCCGATTGAGCGTCCACAAAACCTCATTCACCAGTTTTACGAGGAGCACCGCTTCGATTACGACCGCGTGGTCAGCGGCCTGCAACTGATCGCCTGGGGTTTGTTCAAGAAGGTGGTGGTCGCCGACCGGCTGGCAAAGGTGGTGAATTTCGTTTACGCCGGACCATCGCAATATGCCGGGCCGCCGCTGGCCATGGCGACGGTCTTCTTTGCGTTTCAGATATTTTGCGACTTCAGCGGCTATTCGGACATTGCGATTGGCTCGGCCCGGGTCATGGGTTTCAAGCTGATGAACAATTTTGACCGGCCCTACCATTCGCAGAGCATCGCAGAATTCTGGCGGCGCTGGCACATCAGCCTGTCCACCTGGTTTCGTGATTACGTTTACATCCCGCTCGGGGGCAATCGCATGTCGAAGCCACGCTGGTATGCGAACATACTGGTTGTCTTTCTGGTCAGCGGACTCTGGCATGGGGCAAAGTGGACTTTTGTCATTTGGGGCGCGCTGCATGGACTCTTTCTCGTCATTGGCGCGGCAACGGAAAAGTTTCGTGGCCGCATCACCGCCGCGATTGGCCTTGGCCGGCGCCCATTCTTCCACAACGTCCTGCGCGTGCTTTTCACTTTCGCCCTGGTCAATCTGGGCTGGATATTCTTCCGTGCCGGTACCGTCCACGATGCCTGGGAAGTTCTGATCCGTCTCTTCACCGGCTGGACCGATATGTGCAGCATGGCCGGACTTCGCAACCTGCCCCACAGTATCGGAAGCACGAGACAAAGCCTGACGCTCTGCCTCTGCGGCATCTTGATTGTCGAAGGCATTCATGTCCTGCAAGAGCGCTGTCCCTCAATTATCCGCGTTATTCATTGGCCGTGGTGGCTCCGCTGGAGTCTTTATTATGCCACGGCCGCCGCGCTGTTCTTCCTCTTCGTTGAGGACAGCGACCAGTTCATCTACTTCCAATTTTGAATCACCATGAAAAAGCTCCTCATCCGTGCATTTTTGTTGGGATTCCCCTTTGCGGTGTTACTGGCCGTTTTTCAATTCAAATATGCCGGCGCCAATAACAATCAATATATCGTCAAGAAGCGTCTCCTGGCCGCTGCCGCCAGTGAGGTGGAGGTTCTTGTTTTGGGATCTTCGTACGGCTATTACGACATCTTGCCGGAATATCTGGGAGGCAAAGCGTTCAACCTGGCCGCCACCAGTCAGAGCATTTACTATGACACCGAACTGACGCTCAAATATCTCGATAAACTGCCCGCTCTCAAATCCGTCGTTGTGCCCATTTCCGACTTCACATTGGAAGTCCAACTAGACGATGGGATTGAGTCCTGGCGTTGCTATTTTTATTCTTATTTCTATTCGCTGCCCCAGCGGAATCGTCACATGGCAGGCGATGTCCGCAACTTCAGCCTCTACTTCCTGTATGGCAGGGACTACCCCTTTGATTACAACGAGATGATTGACCAGGATGTCGCCCGTGAATTCACCAAATGGGGTGGTCTCGCCGGTGATGATTCCGCTCCCGCCAGTGATCAGAAGCTTCGTGATACTGCCGCCGGAGCGCTGGTGCGGCACACCCGGGCCATGAATCCCGCGAATCTGCCCATAAATTTTGCCCTGCTGGAAAAGATGGATACGGCCCTGCAAAAGCGCAAGGTTCGCTTGATATTGGTCACCACACCGGTCACGCCTTACTATCGGTCTGGAATTCAACCCGCCGCCTACGCCCAAACGCAAGCCGCCATTGCTGCCTTCTGCCGGCAGCATGGAGCCAGCTATGGCGATTACCTGGCCGACGACCGCTTTACCCTTGAAGATTTTCTGGATGGGGACCATCTGAATCACCGTGGAGCCGTCAAATTCAGTCAATTCCTCGCTCGCGAAGTCCTCCGCCCCGGTTCGGCGGCCAACACCAACGACCAGGCACAAATCAATGAGCGGCGGCAACCTGTAATAAATTAAAAGCATGAAAATCCCGCCAGGGTTTAAACGTTTGGAATGGCCAAACCGTCATGAGAGCAGGCGGTGCGAAAACGGTTTGCCTCGATTTTCCAAAGACGATAAAGGTGTTGAATGACGTGATGAATCTCAAGGCGACGGCAACGGATACAGCGGCCCGGGAGGAACCGGGCAAAAGGCTTGTCAAACGGTTCAACGAAATCGTGGAGGCGGAGGCCGGCAAATCCGACGCCTTGATTTCTCGTCACGCCAGGATCTTCAGGAAGGGATTTCGCTGTTGCCGCCGCACCCGCCGGCTTCTGAACCCGCCGCTTTTTCAGCGATGGCCCGCTTCAACATTTGTTGAAGCCTGCCGGAAGATGCGCGAGCGCACGGACCACTGCTTGATGAGCAATGCTGGAATCATCCCCAAAACCTGCGAGCCATTGCCATCAACAACCAATCCTCATTCCTTGTCCCGCTTCACCAGCATGCGCTCGATGCGGCGGTCGGGAATCAGCCACAAAAGGGCGACGAACACATACAGGCCGCCGGAAATCCATGGGCTGACGAACGCGAGTGGAATGGCGATGAAATAGAGCACGGGCGAAAGTTTCCCTTTCCAATCCTTCCCGATTGCCGCCGCGAGCAGGGAGCCGTGCCCTTGCTGGGCGATGATGGTGCGCTGTAAAATGTAATACGCGATGGCCGCCATCAGCAGCACGAATCCATAGACGGCGGTGGGCGTCGGCGCAAGATGGTTTTCACCCATCCAGCCCGTCGTGAACGGAAAGAGCGAGAGCCAGAACAGCAGGTGCAGGTTCGCCCACAGGATGCCGCCGGTGACGTGTTTGGTGGTGTGGAACATGTGGTGATGGTTGTTCCAGTAGATGCCGAGATAAACGAAGCTCAACACATAGCTTAAGAACACCGGCAGGAGCGGTTTCAGGTCGGCAAGTCCGGTGGCATGCGGCACCTTCAACTCCAACACCATGATGGTGATGATGATGGCGAGCACGCCGTCGCTGAAGGCTTCAAGCCGGTTCTTTTCCATGCGGTCATCTAACATCGCTGCTTTTCCAGCGCGATGTAATAATCGAGGTGTTCCAGAATTTTTTGCCACGGATCAAACTCGAGGCCGAAATCCTTTTTCATTTCGGAGACATCCCAAAAACTTCCATTCTCCTCCCAGCCTTTGTCCGCCAGATCCACGCGGCTCTGCGATCCGGTTTTCTCCACCGCCGCCAGCGCAATGTCATGCCACGAAACAAATTTCCGGGAGAGGCCGAGATACGTCTTCCGGTTCATGTTTCCATGAAGGACTTTCACGTAGATCTGTGCCAGGTCTCCGGCCCAGATGAATTGCGTGCCGTCATGCTTGATGACGGAGATGGGTTTGTTTTGCACGGCGTTTCTCACGATGTCGCGAAAACGCGTGTCGCCTTGAATGCTGCCTCCGGGAACCACGGGATTTCCAAACACATAGCCCGGGCGGATGATGTTGACCCGCATCGGCAAAACATGAGACTGCGCGGTTACAAAATTTTCACTGGCCGCCTTGGTTGCGCCATAGAACGTGGCCGGATGCTGCTTCGTGGCGGCGGTGACACTTTTTAGATCTTTCTCGGCTTCGTCACGCGCGCCCATGTAAAGGCTGTCATTCGCCGCCGTGGACGAGGTGTAGATGAAATGTTTCACTCGCGCCTGCGCCGCCACGTCGGAAAGGAACACGGTCGGGAGCGTGTCGTTGAGGAGAACTTCCCATCCGGTTTTCCTGGTGTAATTGAGCGCAACCAGGATGCAGGCATCTTTTCCGGCGACCAGTTCCCCGAGCAGCTTGCGGTCGGTGATGTCGCCCTGGACGATTTCGAGCGCGCTGATTTTGTTGAGCTCCGGCACCTTGTTGCGGTTGCGGGCCAGAATGGTCACGTGATGTCCATGTTTCACCAGTTCCATGGCCACGTACGAACCGATGAAACCCGTTCCACCCGTCAAGAATACATTCATGGACTTGAGTTTCCGGATTTTTGCGGCCAGACAAAAGAAATTAATCTGCGGGCCGGATCAGGGCGTGGCGTTTTGGCCGTGACACACAAGACCGGCAAAGCAGGCATGTATTTTTGCCCCCAAAAGATAATTGCCGATAGTTGTTGCTATTGCGGCGGAACCAGCGATATTGCACCCGTCTGTGTTAGATAGCTTAACGATTGCATGGCATGGTAAATCTTCAGGTGAACTTCAGTTCAGTGATGATTTGAAATCCGATTAACGGGAACAGTCTGACAAAATCAAGGTTAGTCTCACAGTTAAACATCACATGAGTAATAAATTGTTTGTAGGAAATCTCTCCTTCGACACCACTGAAAACGACTTGCAGGACGCCTTTGCGGCGCACGGCACGGTCACGGAAACCAACCTGATGATGGACCGGACCACCGGCCGTCCCCGTGGTTTCGGTTTCGTCACCATGGGTACACCCGAAGAGGCGCAGAAGGCCATTGCGGCGCTGAACGGCTCGCAATTGGGCGGTCGCGCCCTCACGGTCAATGTGGCCAAGCCGCGCGAAGAGCGTCCGGCTGGCGGCGGCGGTCGTCGTGAATACGGCGGCGGCGGCGGCGGTCGTGGTCGCTACTAATAGCGCTTGAGATTTCACGGCGGGGTCTGGGTCAAACCAGATCCCGCCTTTTTGTTTGCCCGTGCCTATGGCCTCAACACAAACAAATTGCCCTTGATGTAAAACCGCAAGTGCCGCCTCGCCCAATGCCGCGCGTAATCCACCCCCACGCGCGGCCGCTTGACGATGGCAAACAATTCGGCCTTCGGCGGCGCGGCGATGAAGAAATCGTCGCTGAGCAGGTCGTGGGCGTTGAGGCGGCGGTCAATGTGCATCGCGCGGCAGAGCAGGCCCGGACCGCAAGTCCGGCCTTCGACATTTTTCACCGGCTCGATGGCGCGCAGCAGTACGGCGGACGCATGACCTTCACGCTCCGTCACCACGTTCATGCAGTGATACATCCCGTAGATGAAATAGACGTAGGCATGACCCGGCGGACCAAACATCACTTTCGTCCGCTCCGTCAGCCCCCGGGCCGAATGCGCCGCCAGATCGTGCGAGCCGAGATATGCCTCCACCTCCACAATCCGGCCAACGCGCTCCACACCACGCGACACGTGAATCAGGTATTTCCCGAGCAAATCCCGTGCAACCGCAATCGTGTCCCGGTCGTAAAATGAGCGCGGCAACTTTCGCATGGCGGCACTATGTCAGAAGCGGCGCAAAGAAAAATCCCGCGCCCGGCAAGCGGCGGGTTACTTCTTGATCGTGTCCGCGATGGGAGTCACTGGCAGCAAGCGCAGCTTCTCCATCTGACCTTCGAGCAGGCCGACGGCAGATTTGGAACCGAAGTGGGAGAAATTCTGGAAGCACACGTCAAGCAACGCCGCCGCCGCCCTGGCGCGTTTGACATTTTCCCCGCTGGAATGCCGGGCGGTTTCCAACATCAGTTCGTATGCGACCAAAAGGTCGGAAAGCGAACCATCAATCACGGCCTGTTCACTAAATTCCTTGCCCATAATTTTCCTTTCTAATTCACGAAATATCGAAACAGAACGGGGTTTCAGTAAACACGCCGCCGCCATTTCGACCGAAGCTTGCACCGTCCCGGCGGAGTTGGCAATACCAGCTTGTTGTGCGCTTTGGAGAGACTTTCGCGGGACATGCGGCTAAACTCGCGCGCATGAGTTCACAGCGGGTTATTGTGGTTGGCGGCGGCGCGGCGGGGTTTTTTGCCGCCATCACCTGCGCCGAGGCCGCGCCCGATGCCGAAGTGATGGTGCTCGAACACGGCCCGCAGTTCCTTTCCAAAGTCCGCATTTCCGGCGGCGGCCGTTGTAACGTCACGCATGCCTGCTTCAACCCGCGCGACTTCGCCACGCGGTATCCCCGCGGGGAAAAGGCGTTGCTGGCGCCGTTCCAGAAATTTTCCGCGCGCGACACGCTGGCGTGGTTCGAGTCGCGCGGCGTGAAACTCAAAACCGAAGCCGATGGACGCATGTTCCCCGTCAGCGATTCATCGGAAACCGTTGTGAATTGCCTGCTGCACTCCGCCCGGGCGGCGAAGGTAGAGTTGCGGCTGAATTGCGGTGTCGAACACGTCTTCCGAAATGGGCGGGGCGAATTTGAACTGACACTGGCCTCGGAGCGCCGAACTCCGATTCGGCTCGAAAGCAAAACTTTGCTGGAACACGCCGGGTCGAAGACCGGCGCTCCAGTTGATGCGCTCGTCTGCGACCGGTTGCTGCTGGCCACGGGCGGCTGCCGCGCGGCGGCGGCGGGGCAACTGGCCGTGTCGCTCGGCCACACGCTGGAATCGCCGGTGCCGTCGCTGTTTACGTTTCGCACCGAATCGCCGTGGCTGCGGTCGCTGGCGGGCATTTCCGTTGGGGCGGTTGAGGTGTCCGTGCCGTCGGCCAAACTGCGCGAGCGCGGGCCGTTGCTGGTGACGCACCAGGGCTTGAGCGGTCCGGCGATTTTGCGGCTGTCGGCGTGGGGCGCGCGGGCGTTGCACGGATTCAACTACCGGTTTCCGCTGCACGTCAACTGGCTGCCGCAGCTTCACGCGGAAGCGATTGCCGCCGAACTCAAATCGCGCCAGGTCGCGCAACCCGCGCGGCTCGTCGTCAACGTGCCGGTGACGCCGTTGCCGTTGCGCTTGTGGGAACAGCTCGTCCTGGCCGCCGGCATCGCGCGCGACACGCGCTGGGCCGCGCTCTCGCGGGCCGCGCAACACCGGCTCGTCCAGCAATTGATCCGCACGGAATTCCCGGTGACGGGCAAGAGCCTGAACCAGGACGAATTCGTGACGTGCGGGGGAGTGCGCTTGGGCGAGGTGAATTTTAAGACGATGGAGAGCAAAGTCTGTCCGGAACTTTTTTTTGCGGGCGAACTGCTGGACATTGACGGCATCACCGGTGGATTTAATTTTCAAGCCGCGTGGACTACAGGCTGGCTGGCCGGCAAGGCGATGGCGGCGAAGTGAACCGGTGATTCCATCGGTTGCCAGCGCATCCGGCAAAATGTCAGGCGTGGGATTCTGCGGGTGCGGAAAGCGTTCGATCCTTCCTTATTAACCGCCGGAGGATGAAAACCGCGCCCGCCGTTAATATGAAGATATATAGTAGTGCTGTCTTTCGCCATGGTACACCATACCCAAAATTCAGGCCTTGAATTGAGGTTTGGAAGGTAATTTTGTTCTCCGCCAGAAGTGCGAGTGTGGATTCATCCGCCGGTGCAACGAAGCAGGGGTAGTGCTTGCTCCCGGGCGGAGTAATCCAGAGCTCCTTGGAACCATTACTGTATTCGATGATCTCGAATCGGGCGGTCTGGTGCTCCGTGATCATTTTTTGCGCTGACACTGCGGAAAGCGATTGCGTGTGCCAGGGAGTGACCAAACCCAGCAAAATGCCGGTCGCGATCATCGGCAACGCAAGGCATACCGCAATGGTCTTCGGCGATACCCACCACAGAAAGCGGGCGGCACCCGCTGTCAAAATGAAGATGCACAACAGCGATATCCACCGCTTTGGCCCGGCGTATCCGAAATCCCGGCCTTGCACCAGTGTCTTATGCGCAATCCCTTTCTCCGCCAACAGCGCAAGCGTGGATTCGTCCGCCGACGCAATGAAGTCGGGAGTCGCAACGAGGCCGATGCGATTGGGCAAAGTAATCCACAACTCCCTCGCTCCGTTATCGCGTTGGACAACGTCAAATTGGGCGTCTTTATAGTCGGTGATGATTCTTTGAACCTCCGTCCCGGAAAGAGTCTGGAGACTCCAGGGAGTGATCCGAACGAACACCAAGGCTATCGCGATCATTGCCAGCGCAGCACACACGGCGAGGATTTTCTTTTCCCTCCGCTCGGCTCGCGGCGTGGCGATTTCCTGTTGATAAAACTTTTGCGTTCCCGGCCGGCGCAGGAGCAGGACGGTGCCGGCCACCACGATCAAGGTGGACAACATCACCAGCCATCCCTGTACGCCGCCGTTGTGAAAGTCCTGGTCTTCAATCAAGGTTTGATAGGCAATCCCTTTTTGGACCAAAGCTGAATGCAAGGAATCATTCCACGGTGTTGATTTGGCGATCCGGCGATCTTCGGGCAGCCGGATTTCCAATTCCGCGCCAAGCTTATATTGTAACAACGTAAATCGGGCATCCGGGCGTTCAGAAATAATTTTCTGCGCGTCCGGTTCGGAAATGGATTTGCATGACCATGTGTGGTCCGAGAAGAAGGTGTCACAAGCAACTGCGCCAAGTATCCATGCCGGTCCGAGCATCCCCAGAATCACCCAGGTATTGTATAACCGCGCTGTGGGATGATTTGTTTTCAGCGTTTTGTCCTCCTGCCGCCGGGAATCCCGCCAGCGTTGCCCCATCCAAATAATCCAAGCCACCGCCACCAGTCCGTAAAATGCCGTCAGCGACCAAGTCTGAGCGCGGAAAACCCATGCCTGAGAATGAAACAACGAATGGGGAACCAACAATGCAGGCAGAGTGAACCGGGGGAAAAACAGGGCGGGGATGACGAGCAGGACGAAGCCGATGGCCAGCGTGCGCCAGAACTGGATGATGCGTTTGCGCCCCAAGGCAGATTGCTGGCTGCTCCGCCCCATCTTGCGACCAAGCCAGCGGCCAAAGAATCCGAACACGCCATACAGAGAGAAAAGGAACATCGCACCACCCGTCAGGAACGTGCCCAACATTCCCGCTCCGGTTGCGGCCTTGGCGGCCGAGCCGCCCTTGGTCGCGGCGGCGGTTGCCGTCGCCGCCTTGGCGGTTGTGGCCAGCAATGGCAGGGCCGCAATCACGCCCAGCGTGAAGGTTTTGTCCGGAGCGGTTTGTTTCAGCGCGCCGGCGACAAAGGCGAGGAATTGCTCCTGCAACAGCTTTCGTCCCCGTGACAGCCGTTGCTTGACCGCATCCTCGCTCAACTCCAAATCCTGCGCCACGGCCTCGATGGATTGGTGCTCGCGATAAAACAAGACCAGCGGCTCGCGATAGATTTCCGGAATGCGTTCGAGCGAACGCCAGAGAATCGCCTTTTCCTCGTCGCTGATGACCTGGTCCGGCGGCAGCGGTTCCGGTGAGACCCATTCATCCGCCTCCAACGATTCGGCGGCGTGAACCGGCTCGCGCCCTTGGCGCTGGAATTCCTTGCTGATGAGAAAACGGGTGATGCCGCACAACCAGGGCCGCAGTTTGGCCGGCTCGCGCAGGTCCGCCAGTTTTTTCCAGGCGGTCACGAAGGTTTCCTGGGCCAGGTCTTCGCTCTGGCTCACATTGCCGGTGGCGCAATACGCCAGCGAAGAAATCAAGGTTTGATACCGTTCCACAATCCGGCGGAAGGCCTCCCGGTTTCCGTCCAGGCTTGCGGCCACCAGCTCGGCATCGTTGAATTCCGCCGTTTGCATTGTTTCGGTTGTCATCATATCACCCGGTAAGCACCCGAAAAGCGCCAACAGGTGACAAACAATCGCAAAAAAAGAATTTTAACCACGGATAAACGCGGATTGGGCTGGGTGAAAATTTTTCACGCCGACCGGCGCGCCCATCGAAGTTTGGCGGGCGCGGAGCGGGGATTGGCATTGCGTTCCTCGGCGGTGGGACGGATGACTTCATGGGCGATGTCGGCGTAAAGCCCGTCCCGCAGGCCGGCGGCAAAGGCTTTTTTTACGCGGCGATCTTCCCCGGAATGAAACGTCAGAATTGCCACGCGTCCGCCGGGATTCAGGCACGCAGGCAGGTGGCGCAGAAAAGTGTCGAGGGCGGAGAACTCGTCGTTCACCGCGATGCGCAGCGCCTGAAAGACGCGGCGGATGGCAAGGCTGCCGTCTTCCTGGTTTAAGCGCGGCAGCGCGGCGCGGATGGCGGCGGCCAGGGCGGTGGTCGTGGCAAAAACTTTTCCGGCGAGAACCGGGGCCAGCGTGGCGGCGTGCGGTTCGTTGGCGTTCTCCTCAAGCAGGGTGGCGAGTTTGTCGGAACTGATTTTTTCCAGGAACGCGGATGCCGGCTGGCCGCGCTGCGGATTCATTCGCATGTCGAGCGGGCCTTCCAGCTTCACGGAAAAGCCGCGCGCCGGGTCGTCTATTTGCATGGAAGAAACTCCGAGGTCGGCCAGGATGACGTCCGCGCCTGTAGCGGCGCTCTGTGAGCGCCGGGAATTGTCATCGTCGCCTCGACGGTCATAGACCGCCGCTACAGACGCAAGGACCTGCGGCAGTCCGGCGAAGTTGCTGCGATGCGCGGAGAAAAATTCCGGATCGAAACCGAGCGCGCGGAGGCGGGCTTCGGTCTTGGGCAGTTCAATCGGATCCGCATCGAGACCGAGCAACTTTCCACCCGGCTGTAAGCGCGCCAATAGCGCCTCCGCGTGGCCGCCGTAGCCCAGTGTGCAGTCCACCGCGACCTCGCCGGGCCGGGGCGCCAGTATTTCCAGAATCTCCGCCACCATGATGGGCCGGTGCGTCCCGGCGGGTGTTTTGCCGGAGGCGAGGACTTTGGCGACGGTTTCGGCGTAGCGCTGCGGGTCATGCTCCTTGTATTTCTCCTCGAAGCGCCGCGGATTTTTGCCATGGTAACGCGGGCGGCGCCGGTGCGGCGTCGGCGTTGGTGCTGGCGGGGAGATGTCGGACATGCGGGAGAAAATGCATGAGCCGGGCGCGCGGCGCGAGAACGTTTGTGGTGGACGCAAAAACGCCGCCAAAAGATAGTTGCCGATAGTTGTCGCTATTGTGGCAAAATCAGGCCATACTTTGTAGGTCTGTTGGATAGCTTGTCTCTTTCAAGGCATGGTGAATCTTCAAGTGAACTGAGTTCAGTGATGATTTTAAGCCCGGCGTTCGGGAACAGTCTGTGGAAAGTACCGGTTTGTCGGACAGTAAAACATCACATGAGCAGTAAATTATTTGTCGGGAATCTTTCCTTTGACACCACTGAAAACGACCTGAACGACGCCTTTGCGGCGCACGGCACGGTCACGGAAACCAACCTGATGATGGACCGGACCACCGGCCGTCCCCGCGGTTTTGGTTTCATCACCATGAGTTCGCCCGAAGAGGCGCAGAAGGCCATCAGCGCGCTGAACGGCTCGCAATTGGGCGGTCGCGCCCTCACGGTCAATGTGGCCAAGCCGCGCGAAGAGCGTCCGGCCGGTGGCGGTCGGCGTGAATACGGCGGCAGCGGCGGTGGTCGTGACCGTTACTAATCACGCAGGATTTTCACGGCGGGGTTCGGGTGAACCGGATCCTGCCTTTTTGATTTCGTTTCCATTGCCGGTTTGTCTGCCATGAAAGAAGAACACATTGAAGTGGAAGGTTGCGTCACCACCGTGCTGCCCGGCACGATGTTCCGCGTTGAACTCGCCAATAAACATCTCGTGCTCGCCACCATTTGCGGCAAAATGCGCAAACGCTGGGTGCGCCTGACCGTCGGCGACCGCGTGAAAATGGAGATGTCGCCCTACGATTTGGACAAGGCGCGCATCACCTGGCGGCTGAAGTAAATTTTTCCGTGACCTTTGCCTGTTCCCGCCCGCATTAGGGCGTGTTCAAACCTTTCCCCATCCCATATTTTTAATCCCATGCCCTTTCGCAACCTTGGCCTTGAAGCTAGAATTTTGCACGCCGTGCAGGACGCCGGCTACACCGAACCCACCCCGATCCAAACCGCCGCCATCCCGCCGCTGCTCGCCGGGCACGACCTCATCGGCATCGCGCAGACCGGCACGGGAAAAACAGCGGCATTCACCCTGCCCATTCTCACCCGGCTCGCGGCGCCACCCGCTCCGGGACAGCGCCGTGGCACGCGGGTGCTGGTGATTGCGCCCACGCGCGAACTCGTCCTGCAGATCGAGGAAAACGTGCGGGCTTACGCGAAGTATCTTCCGGTGAGCGTCGCCACGGTCTTTGGCGGCGTGGGCGAACAGCCGCAAATCCGCGCGCTCCGGGCCGCGACGGACATCGTCATCGCCTGCCCGGGCCGGCTGCTGGACCTGATGGGCCGGCGCTGCGCCGATTTTTCGGGATTAAAGTTTCTCGTGCTCGACGAAGCCGACCGGATGCTCGACATGGGTTTTCTGCCGGACATCCGGCGCATCGTGCAGCAATTGCCGAAGCAACGGCAGACGCTGATGTTCTCCGCCACCCTTTCCCGAGAGATTGAAAGTCTCACGCATGAATTTCAGCGCTCTCCGAAAATGATCCAAATCGGCCGCCGCTCGAACCCCGCCGAGACGGTCACGCAGCTCATTTACGAAGTGCCCAAGCATTTGAAACCGGCCTTGCTGCTGCATCTGCTCCGCAACACGGAGATGAACATGGTGCTCGTCTTCTCCCGCATGAAGCATAGCGCCGACCGCATCGCGCGCAACCTCGAAAGCAAGGGCATCAAGACGGCGGCGCTGCATTCCAACCGGTCGCAAAACCAGCGGCTGAAGGCGCTGAAAGATTTCAAATCCGGCGCGGTGCGCGTGCTGGTGGCCACGGACATCGCCGCGCGCGGCATTGATGTGGACGGCATTTCGCACGTGGTGAACTACGATTTCCCGATGCACGCGGAGGATTATGTCCACCGCATTGGCCGCACCGGCCGGGCGCACGCGGTGGGCGACGCCATCAGCTTTGTCACGCCGGAGGACCGGGACGAATTGCGGGCATTGGAACGTTTTATCGGCCGCGGCATCGTGCGGAAAAAGGCGGAAGGTTTTAACTATGCCGTGTCCGCTCCACCCCTGGCACCCGAAGCGCCGCGGCATTTTCAGCAACACGGGCAGGGCGGCGGGTCACGGCCCGGAGGCAACGGCAGCCGGCATTCCGGCGGGCGATCCCAAGGTTCCCAGCGACATTTCAGTCAGCGGTGACGGGCCGGCGCCGCTTGCCTTGCCACCCAATCCTGAACCAGCCAGGTACGGCTTCGCAGACGCTTAAAACCATTTCTTTCGTAGCAGCCGAGGTCACGAGGCTCTGAAATCAAACACTCAACTCTCAACCATTGACCCTCAACCAAGAAGTCAGAGCCTCCTCACGTCGGCTGCAACGTCTCTAACGGTCATTGGGACATTGGCGTGGGCAGAATTTTTTGGAGTGGCAGCAAGCGGGCCTGTTTCAGCAGCCGGCAGAAATCTTTTTTGCTGGTGACCAGCTTCTTGCCCTCCTTGGTGTTGAGGCTGGCCATGGATTTGTATTCCACTTCGAGCCGTTCCAGGCGCACGATGCGGATATATTCCTTGCCCTGTTTCCAGACCTGGCCTTGTTGCAGTTTCATGGCCGTCACTATACGAGCCGCGCGCGGGCGCTGGCCACAGGATTATTGGGAAAGAAAAGCCGGAATTTCTCCAACCCGGCCAATCACCGCCCGGCTCGTTAAAGATTTTCGAACATCTGGGATTAACATGAACAGCCCTCTTTTCGGCAAAATGATCGCAGCCAGTTTCTTCTTGCCTGCAAAAGCGGCGTCGCTAGTCTGGCGGCACAGCCTGGCTGTTGGGCAGACTGCGATTCGCAAAGCGTTGTTGAACCTGAACTCTTAAACCAGAAAGGTATTGTTTATGGGTAAAATCACCCGGACGTGGTCGTTGATGTCGGAATGCTGGCAGGTGCTCAAGCAGGACAAAAGCCTGCTGGTCTTCCCCCTGATCTCCGGCATTTGTTGCCTCCTGTTGCTGGCCTCATTCGCCATCCCCATCTACGCGACCGGCGCGTGGGAGCCGCCCGGCCGCGACGCCGCGACCCAGCGGCAGGTCGCCTATTACGGGACGCTCTTCGCCTTTTATGTCTGCAATTATTTCATCGTCGTGTTTTTCAACGCCGCCATTGTCGCCTGCGCCGCCCTGCGTCTGGGCGGCGGCAATCCCACCATCGCCGATGGACTGCGCGCCGCCGCTTCCCGGCTGCCGGTCATTGCCGGATGGGCTTTGGTCTCGGCCACCGTGGGGTTGGTCCTGAGAATCATCGAGGACCGCTCGGACAAGATTGGCCGGTTCGTTGCGGGCCTGCTGGGCATGGCATGGACAATCGCCAGCTTCCTCGTGGTGCCCATTCTGGTCGTGGAAAACAAGGGGCCGATTGCGGCCTTGAAGGATTCCACCGCCCTGTTGAAAAAAACCTGGGGCGAGCAGTTGGCCAGCAATTTCAGTTTTGGGATGATCTTTTTCCTGCTGGCCATTCCGGCGTTCGCGCTGATCCTGCTGGGCATCCATCTGGGCGGCGGCGTCGCGTTGATGGCGTGCATTGGAGTGGCCGTGATTTATCTGATTGTGCTGGCGCTGATCCAGTCGGCGCTACAGGCCATTTTCCAGACCGCGCTCTACCTGTACGCGCGGGACGGCCAGGTGCCGGAGGGATTCCACGCGGAAGTTCTCGAAGGCGCGTTGCGCTGATATTGCCAAGGCTGAAGACGGAAGCCCCAGTGAAGCCGGATCAACCGGCTTTGGCAAAGCTCAGTTCGTCGACATTGCGCCGGTCGCGGAGGACGTGCTGCTGCGCGATAAACGAATACCCGGCGGGCAGGATCTCTTCAATGACGCATCGGTCGGTATCGTTGCCGGGTTTTTGGTTGCCCGACTTTACCATCTGTTCTTTGACCAGCCCTTGAATGATTTCCGCCGAAAATCCGCATTCCCGCAAGGTTGGCCGCACCCCGGAATACATTAAATCCCGAAGGCGAATCAGCGCTACCAGTTTTTCGTTATCTATCATTTGTCATCCAGACCGGGACTTGCCCGCTGGAACCAACATCGCATCATTTTGCTGCGTAACCAATGGGGTGTTCACCCCATAACCGCAAAGAACGCAAGAAACGCAAAGGTGGGGCGAGGCTCCTGACGAGCCGCTTGGACTCTCGACCCTCAACCGTTTTCCAGTTGTCTAAACTTCAGTGCGGATTACGATTCGCACAATCTGAATGGATAGGGCAAACAACTTAAATATCCCAGTCGCATAACACATCAAATTTGATGTTGCATGTTTATGGAGTTTACCGTAGAGTTTTATGTGAATGCCAGCGGGCGGGCGCCGGTGCGGGAGTTCCTCGAAGAACTCAAGCAAAGTGATCCGGGTGATTTTGTGGCGCTGCTGGCCGGGTTGGCAAAGTTGCGGAATCGCCAGTATCACCGCGAGCCGCTGTCCAAGGCGCTCGGCGGCGGCCTGTTTGAACTCCGTCACGTCGGCAAGTTGAACACCCGCGTGTTGTGGTTCTTTGTGAAAGGCCGGCGCATCCTCGCCGTCCACGGCATCCGCAACAAGGGCCAGGCCATCCCGGTCCGCGACCTCGACACCGCGCGGGAACGGATGGGCGACTGGCGGGACCGGTTTGAAACATGAAAACGAATTTCGATGTTTATCTGGAAGAGCAACTGAAGGACCCGGCATTTGCCGGGCGGTTTGCCCGGGCGGGGGAGGCGTGGGACGTGGCGTTGCAGATTGCGGCGTTGCGGGAAAAGGCCGGTCTGACCCAGCGCGACCTCGCCCGCAAACTCAAGACCTCGCAGCAACAGATCAGCCGGCTTGAATCCCCGTCATACGAGGGCCATTCCTTGAGCATGTTACGCCGCGTGGCCGAAGCCCTGGGCGCAACCGTTCACGTCGCCTTTGAAACGGGCGCCCAAACCGCGCCCATGATCCTGTCGGAATCCAAAATCCCGTATCGAATCGGGAAGCACAAAGGGTGAAAAATTATTTTGTGTCAGAACTCAGGTGCGACTTTTGACGCAAAAAAGCCTTGTTCACATGCCTAATTCTGTGAAAATGGCGCAAATCTATGGCGCTGGTTGACCGATTGAAAAAATACCGGGAGATTGAACAACTTCGCGGCAGACCTCTTATTACCTATGTGACCGGTAGCCGTCAGAATGCCGCAGCCCAAATGGGTTCGGATGCAGTACCCGAAATCATAGACCAGATTCTTCTCTTACCGAATGGAGCAGTTGCCGCCGACCTGCTCATTGTTAGCAACGGAGGAGATGCAACCGTGGCTTGGCGAATCATGTCACTTCTACGCGAAAGAGTCAAAACGGTAGGCGTCTTGATTCCACAGGCTGCGTTTAGTGCGGCAACTTTACTTGCATTGGGTGCAGATGAAATCGTTATGCATTCCTGTGCGAACCTTGGCCCAGTGAACCACAAAATCACCGCACCGAGGCCGGGCACCAAGGAACTAATACAATTTGGCTCCGAGGATTTGACCGAATTTCTACGTTTCGTCAAAGACAATGTCGGGCTTTCCGACCAAGAGCGCCTTAAAACTGCTTTTGAATTATTTTGCAAAGAGTCTGGCGCGGTTCCGATCGGTGTTGCCGCCCGTGCTTCTCAACTTTCTTTATCAATGGGTGAGAAACTGTTGCGAATGCACATGAAGAATGCAGAGGGGCAAAAGGCAAAAGTTATTGCAGAAACGTTAAAAACAAAATTTTTCACACACGGGTACCCTTTGGGGCGCAAAGAAGCTAAGGAAATCGGCCTAAAAGTTACCGAGCCAAGTCAAAATTTGGAGAACCTAATCTGGGATGTCTGGCTTGACCTTGAGGCTGAAATGAAATGTCGTACTCCGTTCAACCTGATGGAAGTAGTGGCAAAATCCCCCGTGGCTGCCCAGTTATTCGCTCCTGTCCCGCAAGTTAACATTCCTGGTGGCCTTCCGGCTGATGTGATGCAGCAAGTTTTTCAACAGGTTTTACAACAGACTCAGCTCATTAACCTACCGCCAGTAGAATACGGATTATGCAGCGCAATCATCGAAAGTTTGAAACGGGCAAGCGCTTACACTATAACAGGTAAGGTGTTCGCACGACGTGAGATAGATTTGAAAATTTCTCTAAATGGTGTAGTTTTGTCTCAAGGATGGCAGATGCAGGCTTTACCGCAAATTGACTAAGCTGTAAATTCAAACGCAACCGATATGGTAATTATGAAAGCCTATGGCCAGACTTCTGACGCGAATACAGGCTTGCTGCGTGAGTCTTGGGGCACCGGTTCGCTTACAAGCGGGATTGCTGCCAATTCTACCGAGGAATATAGTTGCCAAAAAATCGACCAGCAAATCGTTGAATTTGTTCCGACGATACAAGGGGAAACATTCCCGCCCGCATATTTTTCGGTTCCACCGGAGCAATAAGCCGCTCGTGTAATTTTAATTCAGCTTCGCCAGTTCGGCCTCGAACAGCTCTTTTGTTTTTGCCTGCACATCCGCGAGTTGCAGTTCACCTTTGTCCAGCTTCGCGAGCAGAGCTTTCTGCGCCTGGTAATCCTTGTTCACCACGCCGGCTTTGCTTTGGAGCATGCGCCAGGCTTTGCGGCGTTCCACGGCGAACAGCACCATCTGCCGGCTCACGGCGAAATACTTCATCTTGCCGTTGATCTCGGCCTTGATGTAGCAGCCGAAGTTCGGGACGCAGCTCCGATGGTTCTTGTCGAATACCCGACGGTAAATCACGTCGTCCTGCGTGATGAGCACCAGCATGTCGTCGAGCAGGATCAGTTCCCGCGCTTCCTCTTCCTTGATGGCCTTGATGTGCTTGCGGAACCGGGCCTCGGTGAGCGCCCAGTGTGCCACGGTGTAATTGTATTCCTCGCCCGTGCTGGCGTATTTCGTCCGCCACCAGTCGCGCGTCGGCGTGGGATTGCCCTTGAGATCGAACGCTTCCTGCGCCGTCTCGCCGTTGCGCGGATTGAACACGAACTCCGGCATGCCGCGCGCGTCGCGGATGAGCTTGGCCTGGTCGGCGCTCATGTTGTCGGGCACGCCGTGCTCGGGCTGGCAGGTGGTGTAGGCCTGGAAGAACGCCGTGCCGCGGTATTCGAGCCCGTCGAGCATCGCCTTGTACAGCTTGGCCGCGTTGGCCATGGACACCTGCGCCACGAACGGCGACCCGTGCCCGCTGGTGAACGCCTCGGCGACGTTTTTCTTCTCAATCAATTTGCCCTGCGACGCCACGCCGAACTGGTTCATGTCGTAACCGCCCAGCATGGTGGAGGAATCCGAGTTCTGCCCGCCGGTGTTGGAATACACCTGCGTGTCGAGCATGAGCATCTTCACGTTCGGCCGGTTTTGCAGGATGACCTTGGACACGTTCTGGAACCCGATGTCGCCGAGCGCGCCGTCGCCGCCCACCACCCAGACCTTCGGGAGTTCGCGGATTTCCTGGTCGGTCATCAGCGCGTCGTCGAGATGCGTGAGCAGGAAGAAGTCGGCCGGGGTCATCACCTCGGTGTGGTCGAGCAGGTTGTCCGCGAGGCGTTCGGGCACGACCGAGCGGCGGGCGTGGTTCAGGATGAGCGATTCGCCGAGCAGCCACGAAATCGTCGCGCCGTCCTGGAACAGCGAGTTCATCCACGGATACGGATGCGGGTTCGACGGCGGCGTGGAGCCATAGACGGTGTTGCAGCCGGTGCTGGCGCCCATGAACATGACGCTCATGCCGTTGGCGCGGCGGCCGTCAATGGATTGCAAATCGCGGTGATTGAAGGCGTCCTGCCGCATCACGGCGACGACGGCGTTGACGATCTGCTCGTCGGTGAGCGCGCCGTGCTTGGCCTCGTAATCGGCGATGCGCTTGGCGGTGTCGTCGTCGTCCTCGCCGCCCAGGCCCATGATGATGTGGGCGACGGCCTTGCGGTAGAGGTGATATTCGGCTTCGTCACGCTGTTTCAACGCCTGCAACTTCGCCAGACCCTCGGTCTCCAGCCGCGTGGCCTTGCCGCGCAGGCGGTCGGCCTTGCGATGATACATCGGGCGCATGTAAGCCTCGGTGACGGAGGCCAGCGCGCGCAGCACGCTTTTCTCGCCGCAACCGGCGCACGCGCCGTCGCCGGCGACGAGCGCCTCGTAATTGCGGCGGACCATCAAATGATTGCGCAACGCGGCCTCGCGCGAGCCCGCGGGGTCGGTGTCGGTGTACAGGCCGAGATATTTCTGCGGCGTATCGGGCAGCAGGCGCGAGAAAATCTGCGCGGTGGTCAGGTCGGCATTGAGTTCCTCGGTCTCGGGCGCCATGCGCAACGCGTCGTGATCGCCGCAAACCTGCACGCATTCGCCGCAACCTTTGCACAGGTCGGAAACGAAAATGGAGAACAAACCGCCGGCGCCCGGCGTCTTGGCTTCGAGCGAGCGGAAGATGGCGGGCACGTTTGAGTAGGCGATGGGCAGCTTGTCAATGATGCCGGTGAATTCAGTCTTGGTCTGTTCACCAATCGTGGTCAGCGCGTTGACTTCATTGCGGATGATGTCCTTGAACGGGAGGTTGGTCTTCGCCTTGACCGATTCGTTCATCTTCACGCGGGAACGTTCCTCGATGCCCTTCAATTCGCCGGCGAGCTTCGTGCGTTCGGCGGGGTCGGTGACGTAATAATGCACGGCGGTCTTCAGGACCATGGCGACGTCCTGCGACGTGTTGGGCAGGGCGGTGTCCGGGCAGGCGGTGATGCATTCCATGCATTGCGTGCAGTTTTCGGCGATGTAAATCGGCGTCTCGCGGCGGGCGACGTATTTCGACTGGGTCGCGCCGGTGCCGGCGCCCATGACGCCGAGCGACGCGAGCGCACCGGCGGGCTGGTGATAGCCGAGCCCGGCACGGAATTCGGAATCGAACTTGGCGAGCGTCTGAAAGGCGTAGCGCGGCGTCTGTTGCGCGGGCGTGGGAATGCCCGTGCCGCAGGCCGTGCCGCAGCCGGCGGTGGGAATCAGCGGCTCGGCGCCGATCGGCGCCACGCGGCGGATTGCGCATCGAGGAACGGTCGGGTTCGTTGAATTCGCCGTATTTGATTTCCTGCACGCGCGAGAAACCCTCGTTCATGACGGTCATGTTGGACGTGACGACGTCGTCGCCGAAGCGCCCGAATTTCTTCTGGTACTGTTTCTTGACCGTGGCGAGGAAGGTTTCGTCGGAAATGTTGTTCTGCCGGAGGAAGGGCGAGACGCGGAAGAACGCGCCGAGGAACGAGTTGCCCTGCATGCGGAGCTGGAGCTCGGTCTTGCTCGTCGCCTTTTTCGCGATGTCGAACCCGGGCAGGATGTAAACATGGATGTCGTTGTCCTTGACGAACCGCCGGTGCTGGGACGGGATGCGCTGCCAGGCGGTTTCCGGGGTGTCGCTGGATTCCCAGACGATGCAGCCGCCGGGCTTGATGCCTTCGAGCGGGTTCGTGTGCGTGAACGCCTTCGGATCGCAGCAGAGCACGACGTCCACGTGGTTGAGCTCGCAGTTCACCTTGATGATGTCGGGGGCGACGGTGAGATAATAATTCGTCGGCGCGCCTTTTTTCTCCGAGCCGTACTTCGGGTTGGCCATGACGAACAATTTTTCCTTGAGCCGTCCGTCCGGGTCGGTCTCGGCGTCGCGATGCTTGATGAGGTCGCCGAATTCGCCGACGATTTCGCCGAGGTTTTTGCCGGTGGTGATCATGCCCCAGCCGCCGATGGAATGGAACCGCACGGCGATGGCGCCGTCGGGCAGCAGCGACGGGGTTTCCTTGCTGATGACGGCATAGGGATGGTCGATGCCGAGCGTGAAATAGGTTTCGCCGCCGGCGGCACCCGCGCCATCCTGACGTCGGGCGTGGCCGGTGGCGTATTCGTAGGCGCCGAGCGTGTGTTCCGGTCGAAAATCGCGTGAGCCTATGCCGTAGCTGCCGCGGAAGATGCGAGGCGTCTGCTCGGGTGTGAGCGCGGGCAGCGCACCGCCGTACTTCGCGGCTTCGTTGGCCTTGCCCAGTGCGACGCGGATGTCGCGCGCCAGCGGGTTGTCGCCCGCCATGCCTTCATCGGTGCGTTCGAGGATGATGACGTTCTTCTTGCCGCGCAGCGCGTTGATGACGGCAGCCTCGGGGAACGGGCGGATGACGTTGATATGGATGGAGCCGACCTTCGCGTTGCGTTTTTCACGCAGGTAATCACAAGCCGCCTCGATGTTGTCCGCGGCGCAACCGAGCGAGACGAACACCGTGTCGGCGTCATCGCACTTGAATTGGTGGATCAGGCCGTAAACGCGCCCGGTGAGCCGGCCGAACTCGGCGTAGGCGTCCTCGAGGAATTTCAGGATGGGCTCGTTGAAATTGTTGCGGCGCGCAACCACGCCGTTCATGTGGTGCTCCTGGTTCTGGACCGGGCCGAGCAGGAGCGGATTTTTCAGGTCCATCATTTCCGGCACGCGGCGGCGTTTGGAGCCGAAGAGTTCGCGCTGGGCGGGCGTGGGACATTCGATGGTGTCGTCCACGGCGCCGAGGAATTCGCGAAGCAGTTCGGCTTCGGGCGCCAGGTAGGTGCGTTCGGAATGCGTGGTGAGCATGCCGTCCTGGATGTTCATGCCGGGATTGAGCGACAGCTCGTTGACCTTGCGGAGGATGATGGCCTGGTCGGCGGCACTGCTGGGCGTCCTTGCTGACGAGCATCGTCCAGCCGGTGTCGAGTGCGGCGTAGAAATCGTCGTGGCCGCAATGGACGTTGAGGGCGTGCTTGGTGAGGGCGCGGGCGCCGACCTCGAGCACCATGGTGGAGAACTTGCCGGGCGCGTGATAATACTGCTCCATGGCATAGGCGAGGCCCTGGCCGGAGGTGAAATTGACCGTGCGTTTGCCGCTGACGGCGAAGGCCGTGGCTCCGCCCTGCGCGGCGTGCTCGCCTTCCGTCTCGACGGCGATTTTCTGATGGCCCCAGACATCCAGTTCACCGGCGGCATAGGAGCCCTGGTAAATTTCGCCGCCCTCGGTGGACGGCGTGATGGGGTAGAAGACGCCGCCCTCGGTGATGCGCGTCTCGACGTGTTCGGCCACGAGGAAATTGCCGTTGCAGGTGACGCGGACGCCGGGATATTTGGGCGCGGTGAAACCCGGCTTGGCTGGCTGGGCGCCGGTCTTTTTTTCAGACGCAGACGTTTGGTTCATAGGCGTATTTTCAACAAATGGCCGGCAAACCAGCGGTTTCCGGCATCAAAACAACATCAACTTAACCTTAACATGACCAAAACTCAAAACAAGAGTTGTTTTCAAGATAACAAAATAGGTTGCAAGTGCGGGTGTTGGACCCCGGCATTGGCGGGGACGCCGAGAATGCCTGCGGAACAGGTTGCAATCATTGTGCCTGGATAATAGTTTGAGCGGAAGACATGCCATGATAGAGAACTACGAACCAGACGTGACCTTGGAGCAGTTGCGCGAGTTTCCTTTGATCGAGGAGGATTTCGGCACGCCGGAAGGCGCCGTGCTTTGCCTCGAGGCCGCCTACCGCCGGAAGAGCATCGAAGCCGTCTGCGCTTGCAAGAACTTCATGGTGGAGGGGGTGGTGGCGCTTTTGAACGTGGATCCAAACCTGGCGCGCGACCCGGAACTGCGAAAGAAGAACGCCCTGCTGGCGGAGCGGGCCTTCCGGAAGGCAACTGCGGAGGCCTGGCCGGATCTCAAGGGCGTGGAAAGTTTTTTCATTGACCGTTGGGCATACCACGATGGCATCGCGGTGGTGGTCGAGATTCGCCGATACCCCAACGGCAAGTTCGCCAAGCTCAACTATATCGTGGCCAGCACCAACAGCGGCTGGCGGGTGCTCAATGAGGCGTCGGACGAAGAGCTGGATTGAAGGCACTGTCGGCCTGTGGCCCGCCCCCGACCGGTTCTCAACCGTCTGATTTCGCTTGTTTAACCGGCACGGTTGGCAGTCCGTTGAGTTTGGCCTGCAGGAAACCGCCGCGCAGGTTGGCCACGTTTTCAAAACCATGCCCGTGCAACGCGCACGCGGCGAGATAACCCCGCTGGCCTTTCTGGCAGTAAGTAATGATGCGCCGGTTGCGCGGCAGTTCGCCCAGCCGGTCGCGGAGTTGCGTCAACGGGATGTTCACGGCGTTCTGCAGTTTCCCGAATTCCACCAGTTCATCCGCATCGCGGACATCCAGCAGCAGTTCGCCATCCGGTTTCCAGATTTCCGGCGCAACGGTGGCGATGTCGCCGCGCGCGATGTGGCCCGCAACAAAACCCGCAACATTGACGGGATCATTGGCCGAGCCGAAGGGCGGCGAATACGCCAGATCCAGATTTTCGAGATCAAACACACTTATCTTGCCGGCGATGGCGGTGGCCAGCACGTCCACGCGCTTGTCCACGCCGGTTTCGCCCAGCACCTGCGCGCCCAGCAAACGCCCCGTGCCTTCTTCGGCAATGACTTTGATCAGCACGGGCTTCGCTCCCGGATAGTAATGCGCGTGGCTGTGGTCGCGCGTGAGGCTGGTGAAGAAACTGAATCCGGCCTTCGCGGCTTGCGCGCTGTTGAGTCCGGTGAACCCGGCGACCATGTGCAACACGCGTACGATGGACGTGCCCAGCGCGCCGGGATAAATCATCCGCGCGCCCGCCGCGTTTGCGCCGGCAATGCGGCCCTGGCGGTTGGCCGGGCCGGCCAGCGCGATGCGCGCCCGCGCGCCGGTAAGCGCATGCATGGTCTCCGCCGCGTCGCCCACGGCATAAATGTCCGGATCGGACGATTCCATGCGCCCGTTGGTTTTCACCCCGCCGGTCACGCCGATTTCGAGGCCGGCCACCCGGGCCAGTTCCACTTCGGCCTTCACGCCGACGCTCAATAAAATCAAGTCTGCGGGAAGTTTGCCGCCGTCGGCGAACTCCACTCCGTCTTTGGTGAAGGCCGTGGCGTTGGCATTGGCTTTGAAGGCAAAATCGCCGCCGCGGATTTGATTTTGCAGATGCGCGGCCATGTCACGATCCAGCAACGGCAGGATATGAGGATTGCGCTCGACGATGGTCACGTGAATGCCGCGATGGTGAAACGCCTCGGCCATTTCCAATCCGATAAAACCGCCGCCGATGACCACGGCCCGGCGCGGCTTGTGTTCATTTACGAAATCGGCGATGCGGTCCATGTCCGGAATGTCGCGCAGCGTGAACACGTGCGGCAGTTCGACGCCGGGAATCGGCGGGACAATCGGCTTCGCGCCCTGGCTCAAAACCAGTTTGTCGTAAGCCACGTCGCGCTCCGCGCCATCGGCGGCCTTCACACGGATGGTTTTGGCCGCGCGATTGATGGACAGCACTTCGTGATTGACGTGCGCGTGAACCCGCGAGCGTGCCCAGAAATTTTCCTGGGTCATCACGATCAACTTGGCGCGATCATCAATTTCACCGGCGATGTAGTAAGGCAGGCCGCAGTTTGCGAATGAGATGTAAGGCCCGCGTTCGAAGATGTGAATCTCGGCGTTTTCATCCACGCGCCGCGCCCGGGCGGCGGCGGAAGCGCCGCCGGCCACGCCGCCCACGATGACAATTTTCCGGGGAGCTTTCATGCGGTTTCAATGTTTGGCATTGCAGCAGGAACCGGAGGCGCAGGCTGATTTTTTGTTCCACGGCAGCTTCGCCAGCAGCAAACCCATGCCGCACCAGCCGGTGATGCCGGCAAAGACGAGTCCCGCGCCCACAAACGCCGAAAGAGCGATGAAACCGGGATGAATAAAATACGCCAGCAACACGCCCGTCAGCACCAGCGAACCGGCGGCGATGCGCACTTGGCGTTCGAGGCTGATGACCCCGGCGGTGCCGCGGGTCACCGGCAGTCCGGCGTCAATCCACGCCTGCGTGCCGCCTTCGACGAGGACGCCGCCGCCAAACCCGGCTTGCTGCAATTTCTCAATTGCCTTGCGCGCCCGCCCGCCCGATTGGCACAGAACGTAAACCGGCTGGTCCGCCTCTGCGCGTTGCTTCAGGAACACTCCGGCGTCCAGTTCATCCAGCGGCATGAGCCTGGCGCCGGGCACGTGCGCGGACTCAAACTCGCCGGGCGTGCGCACATCGAGCAGTTCAACCTTGCAACCGGAGGCGATCATCCGGTTGAGCTCGCCCGGGGAAACCGATTTTGGGCCTTGCGTGTTTGTCGTCATCATTGTATAATCATATAACTAAATAGTTGTATGTCAAACGGAAAAACAAAACGGCTGCTTGGCGATGACGAGCTGGCGGGAGTTGCGCGGCAATTCAAGCTGCTGGGCGAGCCGATGCGACTGAAGATTTTGCAGGCCGTCTGCCGGGAGCCGCTCAGTGTGAACGACATCGTGGCCGCCACCGGCTCCACGCAGGCCAACGTGTCCAAGCACCTCGCGTTGCTGGCCACCGGAGGCGTCCTGACCCGCAAAAAGGAGGGTCAGTGCGTTTATTACGGCATGAAGAACCGGCTGGTGATGAAGCTGTGCGAACTGGTGCACTCGCAACCTGCCGGCTGACCCGGACCTGGGCGGCGAAGTTATTTTTCGACCGGCTGGCCGGCCTTGGCCCAGGCTTTGAAGCCGCCGGGAAGATTGTAGAGATTCGGAAAATCAAGGCGGCTCAGCTTCTCGCACGCCCGGACGCTTCGTCCGCCGGTGGCGCAATGCACAAGATACGTCTTGCTTTTGTCGAGCGCGGCGGCTTTGGCCTGAAAGTCCGGCGCGTTATAGTCGAGGTTCACGGCGCCGGGAATGTGGCCGGCGGAGAATTCCGCAGGGGTGCGCACGTCCAGAATCACATTTTGTTTGTCCGCCGCCAGGCGCGCGAATTCATCCACGCTCAAATTCTTGTAGGCGGCGGTGGGCGGGGCAGTTTCGGTGTGGCGTTGCAGTTGGGACAGGACTTCCGCCGGGCCGCCGCCGAAGTAGCCGGTTTCCTGAAAGACCGCTTCGCCGGCATCATTCAGCAGGACGATGGTGGGAAAACCTTCGTCCGGCGCCGGGCTGAGATTGAACCTGGCCTTCAATGCGGCGTTCGCCCGCCGCAACGCTTCGTCCTGTTTGTGTTTGTCGGGGAAGTCCACATCCACGAGCACGAGCGACTGGCGGGCGTATTTGGCAAATGCGGGTGAGTCAAATACCTGGCGTTGCATCTCCACGCACACCACGCACCAGTCGGAGCCATGAAAAAAGAGCAGGACGGATTTTTTTTCTGCCTTGGCCCGGGCCTGCGCCGATGGCAGGTCGGTAAGCCAGGTCAGTCCGGCAGCGGGAGACTGCGTGGCGAGCGGTGTTTGCGGATCGGCGGCAGCCGCGGCCATGCCGGCCAGCAAAGTTGTGAAGATTAACGCGGTGATTGAATTGTGTTTCATATTTGATGCGCTTTGCGTCCATAGACCGTTCGTAGGCGCGGCAGAACGGGCACATCCGGGATTCGATCTTTTGCACCAGCCAGAACGCGGCGCCGCGCTGATGCTTTCGGGCGCGCCGGCAGACCAGGCATTTCACGCAGAACCCGGCCAGGGTTTTGTCGAGTGAGGATGGTTTCTGGACGACGGTTTTCATTTTTTGGGTCCGGACATTTCGACCATTTTATCAAACGCCCCCTTGCCGCCAAAATAATTCACATTCAATTCGTCCCCGGTTTTGCGGAGAAAGGCGATCTGTTGGTTGAAATCCTGCCATTGTCCGCATCGGAAGGCATAGGCGGCATAGGGATAGCGGAAGCGGGTGGCGTCGGGATTGACCCGGGAATATTTTTCGTAGGCGGCCTTGATGTCCGGCCAGACCTCGGGCAATCCCCAGTAATCGTCCCGGTCTGCCGCTGGCAGGGAACGGGCCAGTTCGCTGTGGGCGTCCACCAGAATCAGCGGCACGTGTCCGCCCCAATTTGTGGAGGCGACGCATTCGCGGCGAAAGGCCAGCATGTCGTCGCGGGAACCGTACCACTGGGGGTAAAGGTAGTGAAGTTTGGCGTAGCAGGCTTCGTAATTGTTTGGATCGAGATTCATGGCGCGCTGGAACCGAGGACTCCATTTCCGGGCGTTTTTTCTGCTGGCCTTCGGCCACCTGGATCATGAGCACGGGTGTTCGCGCATTTTCGGGTCCAGCGCCCAGGCCCGGTTCAGCGCCTGTTCCGATTCCGCCAGCCGTTCCCGGAACAGGCGCCAGCCTTCCTCGGTCACCTGGTCGGCATTGCCGTTGCCACGGCCCCGCCAGGCAAACAGCAAATAATAGTCCGCCTTGACCAGACTGGCCGCCGCCCACTTTGGCCGGTTGTTAAATAGCAGCTTTTCAATGGTGACATAGGCGTTGGTCAGCTCCCGGTTGTTGCGTTCGACCATCCGAAAAAACGCATCGCAGGCCTGATACGCCTCCTCTCCGGGCAGGGTTTTGTCCTGGAGCATCTGGCCCAAATCTCCCAGTGCCACCGCCCGGAATTGCCGGACTCCGGCCACTGATTCGTATCGCGCCGAGACCAGAGCCATTCCGCCGCATCCACGCTGGCATAAAATTTTCGCACCGGCGAATAGCCGCTCTTCTCCAGGTCCTTTGCGACGAGGCGAAATTCGCCCTGTCGTTGCGAAAGCGTTTTGATGGAATTTCCGGCGCGTACCGGCAGTACAAATATTTTATCAGGGGATCATCGCACCCGGCATTGACCGCGCTTTCCGCCGAGTACCCGACCAGATCGGCGCGCGTCTCCAGATCGTCTTCCGGCAGGACCCTGATCTCGGCGAATTTATTCAGAGCTTCCCGGCATCCTTGTCCCACTTTGGGTTTCGGCGTCCGTGGGATTCATAATCCCCCTGCAACGTGGCCACATTCCATTTCAGCCGCTCGTCCCGGGTCTCGCCGTGCCGGGGTGTGCAGGAAACCAGCGCCAGCAAAAGTCCGCCGCAGCCAGCCCAAAACAAACCTTGAAAAAGTTTCTCCATGAAATTCGTGACGGCGGTCAATTTATCCCCGCCCTGGCGGACGGGCGAGTGAAATTGACCCGAAAACCAAAGTTCAACCGTGCGGGGCGCGGCGTTCACGCCTTGTCATTACGCACATCTTTTTCATATTCGTTGCATGGTTTCTAATCCTTCACACATCCACATCAGTCGCTGCCAGCCGCGCCAGATCGTTTGCCAGCCGGGCATCCCGTCGCGTTTGCCGGCCCGAAATCCCGCAACCCGGATGGCAGATGTAGTCCAATTCGCCGGCAGCCTCAATTCGTTGCCGATTAGTTTTCATCAAGCAAGCCCAAAAAGATGCGGGTAATGACAAGGATTAAAGGGCGCAGCGACAAACGAAGTTGCCTGGTTGCGGAAGGAACGCCGGATTTATCCGGCAGGGCATTCAATTTTTCAAGCCCGCTGCCGCATAAATGCGCGTTCCCGCCACTGTGTCCAGTTGCGCGCCGGATAAACCATTGTGTAAATTTCCATTGCGACCAGGCGGAAAAATGTTAAAATATTTTTCCACCCCGAAAGCCTTCTGGGTGAAGACAAGAATTTATGAAAACCTACAACATTGCAGTCATTGGCGGCGACGGCACGGGGCCGGAAGTCGCCCGCGAGGCCCTCAAAGTGTCCGAGGCCGCCGCCCAAAAATTCGGCTTCAAGATCAACTGGCACCATTATGATTTTGGCGGCAACCGTTATCTGAAGACGGGCGAGGTGCTGCCGGATGGCGCGGCGGATGAACTGCGCAAGTTCAAGGCCATTTTCCTCGGCGCGGTCGGCCATCCGCAGGTCAAGCCGGGCATTCTCGAAAAAGGCATCCTGCTGCGCCTCCGTTTCGAGCTGGAGCAATACATCAATTTGCGCCCCGTGAAACTGTACCGCGCCGCCGATTGTCCGCTCAAGGACAAGGGACCGGAACACGTTGATTTCGTCGTGGTGCGTGAAAACAACGAGGGTCTTTACACCGGCTCGGGCGGTTTTGTGTTCAAAGGCACGCCGCACGAAGTCGCGATCCAGGAATCGGTGAACACGCGGCGCGGCGTGGACCGCTGCCTGAAATACGCTTTTGACCTCGCGAAGAAACGCCGCGGCGGCAAGCCGTGGAAGGGCCTCAAAACCGAAGACATCCAGGCGGGAAAAACCGCGCAGCTCACGCTTTGTGGCAAGACCAACGTGCTCACGTACGCGTTCGATTTGTGGGAACGCGCGTTCCATGAAATCGGCGCAAAATACCCGACGGTGAAGCGCGATTATGCGCACGTGGACGCCACCTGCATGTGGTTCATCAAAAACCCCGAATGGTTCGACGTGATTGTCACCGACAATATGTTTGGCGACATCATCACCGACCTGGCTGCGATGATTCAGGGTGGTCTGGGCGTCGCCGCCGGCGGCAATATCAATCCCGAAGGCACGAGCATGTTCGAGCCGATGGGCGGCAGCGCGCCGAAATACACCGGCCTGAATGTCATCAACCCGCTCGCGGCCATCAACGCCGGCGGAATGATGCTCGACTTCCTCGGCGAGGCCAAAGCCGGCGCGGCCATCGAAGATGCCGTTGTGAAAATCATCAACACTAAGATCAAGTCGCTTGCCGCCGGCAAAATGGGCCACGGCACGCGCGAGGTTGGCGACCTGGTGGCGGCGGCGGTTTGACAAGGATTTGTAGCGGCGGTCTGTGACCGCCGCATTTCCAACGTCAGGTTTTCACCATTGCGGCCGGCTGCGGATTTGGTTTGATGTCCCGTATGAAAAGTCTGACCGAACAGCTCTGGTTTGAAACGCCGCACCGGCGCGATTACCTCAACATCACCGGCACGATTGAGCAACTCGTCCGCAAGAGCGGCGTGCAGGAGGGCCTTTGCCTCGTCAACGCCATGCACATCACCGCCAGCGTCTATATCAACGACGCCGAGGACGGCTTGCTGCACGACTACGATGTGTGGCTGGAAAAACTCGCGCCGCACGAGCCGACCTCGCAATACCAGCACAACCGCACCGGCGAGGACAACGCGGACGCGCACATGAAGCGGCAAATCATGGGCCGCGAAGTCGTCGTGGCCATCACCAGGGGCAAGCTGGATCTCGGCCCGTGGGAACAGATTTTCTACGGCGAATTCGACGGCCGCCGCCGCAAGCGTGTGCTGGTAAAAATTATCGGCGATTGATCTTCACGGTTGCCAGCGCTTGATGCGGTAGAATTGCTGCGAATCGTTCAACGGACAGATGGCGCGAAACTGCCCGTTCCCCAGTTGCGTGATTACCGCACCCTTATCCGCAAAACTGCCATCCATCCGCATCGCGCCATGCAATAAAAAGGACAAGGCGGTGTCGCTGGGCGATCCGTTGAAATCAATTTGCACACAGCCGTTCGTGATGATGATGCCGGTGATGAACGGCAAATCGCTGGTGAAATTCAGGGAAAAATTGTCAATGCCCATCGTGGGCCGGTAAGTGCCTGTGCCCGATGAAGAACCCGAGTTGGAAAGATTCACTATTCGGATAAACACCGGTCCGGGCTGATCATCCAGGGCTTGGCCAAATGAGAATGTCTCGTGAGTGGCTCCGAATACCCCGCCATTGCCGTTGCCCAGTGCGGTCCAGGATCCCACTGCCACAAAACTGTCCGGATTGGAACCGAGTCCATAATCCACGGTCCAAACATTCGTCCGGTTCTGGACGCTCAACAGCAGAAAGTCCAGGTCGAGGGTGAAATTCCTGAACCCCTTGGTGTTGTCAATTTTCAACACGAAGGCGGCTCCGGGATCGGCGGCACTGGTCGTTCGGAGACCCAATGCGCGGTTGGTAAAAACGTATTGGTTGGCGGGAGCTTCGGTTCCCAGCAGGTTGGTGCCGCCATTGATGGTCGAAGCATAGTTTCCAAAGCCGAACGATGATTTGGCCCAGTTGGTCGGCATGGGATTGAATGTGAGCGGGGTGCCAAGCTGGGTTAATTTGGCATTGGTATAGATCAGCCATTCCCCCGGCAGCCCGCCACCAAGACCGTCGAAGGTTTGCAAGTAATTCGTGCCGGTAAGCGCCAGTTGCGCGCCGGCCGGCCAGGCAATGAAGGTTGCGAATGCGAGAACAAGTGCGGATTTAATCGCGTTTATTTTCATAGGTTTTGTTTTTTTATGTTTCGGTGCCCATTGAAGCCGGCGCGGAGAGATCGTGAAGGAGGAATTTCCCGTTAACAGCGGCCCCGGGTTTTCCGTTGGCGGCTCCCTGTGGAGTTCCGCCACTAGCAACCATCCCACGCTCGATAACCAGCCCGTCTTATCTACAACACTTGGCAAATAAGCCAAGTATTGACGGCGCTTTTTTGTCACGGATTCCGGCTGCTGGCAAGCATTTCTTAAAAAAGTTATTCACATATTCACCCCCTTCGCAAAACCTTGGCCGAGGGCGACACTCCAGAGGACGAAAGCACATTATTCTTGTCGCAAACTGAAAACTGCAAAAAATCTGCCGGCTTCTATTCGTCGCCTTGAAGCTAACATGGTCGGAAGATTTACAGCTTCTCCATCAGTCCCTCACTCGAAAAGCCGGTTTCAGATTGAAAGCAAATCAGACTGCTTTAGAGCGTTTCAACAAAAGCTATAGCCACATGAGGCAAACCAACCGAGGGCATCTTGGGGAGTTACCCTGGCCAGAGCTTGGCCGATGGCGGTGATCAAATCCGCCGGTGTCCGTGCCTCCGCTCCCCGCAGCAGACCTTTGACTTTGCTCCACATCTTTTCAATGGGATTGAGATCCGGCGAGTAAGCCGGCAGGAAAAGCACCTGCGCTCCTGCGTTCGTGATCAGGGCCAGGGTCGGGTCGCTTTTGTGGGGCGAGAGGTTGTCCATGACGACGATGTCGCCCGGCCGCAGCGTGGGGCGGAGCACCTCGCTGACGTAGGCGCGAAAGCTCTCCGTGTCGGTGGTTCCCTCCAGGGCCATGCAGGCGGTTGAGCCGTCCAACCGGATGGACGAGATCATGGTAGTGGTATGCCAGTGGCCGCAAGGCGCGCTGGCATGGACTCGCTCCCCCTTGAGCGCCCGACCACAGAGACGGGTCAGGTTGGTCTTCGCGCCCGATTCATCCAGAAAGATCAGCTTGGCCGGGTCGAAGCCCGTCTGGCGCTTCCGCCAGCGGCGACGTGCCCGGGCGATGTCAGGGCGGTCTTGTTCACTGGCGCGGAGTGTCTTTTTTTATATGTCAATCCCAGCTTCCCCAACACCACGTTGATGGCCTGCAAGGAGCACTTCAGACCTGTCGCCTCCCGCAATTCTTTCAGGGTGAGGTCGTTCTTTCTGGCCAGCAACGAGCGCATCTGACTGCAGTGGGTGCCAACAATCATCGGCTTGCGTCCGCAGAACCGGTATCGCGGAGCGATGTCGCCGGTGTGCCGGCGTTGCTGCAGGAGTTTCTTGACCATGCCCAGGGAGACGCGGAAACGGTGGGCGATCTCGGGGCGGGTGCCCTCATCGCTGTCATAGGCAGCCAGGATTCGTTCGCGCAAATCCAGAGATAACGTTCGCATGTCCAAACCTTACACTGCCCCTCCAAGAATGGCTACACTATTTGTTGAAACGCTCTAGTATTTCATCAAAAAACGCATGAGAATCGTCGCCCACTTATTTTGTCTTTCCATGCTTCTTTTTCTAAATCAGGCCGGGGCGGCGGATTTGGCGGCGGACTACGCCGCCACAACCGAAGCTGTTGGCTGTGACACGAATGGCTTTGAAACGCCGGTCAATCAACATCTCACGCCCGCCGGAACTTTGGTCGAGCTGCCAGGCATAAGACCGCAGGCGCTGGCGTTGAGTCCCGATGGCGAATTGCTCGTGACCGCGGGCACCACCAACGAATTGGTCGTTGTGAATCCGACAACAGGAAATATTTCGCAGCGTGTCCCGTTTCCCTCCGACCAGGCGCAGGAGCAAACGCCGGTGTCATCGGAAAGCCTTTCGCCGGCCCCAAAACCGCAGTTAAGCTTCACCGGCCTGGCCTTTTCTCCCGATGGTTCGCGGATTTATCTGGCGAACGTCACAGGCGATATCAAAGTGTTCGGCGTCAGCCGGGATAAAAAAGTTTCGCCGCTGTTTTCAATCGCCCTGCCGGCGGTGACGGGATTGCACCGTACCAATGAAATTCCCGCGGGCATTGCGGTTTCGCGCGACGGCAGGACAATTTACGTGGCGCTGAACCTTTCAAACCGGCTTGCGGAAATGGACGCGGCGACCGGAAAAATTCTGCGGACGTGGGATGTGGGCGTCGCGCCGTTCGACGTGGTTTTATGCAAAAATAAAATTTATGTCAGCAATTGGGGCGGGCGTCGTCCCGACGCGGACAGTTTGACCGGCCCGGCGGGACAAGGAACATCCGTTCGCGTGGACGCGCGCAGCATCGCCAGCGAAGGTTCGGTGTCAGTGATTGCCCTCAATGGCGCCAATCAATTCGAAATTGTGACTGGTCTGCATGCCTGCGCGCTGGCACTTTCGCCGAACGGAAAATTTCTCGTCGTAGCAAATGCGGGCAGCGACACGTTGAGTGTCATTGACACGCGCACGGACAAAATCGTGGAGACGATTTGCGCGCGGCAAAATCCCGGCGACCCGTTTGGCGCGCAGCCGGACGCGCTGGCATTCGACAAGCGGGGCAAAAAACTGTTTGCCGGCAACGGCACGCAAAACGCCGTGGCTGTTTTTCAATTCAAGCCGGGGACATCGAAACTGCTCGGTCTGATTCCCGTCGGCTGGTTTCCCGGCGCGCTGGCGTTTGATGCGGGCCGAAAGCAGATTTCCGTCGCGAACATCAAGAATCCGGTCGGCAAAAAGGAAAAACCCCGCACGGGATTGGGCCATGCCCCCGGCTTCAACTCAAAGCAATACAACGGTTCGCTTTCACTGGTACCCATGCCATCAGAAAAAGAACTGGCGCGGTTCACGCAGGCGGCGCTGGCCAATTTGCGCTACCCGCTGCTCGCGCAGGCAATGCTGCCCGCGCGCGAAAATCGCATGCCGCAGCCGGTGCCGGAACGTGCTGGTGAGCCATGTGTCTTTCAGCATGTCATTTACATCATCAAGGAAAACCGCACTTACGATCAGGTGCTCGGCGACGTGACGGGCGGCAACGGCGGCGCGGACTTGTGCGTGTTTGGCGAGCGCGTCACGCCGAACGAACACCGGCTCGTGCGCAATTTTGTCCTGCTGGACAACACATATTGCTGCGGAGCTTTGAGCGCCGACGGCCACAACTGGACGGACAGCGCCATCGCGACGGATTACCTGGAGCGTGAATTCGCCGGATTTCCGCGCAGTTATCCGGCGGGCGGCGGGGGCACCGAAACAAAGGATGCGCTGGCGTATTCGCCGGCCGGGTTCATCTGGAATAACGCCCTGGCGCATGGCAAATCGGTTTGCGATTTCGGGGAATACACAACGGACAAAAAGCATTGGAAGGATTCGGAAAGCAAAACGAATGTCCATTTTCTCGATTGCTACCGTGATTGCGTGAACGGCTCGAATGAAATCGTTTATGCCTGCGAGCCGGACATCGAATCGCTGCGGCCGTTCATCGCCACCAACACTATTGGCTGGGATTTGAACGTGCCGGACATCTGGCGCGCGGCGCAATTCATCCGGTCGCTGAAACAATTTGAGGCGGCGGACCATCTGCCGAATCTCGTCATCCTCTGGCTGCCAAACGACCACACGAGCGGAACCAAAACCAATTCACCGACGCCCCGGGCGCAGGTGGCTGACAACGACCTTGCCTTCGGACGCGTCGTTGAAGCCGTCAGCCACAGCAAATTTTGGACGAACACATGCCTTTTTGCGATTGAAGACGATCCGCAGAATGGCTGGGACCACGTGAGCGGCTACCGCACCACGGCCTACGTCATCAGCCCATTCACGAAACGCGGCGCGACCATCAGCACGCAATACAATCAAACCAGTTTGCTCCGCACGATGGAATTAATTTTGGGTTTGCCGCCGATGAACCAGATGGACGCAACGGCGACGCCGATGTTCGACTGCTTCACCAACACCCCCGATTTCACCGCTTTTGACTCCGTGACAAACCAGGTGCCGCTGGATGAAATGAATCCGCCGCTGAAGAAAAATAGCGATGCGCAATTGCGCCAGGACGCCGTGGTTTCCGCGCGGCTGCCGCTGGAGAAAGCCGACCAATGCCCGGAAGACCTGCTCAATCACATCCTCTGGCGCGCGACAAAAGGATCACAAACCCCGTATCCGGATTGGGCGGTGAAAACAGTGGATGATGATTAAAGTCACCCCAGGTTCGGGCATTATGAACGGATCCTCACACGCAAACGCGTGCTGGCAAAAATCACCGGGGAATAAATTTTCAATCAGGTCCGTTTCAAATAAAAGGGCGGCCATTGCTGGCGGCGTTTGAACCATGATGTGCGCTACGGGATTTAATTGCTAATAATTTATATCCCGGTTCGGGTTCCACCAGAACGTCCGAATTCAGCGATTCTGCACGGGAATCTCCGCCATTAGGGTCCCCGACATGAATATAATCATATCTGAAACGTGCCGAGTGTCCGTCAAGGAAAACGATGTTGCCTCCCATGTTGTGTCGTTGGGTAAAGGCGGACCATCGTTGGCTCGGCAAAATCCCGTTGCGTGCGGCAGACGGGGCATAGGTTTCCAGGTTCGGACTGAAGGCTTGCTCTGCCAGCATCACTTGAGCTGAAGGATGACGAATTGAAGTCATTTTGGGCATGGTGGGATAGGAGTAGCTGTTGCCCACCCCACTTGCACTATCCGCCACGCCGTTTTTAATGGCCGATTTCAACTTCATATCCAGATCCATGACATAGCTGAAATAACCATAACGTCCAAAATCACCCGATGTTCCTGAACCAAATTCACCCGGACCTTTAATATCGGGTCCTGTGACTTGCGCCGCGGGGCAAAGCCAAATTTTCCCAAGGGTATTTCCGGGAAAAGGATAAAAATTCCAAAATTTTGTGCCTAATATCTTGCTGTAATAGTATGACAGTGGCTGGTCCCCCACAGTCGGCGGCAGCACATTAAACCAGGCGTAGGGGTCTTTTGGACTGCCCGCGCCGCTGGTAACACCAGTATCACAAGCATATTGACCACCATTGTTACACCCATCACGGGGTATGTAATCACCGGCCTCTGTCGAATAGCATTGTTGCGCAATCCCCCACTGACGCAGGTTGGAGAGACATTGAATGGTTTGCGCTTTTAGTTTGGCCCGGTTTAAGGCGGGCAGCAAAAGCGCTGCCAGAATGGCGATGATGGCAATGACCACCAATAATTCAATCAAGGTAAAAGCCTTGAGCGCCGGTTTGGTGAATGTGGGTATTTTCATTACAACAATTTCGATGCATCCACCGGAACATTTTTTTATTTTGTTGTGCCGATTGTATTTCGTCTGGCGGATAAAAATCAAGGATTGTGAATAAGTTTTTGCGCCTTTCTGTGTTACGATCTGATGACATTCCCCCGGTTCCTGCCTTTGCCATTGAAAAATCACCGATCCTCCGCATCATGCCGATGTCATGCGAGTGCGCGACCCCCAATTCCGAAGCCGATGCCTCGTTTATGCCGGGCTGGCGCTGCTCACGCTGGCCGTGTATTGCCCGGCGCTCCACCACGGTTTTGTGGAATATGACGACCAGCAATATGTTACGGATAATCCCCGCGTGCAGGCGGGCCTGACGTGGAGCGGCCTGATCTGGGCCTTTGGTTTTTATGCGGGCAACTGGCATCCGTTGGCCTGGCTGTCACACATGCTGGATTGCCAATTCTACGGGGCAAGCGCCGGGGGCCATCACCTGACCAATATTTCTGCTGCACATTGCCAGCACACTGCTCTTGTTTTCGGTTCTGAACCGGATGACGAACCGGATGTGGCGCAGCGCGGCAGTGGCGGCGCTTTTTGCCTGGCATCCATTGCACGTCGAATCCGTGGCCTGGGTCGCCGAACGAAAAGACGTGCTTTGCGCCTTTTTCTGGATGCTCACGCTCTGGTTTTATGTCCGTTATGCCGCCAAGCCGTCCATCGCCAGTTATTTTTTCACGCTTGGCTCCTTTGTGCTCTGCCTGATGGCCAAACCGATGGGCGTGACTTTGCCGTTCGTGTTGCTGCTGCTGGATTACTGGCCGTTGAACCGTATTTCAGGACTTGCCAGCCGGCAACAACCGGAAAAGACTCTTCCCCACTTCGCGCAGAAACCCTGGCGGAAACTGGCCTTGGAAAAAATTCCATTTCTCGCCTTGAGCGCCGTCGTGTGCGCGCTGACGTTGCGCGCGCAACAGATCGCGATTGTCTCCACCGTCGGGCTGTCCGTTTCCCAGCGTATTCCTCATGCGCTGGCGGCTTACAATCATTATCTCGTCGCGATGTTCGTCCCGCGGCATCTGGCCGCTTATTATCCGTATCAAATCCACATGCAGGTCCTGACCATCGCTTGCGCCGTCATCGTGCTGGGGCTGATAACGTTACTGGCGATAAAAAACATACGGAGGCGGCCTTCCCTCCTGGCGGGCTGGTTGTGGTATCTCGGCACGCTCGTGCCGGTCATCGGGTTGGTGCAGGTGGGCGATCAAGCCTGGGCCGACCGCTACACTTATCTGCCGTTGATCGGCGTGTTCATAATGATTGTCTGGCTCGCCTGCGACACCATCAGAAGCCGGGTGGTCTTGCAAAGTGTGTCCGTGATGGCCGCCCTCGGGTTGCTGGCGCTGACTTCAATGCAACTCCGCTATTGGCAGAACACCCGCATGCTGTTTGAACACGCCGACCGGGTTACACCGCGGAATTACATGGCCATCACCGTTCTCGGCAGCCTGCTGGCCAAGGAGCACAAGTATGATGAGGCGATGGCGTATTACCACAAGGCTTTAAGTTACCAGCCGGCCTTTCCCGAAGCGCATTTTTTTCTGGGGGACGCGCTGGAGGAGCAGGGCAAACTGGATGAAGCCATCGCCGAGTATCAAAAATCGCTTTGGTTCCGCCCGACGCAGGAACAAACGCACATCTTCATGGGCATCGCGCTGGGCAAACAAAAAAAATACGACGAGGCCATCGCGCATTACACCGCCGCGCTGAAACTGAATCCCGATTCCGCCGTGACGCACAACAACCTCGCGCGGATCTTTCACACGCAAGGCCGGTTTGACGAAGCCATTGCGCATTACCGCGCCGCGCTGGAGATTGACCCGAAACTGGAACTGGCCCATAACAACCTCGGAATTTTATTGATCCAAAAAGGCCGTCTGGCCGAAGGCGTCCAACAGCTTCGCGAGGCGTTGCGGCTCAAGCCCGGCAATGCCGAAACCGAATACAATCTGGCGCTGGCGCTGAACCAGCAGGCGCAATGGAGCGAAGCCGCCGGGCTGTTTGCCGAAACCGCCGGCATTCATCCCAACGACGCGAACGCGCATTACGAATTTGCCGTGGCGCTGGGACATTTAAAAAAAACGCGCGAGGCCATGGGCGAGTACGCCAGCGCGCTGTTGCTTCAGCCGGATTTCCCCAACGCCCTTGACGGCCTTGCGTGGATTTTGAGCACCGACTCCCATCCCGAATTCCTCAACGGCGCGGAAGCCGTCAAACTGTCCGAGCGCGCCTGCGAATTGACCGGCAGGCAGGACGCGGTGAAATTGAAGACGCTGGCCGCCGCGTATGCGGAAACCGGCCGGTTTGCGGAGGCAATCAGCGCTGTGCAAACCGCGAAAGCCCTGGCGATGAAGGCCAATCGTCAGGACCTGGCCGGCGAGTGCTCGCTCATGCTGGAACATTTCCAACACGCCGAGAGCTGGCGCGGTTTGTGATGGCTCCGGAGTTTTACAAACTTAGATGGTATTCACAGGCGAATTGCATATTGAAAACAAGCCCCGGTCTTCCAGAAAAACAAAAAGGGCGGCCATTGCTGGCCGCCCTTGATTTTAACGCAAAGATTTACGGATGATACAGCCGGAAGAACAACGTCGGATGCGACGTGGTGTTGGTCGTAAATCCGCTGGTGGCGCCGGGAATGTTGTTGTAAGGCCCAAGCACATTGGTGGCGGATTGCAGACCGTACGTGGCATCGCTCCAATTGAAGGTAAGGTTGCCGCCGGAATGGCTCACGCCCAGCATGATCGGAGGCGGGGCGGCCACAATATCGGAAAACCGGGTGATTGCCACGCTATAGTAGCTGTTTGTGCTCCAGCCATACAACACGCCGGTGACACTGGAGGCGTAAGTGGGCAGGGTCTGGCCCGCCGTGTTCAGGTCCAGATCGAAGAAGCTCAATTGGAATGATTGGCCGCTGTTGTTGGTGATCGTGATGTATTCGTTGGCATTGGTCGAAATCACGGTTCCTGCGTTGGTTCCGAAATAGACCCCGCTCAATTTCACCAGCGAACCCTGAAGATTGTAATTCAAGTTATCAAGGTTGTTGGCAATATTGTACCCGATGCTGATCGGCGCCGGCAGGGCATTGGTCGTGCCAGTATCAATGACCGAGGTGTAAGGCAATGCCGAACCGGCTCGTGGCGTCAACATCAAGCTCAAGCCCGTAATTGTAGGAGGACACAACGCCTATGCAGGTGACGACATCGCCCTGCGCGGGACGGAAAGTCGAGCCGCCCGTGACGAAAAGGTCTATGCCCGCCGTGCCATCCTGCAAATAGTAGGATGCCGTATCGCCGGTGGTCGTGTTGGTATAAGTGGTAACCGTGCCGGTAACTTGATACGGAATGGAAGGTGGCACATTAGTGGCAGCATAGCCATTGTTTGGGTCCACCAGCGTGCGCAAGTAGGCAATGGTGACTTGCGCCGGATTTAAAACTGTCAGCACGGCATTGGTGCTGACGATGCCGGTGGCGGTGGTGTCATTCGTCACGGCCACCTTGTAGGAAGCCGAAAAGTTGGTCTGCACATTGTTGAATACAAAGGAAGAAGATTGGCCGTCGTCCTGTTGCGCGGCAATGGGATGTTGAGTGGATGATATTACAACATTATTCGAATACCACGTGTAGTAGATGTTGCCGGGACTTAAAACGGTGGTTGATAAAGCCACAGAAGTGCCTTTATAGGCGGTCTGGCTGACCGGTTCGGTGACAAACGTGGGCGGACCATTCGGGAGTTTGATCACCACCTGGGCAACTGAACTCGTCGCGGACAAGCCGTAAGGAGTGGTGACCACCAAGGTATAATATTTGGTGCCAACGGTTCCGGCCGGAACGAGCAAAATGTTCGAGTTTCCGTTCGGATTGGAAACATTGGCCGGACTTGTATTCAAGGGGGAACTGGATGCCTGCCATTGGTAGGTCAGGCTGCCCAAACCCTGGCCATTGGCAACGGCCGACAGGGAGAACGCGGTATTTTGAAAGTTGGTGGTGGCGGCCGCCGGCTGATAAACAATCGCGGGCGCAAAAGCATTGGTGGACCAAAATATTGGTCATCGCCTCGGCAAAGCTGGTGGCTATGGCGCAATTGGTAATGATGAAGGCGGAGTTGCCCATGCTGCTGGCCTGCCGGAAGGCATAAGCATTCACGTTGGTTGTGGATCCAATGATGCTGCCAATCGGATCAGCGGCGGTGTAGGCGGGGTCAATCGCGGATGCGCCGGTATTGTTTATATGGACGGGATTTATCCAGATGCTGGCGGCATTGAGGGTGATCGGATCCAATTCCTCAACAACCTGATAAGGAGTATTCACCGCGAGGTCCACCGGAAACCCGCCGTCCGCCGCGTTGGTTGAAATTTTATTATTGCTGACGCCAAGCCGCCATGTGTTCGGCAGGGCGGTGCCATTGGTGAAGGCCTGAACGCGGCCAAAATAACCTCCGGCAGTGCTGTAAAAACCGGCGAAGTAACCTCCCGGCCCGTTGGGAAGTCCGGCATTATTGGAAATCGCAGTGGTGCAAATAATTGTGAAACTGGCATAAACCACCTGAGAATGATTGGTATAGGTGCTGCCGGAACTCGTTGCAAATTGACGGGCGCAGTCATCCTGGCGGTATATAACCACGCCTGAACTGCCACACACCTGCAAGTTTGAATTAACGACATACATGTCACTTGGCGGATTGGCCGACCCGCTGAATTTGTACCAAGCCATCGAAGAGACATTGGTCAGACTGCCGTTGGGGTATTGAAAACCATCAAACCAGATCAAGTCGGCGCGCACCGATATGGCTGTCAGAAATGCAAGGAATAGTAGGGTTGTTAGTTTTTTCATAAATAGTTTTTAGCTTCGATTTTTGATTACGACGGAACATTCGATGAGTTTGAAGCCATTTGAGATTGCCGGCGGACAGGTGACAAAATATCCCCCGCCAGCGGATGATTCATCCCGCCGGTTTTAACCCACCCGCTGCATGCCCCAATTGAGCCTGACTTCCGTTTCATAACACTGACCAGTTCAAACCGCTTCAATCTTTTTTACAGGTACGTTTCTCGCACAGATTTTTTTTACTGGCAAGCACTTTTGGGGAAAGTTGTTCACAATTTCATGGAATTCACAAAACCGTCACCCGTTCGACACACAACTTGCGTTTGCAACCGCCAACAGGATTTAAGTTTCAGAATTCAGGCGGGAATTGACGCTGCCAAATCTTCGGCGCACACTCATCCGCCATGCCGATTTCCTGGAACGAAATCCGCCACAACGCGATCAGGTTTTCCCGCGAATGGGCGGGCGTCAAAAGCGAGAGCGCCGAGAAACAAACCTTCTGGAACGAATTTTTCCAGGTCTTCGGCATCAAACGCCGCGTCGTCGCCAGCTTTGAAGAGGCGGTCAGGAAAATCTCCGGCGATTCCGGGCGCATTGACCTGTTCTGGCCCCGTGTGCTGCTGGTCGAGCACAAATCCTTTGGCGAAGACCTGCGCAAAGCCGAGACCCAGGCTTTTCAATATATCCGCGATCTGGCCAATGACCCGGCCCGCCGTGACGAAATCCCCCGCTACATCATCGTTTCCGACTTTGCGCGGATTGCCCTGCACGACCTGGAGCCGGAAGAACAGCGCGACCTGCCGCTATTTGATCAGAGCGCGGCGTCACCCGTGAATTCCCGCTCGCCGATTTTCATCGTCACGTCCAGCACTTCGCGTTCATTCCCGGCTACCAGCAGCATAAATTTCAGGAGCAGGACCCCGTCAACATCGAGGCCGTCGAAATCATGGGCAATCTTCACGACGCGCTGGAGGCGGGCGGCTACTCGGGCCACGACCTGGAACGTTTTCTCGTCCGCATCCTGTTCTGCCTGTTCGCCGAGGACACCGGCATTTTCGAGCGCGAATCCTTCCGGCTCTACCTGGAAAACCGCACGGCGGCGGACGGCTCGGATTTGGGCCTGCACCTGGCGCGGCTCTTTGAAGTCCTCAACACTGCGCCGGAGAAACGGCAGAAAAATCTCGACGAAACGTTGGCTGCCTTTCCCTACGTCAACGGCGACCTGTTCAACGAACACCTGGGCTTTGCTGATTTCAACCGCGACATGCGCAACGCGCTGCTGGCGTGTTGCACCAAGGACTGGTCGCGCATTTCCCCCGCCATTTTCGGCTCGCTCTTCCAGTCCATCATGCAGCCCAAGGCGCGGCGGCAGATTGGCGGTCATTACACGAGCGAACCGACATTCTCAAGGTCGTCCGCTCGCTCTTTCTCGATGAGTTGCGCGCCGAATTTGAGAGCATCAAAGCCGACCGCTCCACCCGCCGGCGCGGACGGCTGGAGGAATTTCACGCCAAACTTTGCCGCCTGAAGTTTTTTGATCCCGCCTGCGGTTGCGGCAACTTCCTCGTCATCACCTACCGCGAACTGCGCCAGCTTGAGTTGGAAACGCTCAAGGAACTGATCGGCTCGCAAACGGAACTCACGCTGGACGAGGTGAACCGGCTTTCGCAGGTGGACGTGGATCAGTTTTACGGCATTGAAATTGGCGAATGGCCGGCGCGCATTGCCGAGGTGGCGCTCTGGCTCATGGATCACCAGATGAATTTGAAGGTGTCCGAAGCCTTCGGCCAGCTTTACCAGCGTCTGCCCCTCAAAAAATCCCCGCACATTCACTGCGGCAACGCCTTGCGCGTGGACTGGAAACAAATCCTGCCGCCTGGCGAATGCAGTTACGTACTCGGCAATCCGCCGTTCGTTGGCGCGAAATTCCAGACCGACGAGCAGCGCGCCGACATGGATGCCATCGCGGGCGATGTGGAGAATCACGGTCTGCTCGATTATGTCACCGGCTGGTATTTCAAGGCCGCTGATTACATTCAAAACACGCGGATTGTCGTTGGCTTCGTTTCCACCAATTCCATTTCACAGGGCGAGCAAGTCGGCACGCTCTGGAATCATTTGTTCCAACATTTCAAAACGAAGATTCATTTCGCGCACTGCACGTTCGCTTGGGAAAGTGAAGCGCGCGGCAAGGCGCACGTTCACGTTGTCATCATCGGCTTTGCGGTTTTCGACACGGCGAACAAGCGTATTTATGATTACGAAGGTGAAACGCCAACCGTCATCACCGTAAACAATATCAGTCCGTATCTGGTCGAAGGCACCGACCTTGCCATTACCAACCGCTCAACGCCGATTTGCGACGTGCCGGAAATGGGCATCGGCAACAAGCCGATTGACGGTGGCAATTATCTTTTCACGCCGGAAGAAAAAGCCGCATTTCTCAAAGAAGAACCGGCGGCCAAGGAATTTTTCCGCCGCTGGATTGGCTCGGAAGAATTTATCAATGGCATTGAACGCTGGTGTTTGTGGCTTGGCGATTGCCCGCCCGAAAAATTGCGCGAGATGCCGCTGGCAATGGCGCGGGTTGAGGCTGTCCGCAAATTGAGACTCGCCAGCAAAAGCCCGCCGACCCGAAAACTTGCTGACACGCCGACACGATTTCACGTTGAGTATTTTCCCAAGCGCACTTTTCTTATCGTGCCAGAAGTCAGTTCCGAACGGAGAAAATATATTCCGCTTGGTTTCATTCAACCGAGCGTCCTTTGTGGAAATAAGGTAAGAATTCTGTGCAATGCTACGCCTTTTCACTTTGGCGTTCTCACTTCACAAATTCACATGGCTTGGGTGCGGCAAGTTACGGGCCGACTCAAATCAGATTTCCAGTATTCAATTAAGCTCGTCTATAACAATTTCCCGTGGCCGCAAAGCGTGACGGCCAAGCAACGCGTCGCCGTGGCCGCCAGGGCGCAGGCCGTGCTGGACGCGCGCCAGCAATTCCCAGCCGCCACACTCGCCGACCTTTACGATCCGCTCGCCATGCCGCCCGCGCTCGCCCATGCCCACGCGGAACTGGACCGCGCCGTGGACCTCTGCTACCGCCCGGAAAAATTCGACAGCGACCGCCAGCGCGTGGAATTCCTTTTCGCCCTTTACGAAAAACTCACCGCGCCCCTGCTGCCCGCCGCCAAATCCAAACGCACCCGGCGCAACGGGCAGGCTCGGCCATCCTGAAAGGATGACAATCATCCACCCCGGCGTTGGCGCATGGCGCCTACGCCGGGTGTGAATGTCCAAACAAATTCATCTACCCTGAAAGGGTTGTATCACCCGCCAGGTTTTGGCATTATTAATTGATGCCGCAATCATTGGCAAAGATTCTCGTGCATGCGGTTTTTTCGATCAAAGATCGCCGTCCGTTTTTGCGCGTCAAGCCTCTGCGCAAAGAATTACTCCACTAGGAAATGAACCCCCTTCAAGAGCGCGTCGAGCGAGCCGTCCGCGAGGATGTGGGCATCGTGCCCTATGACCCGCGCTGGCCCGGCCTGTTCCGACGCGAGGCGGAGCATCTTCGCTCGTGTATTCCGACTGCACTCATCTGCCGCATCGAGCACTTCGGCAGCACCGCCGTTCCCGGCCTCGCCGCCAAGCCCATCGTGGACATGCTCGTTCAGGTTACCAGCCTGCGTGCGGCCCGAACCGAGATTGCGCCCGTCTTGGAGGCTCAGGGCTACGACTACTTTTGGCGCCCCAGTTTCGGAGATGACGTTCCCCCGTGGTATGCCTTTTTCATCAGGCGCGACCGCCGGGGCATCCGCACGCACCACATCCACATGGTGACCGGTCGGCGGACATTTCAAGAGCACTGGGAGCGCCTTCTCTTCCGCGACTATCTTATTGCCCACCCGGAGACCGCCCGTGCCTACGAACGTCTCAAGAGCGACTTGGCCTCCGCACATCCAAACGACCGTGTCGCCTACACCAAAAGCAAGACAGCTTTTATTCAGCGCATCACCGCCCAAGCAAAGAAACCCCAATAAAGTCGCCCAGACAGTGCTGTGACTGGATTTATCGAATGATCAATCGAAAAAATAAAAGCGCGCAATGGCCGTTCCTTCTGCTGGGGGAGACTTGAACTGCTTGGGAGGCAGCGAAAGGAATTCGGTGCAGCCGAAGGCCCGCAGGGCCGAACGAGCGGGAGCGAGTGAGTCCACGTCAAGATGAGGGCGGTTGTCCAACCCATCCATTTTTAGCGCCGCAGACGCGGCATCTTTATAGAACCCATAACAAAAAGATTTTCAAGCTCCGTCAGGAGCGGCATCTTCGGCGAATCATGAAATCGCAACCATCCGAACCGTCCGAACCGGACAAGGAGCGTGAAATTTTGTTGAAGCAGTTTCGCGCCTATCTGCATCTGGCCATCACAGCGAAACAAACCGGCAAAGACAAGGAATTGGAGGCCATGCCCGGCCCAAACATGATGACCTATTGCCGGGCGCTGGCGGAATTGCCAGAATACACCCTCGCAAGGGAACTGGCAACTTCCGTGTTGGCCGTCCTCGACCAGATTTCTCACGTTGCGAATATTTGCCAGGGCACCTTGCGGCGCCAGGACGAGCAATTGGTGGCGCTGCATGCTTCATCGAAGCGCATCCTCTACGAGATTGACAGAGCCCTGTCCGTGGTGTTGGGCAACCATCTCAATTGGATGCGGCGGCGCGCCGAGCACACCCAATTCGGTGATTTGTTAAGCGAAGTCCTCTACCATATGGCCATCGGCAACGGAGGGGATGCGGCTTGGCTGGTCCGGCGGTATCAAAAACTCAATCCGGAAGATGGCGGTTATACGGATATGTTCGCTTGGGACGTTTATCAGCGGGTTGAAGCCTTGGACAAGCTGGCAGACGAATTTCCCGACCACGTCAGGACGGCAGCGCGGCGGATGCACGCCTGGCCGATGCTCGTCCACCGGCACACGAACAATGAGAAGCGTTTCAAGGAACTCGCCGCCCGGCTCGAACTAGGCGTGTATTATCCGCTCGATGCCAGTGAAGGCGCGCGGTTCCGGCCTGATACGCCGTTGGTGCGGTATCTTGACCCGCTGATTTACCGGTTAAATGTCACATGTCAGGAAACCAGGGATATTCAGTTCAAATCAGTCAAGGACGAGCAGCACTTCCTATATATGACATGGTGGACTCGGGACGAGGATTATCCCAGCGAGGACGTGCTGGCGGTGATACACGCGGCGCGATTGCTGCCACCATTGACCAAGGCGACGGCGGCGCAATGGGCAGAAAAGGCCATTGTGCCGTTGATTCTGGCCACGGATGCACGCGACTACGAGAACTGCACCGAACCGGTATTGCAGCGCATCGCCAGACAAAAGGGCGTCAAGAGCCGGGCCACCTTCAAATCCCGCCTGTTGGCGGCGGTGACCGCCACATTGCGGCGCCTCGCCCGTCCGGCGTAAAATTCCGCCTTTCTTCCGTTGTTCACAGCACGAGCCGGCGTAAATCGCACCCACATTTGCGTCGTCCCGCCCGCGCGACGACGCAATTCCGGCAATTGCTTGCGTCGTCCGGCTGGGGAGACGACGTAAAATCGCGCCGAATCTGCGTCGTTTCGGCGGAGCACAGACGCAAACTCAATTCTGGCAAAAACGGAGGAGCGGCGGTTAACTCAGCATCGGAAAAAAGTTGTCCGGCCAAATTGCCTCGCACGGCGGATGCCGATGCGAATTGTGGCAGCCCGGACAAGCCAAGCCGTATCGCCGATGCCATGATGCTGAACTCGTCGAATCTCAGTTCCGCGGATTATGACCCGTGGAGCGGAACCCTCACGATCGTTTTTCACGGCGGCCGGGTTTATCTATACCATCATGTTCCGCCCTCGGAGTATTCCGGTCTGGTGAATGCCGGTTCGCACGGCCGATACTTCCATCAACACATCAAGGACCACTATGACTACCAACGCGTCGCCTGAATGTCCGACACCCCCCTTTGCCATCCAAACGCACAATGGCAAAATTGCCCGGCTCCCGCAGGTGATCCGGGAGCAATTGAATCGCCGGCTCGATGATGGTGAACTGGGCGGTGGCCTGCTCGAATGGCTGAATGCACTGCCGGCGGTGCAGGCCGTGCTGGCCGCGGAATTTGGCGGCAGCCGGATCAATGCGCAGAATCTCAGCAACTGGCGCCGGGGCGGTTATCAGCACTGGCTCAAACAGCAGGAGCGCCGCAATCTTGTCCGCGAGTTGACTGAAAACGCCAGGGAATTGACCGAGGATGCGGACGGCGTGGAGATAAGTCATCATTTGTCAGCCGTACTCGTGGCGGAACTCGTGGAGTCCGCCCGCGAATCGCTGGCGACCCTCACCGATCCGGCGGAACGGTGCGCGCGGATGCAGGACTTTCTCAACACCCTGGCACGCGTGCGCCGGCAGGATAATCTGGCCGGGCGGCTCGCCATCGAACGCGAACGCCGGGCGCGGGCGCGAGCCGAGGAGAAGGTAGAGGATGAGCGCCGGGAAGAATGCGCAAGAGACTGGGAGCCATTGAAGCGTCAATTCAAGCGTTCCTACATGGCGGATCTATATGCGCAGCCGGACTTTACCTCGCAAGCAATGGCCACCCAGGATGCTGAAACCATGTTGCGGGACGTAAAACTTGCGCCATTGGGCACGGCTGTTTCCGTCGCGCCGGATCAAGCCCAATCAAACTGAATCAAACCAAATCAAACCAGATGAATGAACGTGGAATTGGGATTTGCCCGACACACCACTTGCGTTTCCGGCAACAAAAGCGCATTTTTCCTCACGCAATACGAACTACCGCCCATGAAAAAATACTGCTGGGTTCTGCTCGTCGCCTTCGCCGCCGGCCTGCGCGCCGCCGAGGCACCCAAAATCAATTCCACCAATGCCCCCGCCGCCGGCACCAACGAGCCGCCCGCCGCCAAAGCCGAGGCCGGGAAAATTCCCGACGCCACCCACAAGCCGGTCTTGACGACCAATACCGTGACCATCGCCGGCCAGCGCGTGACTTACGTGGCCGAGACGGGAATGCTGCCGCTGCTCAAACCCGATGGCACTTCCCGCGCTTCCGTCTTTTACGTCGCTTATACCCGCACCGGCCAGACCAATGCGGCGGCGCGGCCGGTCACGTTTTGTTTCAACGGCGGCCCCGGATCGTCGTCCGTCTGGCTGCACCTCGGCGCCTTCGGCCCGCGCCGCGTGAAGATGAACGACGATGGCACGCTGCCGCCGCCGCCAGCCGGACTGGTGGACAACGAGTATTCCATTTTGGACGGCAGCGATCTGGTGTTCATTGATCCGGTCGCCACCGGTTTCAGCCGCCCGGTGAAAGATGAAAAGCCCGATCAATTTTTCGGCGATTCCGCCGATCTCGATTCCGTCGGCGAATTCATCCGGCTTTGGACGACGCGGCACGAACGCTGGCTTTCGCCGAAATATCTCTGCGGCGAAAGCTACGGCGTCTTTCGCGCGGCGGGGCTGGCCGACCATTTGTTTTCGCGTTACGGAATGTATCTAAATGGTTTGATTCTCGTTTCCGGCGTTTTGGATTTTGCGACCATCCGGAACAATCCGGGCAACGACGTGCCTTACCCGCTCTATTTGCCCGCTTACACGGCAACGGCGCATTTCCACAAAAAATTGCCGTCCGATTTGCAGTCCGATCTGCCCCGGGCGCTGGCCGAGGCGCGAGAATTTGCCAAAGGCGGATACGCTTCCGCCCTGCAACAAGGCAAATCGCTGCCCGCCGACGAATACAAAAAAGTTGCCGCCGAACTCGCGCGGCTCACCGGTCTGAAACCGCAGGTCATCGAGGACAACCATCTGCGGATTGACGAGGGTGTTTTCCGCAAACAACTCCTGCACGATGAAGGTCTCATTCTTGGCCGTTACGATGCGCGCATCACCGGACGCGACGACGATCCCGCGTCGTCGTATCCGGATTTTGATCCGTCCTACGCGGCCACACTCGGGCCGTTTTCCGCGGCGATGAACAGTTATGTGCGCGGCGAGTTGAAATTCGAGGATGATTTGCCCTACGAAATTCTCAAGGGGCGGCCGTGGGATTACGGCGTGCGCAACAACTACGCCAACGCGGAGGAAAAGCTCGCCGACACGATGAACCAGAATCCTTACATGCGGCTGCTCGTGCTCGGTGGACGCTGCGATCTGGCCTGTCCCATTGACACGGTGCATTATGCGCTCGACCACATGTCGCTCGACGCCGCCTACCGCACCAACATCACCTACGCCGAATTCGACGCCGGCCACATGATGTATGTCAATCTGACGGACCTGAAAAAAATGCGGCAGGATCTGGAAGGTTTCCTGAAGCCGTAATCCGGATCGCAGCGGGCACACTTCCTGGTGACTTCCCGCGCCTCCGGGCAAATGAGTTTCATTGGCATGGTTGACACTGTGAATGAAGTTTCGCTAGTCTTTCCCGCAGTCGTTGCAAGCAACAACCAAAATACACACAAAGCAATCATGAAAAGCCTTTGCCAATGGATTCTTGCCGGAGCGTTAATGTCGCTGGTCCTTAATTTCTCAACCCCGTTGTTAGCGGGAACCACGGCCGAAGACAAACTCATCGCGGATTTGTCGTCGCCGAATGATCAGGTCGTCGCCAAGGCCCTGCTCCGGCTGGAAAAACAATTTTATTACAGCACCCAGCCCTTTCCCATGGCCAAGAAACTGCTGGCGGACAGCAGCCGGCTGGTGGTTCAGAGGAAGGCCGCACGCTACCTGGGCGCGGTGCATGCCAAAGTGGACGAGACGGACCTCAAAAGCATCTACTCCTTTCTGACCTCGACCGACTCGAAAACGGTCATTGACGGCTTGAAAACCCTGCGCGGGCTTGAAGCGCCCCAGGCGGTGCCGCAAATCATTCCCTGTCTCAATAATTCTGATCCGTTTGTCAAGCGCGACGCTTGCCGCACGCTGGCCGTTCTGGGGAACAAGGACGTGATTCCCTCCATTGAACCCTTGTTGAAGGATCCTGAGCCGAAGGTTCAAAAAGACGCGCAGGATGCCATCAGCACCCTGCAAGCAAAACCCTGAGCCGCGGCAATTTCGGAGTTCGGGCGGGTGCAAGACAAAACTGTACCTGTACGGCCACCGGAGCGCGAGCTGTCCCAACTCGCAGCCGGTCCATTCGCGGAAACCGGTTCATAAAACTTTTCAACCTGCTCCTGCCCTTGCCGGCGCTGCGGCTTGGGACAAGCCGCGCTTCAGATCCCGTGTTGCCTTGCACCCAGTTCGTGCCAATTGATGCTTGCCGAATTGAAGCGCGGCGGGCTATACAACTTGAGCCGTGAGAACTTCAAAACCAACCAGCCCTGAATCCTTGTAGCCGACGAGCATGAAGCCATTTCCCGAGGACCATCTCACCGGCAAGCAAATCGCCGCCCTCCAAAAAAAGGCATGGCGCCGGACTTTCCGTCATGCCTTCGCGCACTCGCCCTTTTACCGCGCACACCTGCGCCGCGCCGGATTCTCACCCAAGAAACCGATTCCGTTTGAGCAGCTCGGCCAGATTCCCACCATCAGCAAGGAGGTGCTGTCCCAAAACCCGGAGGCGTTTTTATGCGTGCCTCGGGAAAAGGTCGTGGACATTGTCACCACGAGCGGTTCCATGGGCCAGCCGATGATTGTTATGTTGACCGATTCGGACATGCGGCGGCTGGCGCTCGGCGAATATCACTCGTTCCGTTGCGCCGGCCTCACCACGTCCGACACCGTGGTGCTGGCGGTCACGCTGGACCGTTGTTTCATCGCCGGCATGGCTTATTTCATGGGACTGCGGATGCTGGGCTGCTCCATCGTGCGTGTGGGATCGGCCACGCCGGTGATGCACCTGGAATTGCTGCAACGCACCCGCGCGACCGCCATCGTGGGCGTGCCGTCGTTTCTCGGCCTGCTGGCGGACAAGGCGGCGGAAGCCGGACTCAACCTGGCCGGCCTCGGCGTGCGCAAGCTCATCTGCATCGGCGAACCGGTTCGCCAGCCGGACTGGTCGCTCAATCGCGCCGGCGAACTCCTCGAACGCCAGTGGAACGCCCGCGTGTTCTCCACGTTCGGCAACACGGAACTGGCCGCGTCGCTCTGCGAATGCGAAGCTGGCCGCGGCGGGCATCTGCACCCGGAATTGCTGCATGTCGAATCGCTCGATGATTCCGGCCAGCCCGTGCCGGATGGACAGGTTGGTGAACTCACGGCCACGACCTTCGGCGTCGAAGCCATGCCGCTGATCCGTTATCGCACGGGCGACTGCGCGGCGATTTTCCGCGAGCCTTGCGCCTGCGGACGCCGCACGTTGCGCATCGGCCCCGTCGTTGGCCGCAAGGGCCAGAAACTGAAGTTCAAGGGCACAACGATTTTTCCCTCGACGCTGAAAGCCGTGCTGGAGGCCGCGCCGGAAGTCCGGTCTTACGTCATCATCGCGCGGCGCGGCGGCGACGGGTCCGACCTGGTCGAAGTGCGGCTCGCCTGCGCCGGGACGGCGAAGACGACCCTGGGCCGGCTGCGGGAGCAATTCCAAGGAGCGGCGAAAGTGACGCCGGAACTGACGCTCGCAACGCCGTCCGAGATTGAATCGCTCCAGTTGCCCGAGGGCACACGGAAGCGGCGCTTCTTCGTGGACTTGCGTGAAAACGGGAAGGCCGGCGCTTGACCCCGCAAGCGACAACTGAAATTCAACCGCCGCCCGCTCCGCGCCTCTGCGTCGTGGTTCCGGTCTTCAATCACAGCCACACCGTCCAGCAGGTCGTGCGCGAGGCAAAATCCCGATTTCCCGTCATCGTGGTGAACGATGGCTCCACGGATGAGACGCCCAATATTCTGGCAGCGGAAACCGGCATCACGGTGGTCACGCTTCCGTCCAACCAGGGCAAGGCGGCGGCGTTGTGCGCGGGTTTTGACCGGGCGCGGGAGCTGGGGTTCACCCATGCGATAACAATTGACGCCGACGGCCAGCATTCGACGGCGCAACTGGAAGCGTTCGCCGCGGCGTGCCGGCGCGAACCGGAAGCGTTCATCATCGGCGTGCGCGATTTGAAAAAAGAAGGAGCACCGTGGCCGCGCCGGTTTTCCAACGCGTTTTCCACTTTCTGGTTTCGTCTGGAAACCGGCGTGCCGCTCACCGACACGCAATGCGGCTATCGGTGTTATCCGCTCCAGGCGCTGGAATGTTTGCACGTGAAGGCGAAGCGTTACGCCTACGAACTGGAGGTGATGGCCCTGGCCGCGTGGGCCGGCGTGCCGCTGGTGGCGCTGCCGGTCACGAGCGATTACCGGGCGCCGACTTCCAAGCGGTCGCACTTTCAGCCGTGGCGGGACACCCTCCAGATTTCGCGCGTCCACTCGCGGCTTTCAACGCTGGCCTTCTGCACGCCGCCGTTGCTGCGCCGGGTGATGGCCCGCGGCGAACTGCGCGACCTGCCGAAACGCCAGCGCGTGCGCACGGTGCTGCGACATTTGTTTTCGGAACACACGCAGACGCCGGGCCGGCTGGCGGCGGCGGTGGGGCTGGGTTTGTTTTGCGGCATCGCGCCAATCTGGGGATGGCAGATGGTCGTGGCGGCCCTGCTGGCGCACCGGCTCCGGCTCAACAAAGCCATCGCTTTGACCGCCAGCAACATTTCCTTTCCGCTGGCCGCGCCCTTCATCCTGGCGGCGGGACTGGCGCTCGGCCACTACCTGCACACGGGGCTGCTCATCGAGCTTGCGCCCAAGGATGCGGCCCGGCAAATCCCCGTTTATATCGGCGAATGGTTTGTGGGCAGCGTGCTGCTTGCCGTGCTGGTGGGCGCATTGGGAATGCTGGCGGCTTATGTCACGGCCAGACTTTGGTGGTGCCAGTCAGTGGCAACAAAGGAATCGTCCACCGCACAACCGGAAGAGCAAACCGCGACCGGCCCGCTCGTTCGCCTGCACCTTTTTCTCGCGCGGCACCGCGCAGCCATGCTGTTGTTGGTGATTCTGTTCGCCGCCAGTTCGGCGCTGTTGAGCCGGCGGCTGAAGTTGAACGAGGATTTCACCGACATGCTGCCAATGTCCGTTCCGGCCATCGCGGAACAGGTGGAGGCATTGAAACACGTTCGCCAGGCCGACCGGCTTTTCGTGGATGTCCAGACGACGGCCCTGGAGCCGGAGCGGTTGACGCAGGCGGCCGACCAGATGCACGCTGCGCTGCGGGAAATTCCGGAGCTGGACGACTTCCGCTACAACATCGAGGCGACGGACATGCGGGAAATGTTCGAGCAACTGCAAGTTCAGCTTCCGGTGCTGCTCAACGCGAAAGAACTGCGCGAACTCGAAGACCGCCTGCAAACCCCCGCGCTGGAAAAACGGCTGGCCTGGATGAAAAGGTCCATGAGCCAGCCGCAGGGATTGATGCTCAAGGAAGTGGCGCAAACCGACCCGGCGGGTTTGGGCGATGTGGTGTCGCTGCGATTGCGCGCGTTGCAGGCGGGCATCGGCGACGCGCACATCGTGTCCGGGCGCATCACCAGCGCGGATGGCCGCCATGTTCTCATCAGCACCGTGCCGGATTTCCGTCCGTCCGAACTCCATCGCAGCGCGCCGCTGATGAACGCGGTGCTGGGCGCGGCGCGGAAGGTCGAAACGCAATTTCCAGCCGGCTCGGTGCGCATCGCCGTCACCGGTGCGCATCGCATGGCGCTGGATAACGCAACGATGATTCGCGAAGACTCCACGCGCACAAGCATCATTGCGACCGTCGCCGTGGCGTTGTTGATGTGCGCGGCATTCCGCCGGCGCTGGCTGGCGCTGCTGGGTCTGGCGCCCACGGTCTTCGGTATGATGGGCGCGTTGCTGGCGTTTCATTTCACCGGCAACATGGTGTCGGCCGTCGCCATCGGCTGCGGCAGCATCCTGGTCGGGGTGACGGTGGATTACGGCATTTATGTGCTCTATCACACGGACGATTCGCCGCCGGCCACCCGGTTGCAACTGGCACAGGCCGTGGCGCAACTGGCGCCGGCGCTCACGTTCGGCGCGTTGACGACCATGGCCGCCTTTTTCGTCATGTTCTTCTCGCCGGTGTCCGGGCATCGGCAACTGGGAATGTTCGGCGTGGTGGGAGTGGGAGTGGCGGCGGCGTTTGCGCTGGTGGTGGTGCCGCTGTTCATTCCCGTGGGCGCGGCGGGCGGCGAACGGAAGCTCCCGCTGACAAAAGTCATGCAACGTTTGTTCGACTGGCGCGACCGGCGCGCGCGGCTGGTGTTGCCGTTGCTGCTGCTGTTTACCGGCTTGTGCGTGGCGGGCGTGGTGCGGCTGCGGTTTGATGGCGACCTCGCGCGGCTCAATGGCGTGACCGCGGCGACGCGGCACGACGATGATCTGGTGCGCGAGGTTTGGGGAAAAGCGCTTTCGCTGACGACGGTGGTGGTGACGGGCGCCAGCCGGGAAGAGGCGTTACAAAAGAACGAGCAGGTCTGCGCAGTGCTGCGGACGTTGCAGGAACAGCGGGCCATTGATTCGTTCTCCTCGATTGCGCCGCTGTTTCCGTCCGAACAAACGCGCCGGAGTAATTTCCGCGACTGGCGGGCGTTTTGGACGGAGGAACGCCGCAATGACCTGGGTCATTCTCTGGCGAGCGCGGCGGGCAGCCTGGGTTTCCGCGCGACCGCGTTTGATCCGTTTCTGGAACGGCTGGCCTCGACCGCACCGCCGCCCGATTCGCCGGCGGAGGCCGCTTCGGCTTTGGACCGGATGCTGAGTGAATACTGGAGCGAGAAGGACGGGAAGGTTTCCATTTGCACGCTGGTCAAGGCGCCCGACCGCCAGAGCTTCCTGCGCCTGCGCGAAGCCGTGCTGAAGGAAACGCCGGGGGCGTTGTTGTTGAACAAGGCGGCGTTGACGGATGAAATTGCCCGTGTCTCAAAAAGCGTGCTGCCGGTTTTTGGTGTGCTGGTGGCGGTGTTGAACGCCGTGCTGCTGTTTCTGCTGCTGGGACGGCTGGAGCTGGTGTTGATCACGCTGCTGCCGATGGCGGCGGGCGTGTTCTGGACGCTGGGCACGCTCGGACTGCTGGGCCTGCCCATTGACATGTCCAACTTCATCTTCGTGATTTTTGTCATTGGTGTGGGCGGAGATTACAGCCTGTTCATGGTCATGGCGGAACTGGAGCCATTGCGCGGCCATCCGAAGCGGACGGCCACCACCGGCGGCGCGGTGACCATTTGCGCGCTCACGGCACTCTTCGGCTTTGGTGTGCTGGTGCTGGCGCGGCATCCGGCGCTTTTTTCCGTGGGTCTGGCAGCTCTGCTGGGAATCAGCTTCAGTTTGCTGGCCACGCTGTTCCTGGTGCCGCCGTGCATGCGCTGGATCGGAACGCGTTCTGCTTGTGGTAGCAGCCGACTTGAGTCGGTTCTGACTTCTTCGCAAGATAAAATGAGCGGACTCACGTCCGCTGCCACAAGCATCCCCAGCCTTTCGTCAAAGCGCCAGGAAGTCAGCCGGCTTTACCGGTATCAAGGGCCGTATGTGACGCAGTTCGTTTACTGGAAAATGAAAACCGATCCGCTGTTCCAGGCCGTGGAAGCAGCGGCGCCGATGCGTGGTCGGATTCTGGATTTGGGTTGCGGTTACGGCATCGTGGCGCACTGGCTCACGCTGTTCGCACCGGAACGCAGCGTGTCGGGGGTGGATTTTGACGCGGACAAAACCCGGGTGGCGCAGGCGACCGCCCGCTTCAACCCGCGCGTGGACTTCGAGCGGCGCGATCTTCTGGAATGGCCGGAGTATCCGGTTTGCGACTGTGTGTTGCTATGCGACGTGCTGCACTACTTTCCGCGCGAACTAAAGGCGGAAGTGCTGCGCAAAGTTTTTCAGGCGTTGCGTCCGGGCGGCTGCCTCATCGTGCGCGACGCCTGCGCGGAAGAGACTTCACGGCACGGCCGCGTGGCCTGGTCGGAGAAATGGGCGGTACGTTTCGGCCAGAACAAGAGCCGTCACGGACTGCATTTCGAGAACGAAGCGACCCACTTCGCATTATTGCGCGAGGCGGGATTTGTTCAAATTAAAATTCAGAAAGACGCCGGGCTGGGGTCGAACGCGCTTGTAACCGCGGCAAAGCCATTCGAACATTCCGATTAAGCGAATGCCGCAGCCATAAAACCGCGCATCTTCTAACGGTGGTCCTCAGCAGCCATATGTTGAAGACGGTCGTGCCTCTTTCCAGAAATGAACTCTTCAAGTAATTGGCGGATTTTCTCCTGCTTCCGCTGTTCGTAATCCGCGGCAGTCGAAGCAGGCGCTACCCAACGATTCTCCCCGGTCCAGGCTGCGATTTTCTGCTGCGTTATGTCGCCTTGGTGAACTGGTTTGAGCTTGATCGGGAAGGTATTAACCCAGAGGTCGTAGGTCTTGTCAGGGAGCAGTTGCGCCTCGACGCACGCCGGACTATCACCGGAGAGGTTCATAAAGTAATGCTGTCCCGGTTCACAAACGTAGGCAACGGAATGGCCATTACCAAGGTCGGCAATGAACTTCGTGCCGTCCCAAATAGCTGTATAAACCTTGTATTCTGTACGTGCCCTTGGACGATGAATGCACACAAGCGTCTTGCCAGCCGGTGGCGATGCCGGGGCGCTTAATGACGCGGCCATATACTTGCTGGTCTTGGACATGGGGGCACAGCCGCTGAACAGCGCGACGGCGAGAACGAGGGAACATAATCCGAGGAATCTGACTGTGAATTTGGTGTTTTTCATATTTTGTCTGATTTATTAGCTGGTTTAACAATCCATCATATCGCAAAAACTATTTCCCGTTTATGTCCGATGTAAGGGCGGATTAGCGGCAATCGTCCTTTTGCAGAAGGTCCACGCGGTCGGACTTTTGGCCGCCTAGAAAATCCCTTTTGACTTCGTCGATACGCATTTGCCACTGGGCCTCATACTCGGCGACGCGTGGTGCGGCGGGATTCAAAGCCAGCGTTTTCTTTTCCCGTTTCTCGAACTCCGCGAGTTTGGCTCTTCTTGGATTGTCTTTGGTCAAAGGGGTAAAATAGATGCCGGGACGAGTCCAGCCGGCGGCAGTATCAGCCATAATGTCGTAAATCTTGTCAGGAGCAACGTCGGCTTTAACCACCGATGCATGGTCAGCCCATGTTATGAATACATGCTCGCCCGGATCGCAGACGTATTGGAAGAGGCTGCCGCCGGGCAGGTCCACCAGCAGCTTGCCGTTTCCGTCAAAGATTGCGCTGCCTCTCTTGGCCAAGTTTGAAGGCCGATGAAAATTCACCAAGGCTTTGCCAGGAGGAGGCTGGCTGATGCGATCCGCCAGCCTGTCCATATCGGGTGTTTTGGGTGCGCTCGCACAGCCGCAACACCCCAAAACGGCAACAACCGACAGTGACAGAACGAAGTGACGCAATAGTTTTTTCATGGTTTTGAATTCCAATATGCTGTTAATTCGTTTTGAAGACGAGTCCATCTTTATTGTCTTTCTGTTTAGTTGACAGCATTAGGGTGCTGGAGCTTGAAGACAAGCGAAAAACAGTTCATAAAATGCACCGCTGCCGGCTTCCTTCGGTCAGCCTGGAGGCAACGGCCCGCAACGATCCGCAACTGTGCTTGGAGTTCCGCAACCTGCTGGCCGAACCTGGCTGTCCGCCGTGCAACTGTGTGCTGCTGTATGATATGCTGCATTATTTTCCGCGCGAACTGAAGGCGGAGGTGCTGCGCAAGGTCTTTCAGGCGTTGCGCCCCGGCGGTCACCTCATCGTGCGCGACGCCTGCGCGAAGGAAACTTCGCGGCATAGCCGCGTGGCGCGGTCGGAGAAATTGGGCAGTGCGGCTGGGCCAGAACAAAACCCGTCACGGATTGCATTTTGAGAACAAGAAAACCCGCCTCGCTTTGCTGCGCGAGGCGGGTTTCGATCAGATTGACATCCGTCCGAATGCCAGGCTGGGTTCAAATGCGCTGATGGTAGCGATAAAACGCGCCGGTTGAAAAGTGATCCAAAACCGAACCCGCTGTCAACTTCGAGAGTTTGAGCAGGCTGACGGGAAAGATCTACTTCAAATGATCAGTACTCACCAATCGGTTTGAGTTGACCGTGGTCTGGAAGAATCTGCTCCCGATGCGGATTGGGGAGATATTCGTACTTATGATATATCTGAATGCGTTTTATATAGTTGGTTGATCCCAGGCTGCCACGCTCTGAAGCCACAGTCTCATGCAGGTGGGGCAGTATATTGGGCAACTTGCGCCACAGATCTCCCGCGCAACCGGGGTACAGTGAATACATGTTTACTTCGGCAACAAACACACCCATGGCAGCAGAGACCTTCGCGTAGTAGATTCGATCTGGAAGAAGGTTGGCATCCAGCATCGCCACACCCTCCATCGAAGTGCTGAACAGGTGATTACCCGGGTCGCACTCGTAAACGAAATACGAATTGGCCTTCAAAACCCCAATGAGTCTGTCGTCATCATGAACGTAGAACGGTAATAAAGATCCAAGGGTACCCGGACGAATAAAAACCACCTTGGATTTCCCGGGGGCGGGCATCTGAATTTGCATGGCCTCCATTTTCCCAATGGCTACTTTTTTTGCAGGTTTCCGGGGTTTGGGCGCGGCCTCTTGCTTCACCCCGGCAGCGGTGGTGGACTCGGACTTGTCGGAAGCACAGCCGGTTATCAACGCGACGGCGACTAGCAAAGCGGTCAACCCGGTGGATTTAAGGATGCTATTCATGCTTTCTTTGGTTGCTGATTTTTCCTGATTCACTACAAAACGCAAGCGCAGCATAACCAACCATGAATAAGTGTCAATTCTCAGTCATGCAGAAAAGAAATGCTGATCAATCCTGTCTGCCATTGGCATTGGGAAACTGGGAGGTGCCCGGTTCAAGCGTGCCGCTCTTGGTAGTAATTATTTAATTTTTCCGCGAATCAGAATCCCCAAGTCCTTGCCAGCCTTCGCGTAAGCTTCGCGCATGTCCAACTCCCACATGCCTTGTCCGGGGAGATTGACCAGTTTGACCACTGCAACCATGTTGGTCCGGTTGTTGGTTTCCACAAACACCGCGTCCGCAGTGAGACGCGGTGGGGAGGCCGTGAAGCCCTGTGAGCCTGTCAGGATGGTCTTCGTTTTCAGAATCAAGGTGTATTTCGCATCTTTGAATGCATCGAACTCCAGCGGGATATTGCCCTCCGCAAACTGCTTGTTCAGGAGTTCCTGAAACTTGAGTTGGAATTGATTGGTGCGCCCAATCCATTCCATTCTCCAACTGTCGCCGCGACCGGCTTGTTTCTGATTCTGCCGGGCGATGAATTCCTGCTCCGGCACAGCGTCTTTAGGACTCCGGCCTACCTTCATGTCGCTGTACTCGTATTCCAAGTTGACGCGTTTCTCTTGTTTCAAGAACGCGGCGGAACCGGATTCAACCCTGATCCCTCCGGCAATCGCACACCACGGGATCAGTCCAATAGCCGCCACCAGCACGGCGCGGGAGAATATCTTCGATAGTTTGCTCATGTCGTTCTTCAATTGAGTGATTTATGAAATTCCACAGTTCCAAGGATAGCCACGCGCCACAACCCCGATTGCCGTGTGTGGCGCGCCCCCATGCGTCAAATAGATTTGTCAGGTATTCTATTTATTGCCCACAGTGTAGCCGATGATCTGCGCGACCACCGCGTCGCGGATCTGATTATCCGAAGAACCCCAGCTATGTCCACCCGCCCAAGCATTGTTGCCCTTCCAAAAGTCCGGATTGGCGATGATTTCGCCGGTGGAACTATCGCGGTAGTCAACGTGCATGACCAAATCCGAGCCGCCGGCCATGACGCCGACCCAGAGGCGGGCACCGACACTGACAATATGAATGTGCTCGATTCGCGGGGAAATCTGCAAGGTCCGCTGGTCACTCTTGGAAAAGTCACCACCCGGGGGAATCACCTTGAGGTCCGGCCAAATACTCTTCAGACCCGTCACCAACATTTCATCTATCTTCTTCGCCGAGTTCCGATTGCCACCGGAAATCTCTTGGGAATTGAGTTCTGTCTCCTTCAATTCGACATTTTTGAATTCGCCGAATTTGACCTTGGATGGGTTCGCAGCGTATTGCCGGTTTTTGTAACTCGTATTGGTTTTTGCGGGTTTCTGGGATTCGGGTGGAGTCTTGGATTCAGTCTGATCTGACGCGCAGCCGGCCAGAAGCGCAATGGCAGCAAGCGCGGCGGTCAATCCAGTGGATTTGAGGATGGTTTTCATAACAGTTGTTTGATGCTGGTTGGATTCGTTAACTGCGGTTGGGTTGCGAAAACGAGGGATTCAGGTGCGCGGCCACGGAGTCGGTCATGGTTTTCACGCTTTGCAGCACCTGGCGCGCGGTGTCGGGGTCGGGAACCTTCAATCCATATTTCTTGTCCAGGGCCACGACCAACTGGAGGGCGTCCACGGAGTCCAAGCCGAGGCTGCCGGGGCCGAACAAGGCCTGTTCATCGCCGATTTCGTCCGCGGTGATTTGCAGCATGAGATTCTCGACCATCATCTGCTTGATGTCCTGTGCAAGCGTTGTTGTGCTGTTCATTACAAAATTCCGCCGTCTGTTTCAGCCTTGAGCCTGTGATATAGCCGGCCTTGGGGCAAGCCAGAAAACGCGCCGCCTTCTTAAGCTTTGACTGATTGGAAAGGCCCAAACTCCAGCGGGTCGCCGACACGGCAACCCTCCCGGTTTTTTCATTTCGGCGTTGCTGCGGCCGGCGTTCCATTGCCATAACAAAAATAAATAATGTGGATTGCATTTTCTGGGACAGGTTGGCTATTGTGGCGAACAACAAAGGAAGGAGAACAATTATGCGCTCAATATTGAAAAATAAACGGCCGGTGATTCTGGCCGGCGCCTTGACGCTGATTGCCGCATGCCTCAGCGCGGTCCTGGCGCACGCCGAACCGGAAAAGAAAACCGATCAGAAGCCGGCCCCGAAAAAACTCACCGGCGCCGAGTTGTACGCCATCAATTGCAACCGCTGCCATCCGGAGCGGTATGCCACCGAGTTCACGTCAGCCCAATGGAAGACGATCATGCTGCACATGCGCGTGCGGGCCAATCTCCCGGCCGCCCAGGCGAAGCTAATCCTCAAATTCCTCCAGGAAGACGCTGGCAACTAAATCAATCCTCAAAAAATTTCACCCATGAAAATATCTTCCTTCATTTTAGGCGCGGCGGCGGCAGCCTGCGCGCTGGGGATGGCCCTGACTCCGCGCGCGGCGGCGATGATCAGCGATGAGGATTTCAATGCCTTGAAAAGCGCGTTCACCAACCAGGACCAGAGGATTGGCCAGCTCGAAAAGCTGCACGAACAGGATCAGCAGACCATCCAGCAATTGCAGCAACGGCTGGGCGAAACTCAAACGCTGGCCACCAATGCGGAGCAGAAGGCTGACGCGGCGGCCAAAATCCAACCGGTGAATCCCATCCCCGGCGGCACCATGAGCGCGTTGCACAACTTCACCATGGCAGGCGACGCCGAGGTGCAATTCGGCAGGGTGCAGGGTTCGCACAGCGGCTTTGTCATGGCTGATTTCGCGCCCATTTTCCTGTTCCGGGCAAGCGACAACATCCTGTTCGAGGCGGGCTTCGATGTGACTCTGCAGAACTCGGCGGTGAGCCTGCAGAATAATCAGACGGGCAATGGCGACGCCGGCACCTCGGTGAGCCTGAGTTTCGCCCAGTTGGATTATCTCTACAACGATTACGTGACCCTGGTGGCCGGTTACATGATTTTGCCGCTGGGCACCTATTCCGAGCGCTCGGCAGGCTGGCTCAACAAGATACCGGATGATCCGCTGGCGGTGGATTTCCTGCCCGGTGCCGGCGTGGGGGCGCAGCTTCGCGGCTCCGTGCCCGTGGGCAATTCCGGGCAGATGGTGACCTATGCGGTTTATGGCGCCAACGGGCCGTCGTCGGTTGACGGCTCCGGAAGAGCCACCACTATTGATGCCAACGGCAATACGATACCCAATATAAGTCTCAACGGGAATGTGGGCGTCAATTCCGACGGCAGTTCCGGCAACCTCAACGGCAATCCCAGCGGCGGGGGCCGAATCGGCTGGTTTTATCCGTGGAAGGCCCATTACAACGTCGAACTGGGCGTTTCCGGCCAGGCGGGTCCTTGGGACAGCGCCGGCCAGGAACTTTGGTCGGCTGCGGTCGTTGATGCCGCCGTGCACATCGGTCCTTACGCCGAGGTGAAGGGCGAGTATATCAATACCTGGCAGCAGACCACCGATGCCGGCACCATCCGGGCGCGCGGCTGGTGGATCCAGGGAGCCTACAAGCTGGCGGGGTTGAATTTGGATGCGCCCGTCGTAAGTGATCTTGAACTGGTCAGCCGCTACGACGGAGTGAACGATGGTTTGGGAACAACCACCGACCGCGTCACGGCTGGCATTGTTTATTACCTCACGAACACATTGCTGTTCGAAGGTGACTACGAATGGCTGCACAGCCGCGGTCCCAATGCGCTGCCGTCCAATGGATTTGTCGTCCAGCTCTCGTACGGATTTTAATGAAAGGAACTCCCATTATAACCATGACCACAAAATTCACCACCCTGTTCCTCGGCCTGGCGGCGCTCACCCTGACGGCGGGCCTGGCACGCGCTGAGGATCAACTCGACGCGGAAACCAAGGCGCGCGTCGAACGTTTCGAAAAAGGCCCGGCCACCATTGATGTCTCCAAATACCCGGATGGCATCAAGGACAACTACGAAGTGTTCAGCACCAAATGCACCCAGTGCCACAAGCTGAGCCGGCCCATCAATTGCGATTACGCGTTGCCCGACGAGTGGTCCCGTTACGTCAAGCGGATGATGCACAAGCCAGGTTCCGGCATTGACAGTTCCGACGGCAAAAAAATCTACGAGTTTCTGGTCTATGATTCCAGCGTCCGCAAAAAGGCGATGCTCGATGACAAGCTCGCCAAACTGACGCCGGACGACAAGACGGCGGCGGCGGCCAAGATCAAGGAAGTGCACGACAAGTACGATAACAAATAATTCGTCCCGCAACGGGAACCCGTTATAATGCCGGGGTTGACGTTACGATGAGTGACGAATTGAAATCCAACCTTTCCCAATCGTCCGGTGCCGGGCCGGCGGCGGCGCGTTCGACCGTGCCGATTTGGATCATCGTGCTGACGCTTCTCCTGTTGTTTCTCGGCGCGGTGTATTTCGATCATCACAGCGGCTGGTTCAACAAACACGTTTATGCGCCTTACACGTCCGCCGAAGAGCTGGCCTCCTACCAGCCCAAATCCAGCGAAGCTTCGATGCTGACGCAGGGCAAAACGGTCTATGAAACTTATTGCGGCCTGTGCCACGGCAGTGACGGCCTCGGCAAACCCGCCCAGGCGCCGGCACTGGCCGGCTCCGAATGGGTTGCCAAAGACATCACGTCACTCGCGCGCATTCCGCTGGCCGGACTCAACGGCCCGATACAGGTCAAAGGCCGCGATTGGAATCTGTCCATGGCACCGATGGGCGCGTCGTTGTCCGATGCCGATCTTGCCGCCGTGTTGACTTACATCCGCCAATCGTGGAGCAACAAATCCGGCGCGGTTTCCGTCGATGAAATTAAAGTTGCGCGGGCGGTCATCAGCGGCAATGCCCCGTCGGCAGCGGATTTGGCCAGGATGACGCCAGTCGAACGCGGCCGCATCATTTTTCAAAAATACGGCTGCTTCCAATGTCACGGCCAGGACGCCAAGGGCGGCGTGCCCAATCCCAACGCCAAAACGGCGGAACAGGTTCCCAGCCTGATTTACGTGGCCGATGGTTATACCAAGGATGAATTGATGAATTTCATCAGGCGGGGCGAGCGCACCATTCCGGTGCTGCACCCGGACAAGCCCCCGCCGCCGCATTTCATGCCGTCTTGGGGTAATGTCATCAACACCAACGAACTCAGCGAACTGGCCGACTATCTCTTCAGTCTGAAGCCCAAGGGAGACAACCTGGGTTTTTAACAGCCGGTTCAACCTCTCCGGGTGGATTACGAATCCAATTTTTCCGTGTTCAAACGCATCTATTCGTGGTTTAATCCCCCGCGATGCTACGCAAGGTACAGCCGAACAAAGTCCGGGCGCACGGCGGCAGATTTGCCATCATCGCCTCGCGCTACAACGCGCGTTACGTGGATGCGATGTTGCGGGCCGCCAAGGCCGAATTGTGGCGCGCCGAGGTGGCGAGCATCGAGGTCGTCCGCGTCCCGGGCGCGTATGAAATTCCCGTTGCGGCGAAACACCTCGCACGCATGGCCCATCCTTTCAACCTCGACCCCGCTGCCTTCGCGGCGAACCCCGGCGGCGCTTCGCCGCATCGGCGGCAGCTTTCGGCGATCATTTGTCTGGGCGTGATTTTGCGCGGGGAAACGGTCCACGCGGCGCACATCGGCGAGGCGGTCAGCCGCGCGCTGATGCAAATCCAGTTGGAGCACGAAATTCCCGTCGTTCACGAAGTGCTGCTGTTGGAAAACGAAGGGCAGGCGCGCGCGCGCTGCCTGAATCCCAGCCACAATCGCGGCGCGGAAGCGGCGCAAACGGCGATGGCGATGGCTCACGTGATGGAAAAATTGCGCGGCTGAAAAACCGCGTGGTGGCCGGGATCCCATCCGGAGGCTGAACCATGCCTTATTTATCAATCTTGATGTTGGTGGCTTGCGCGGTTTTCTTTCATCGCGCGGCGGAGTTTGAGAATGAATCCAGCCTGCTGTGGACCGGATTGTCGGTGGTGATTTCCGCAATGACGTTATTCGTATTCGGCTGGGGCTGGCTGGGATGCCTGCTCGGCCAGGCCGGACTATTGCTCGGCATCACGATTTTCCGGATACTCCGCAAACCGTGACCTTGTAAAAACGTTTTGCCGGCGACACCGTGAAAAATGGTTGTTGCAAAAGCCTCATTGGCCAGCCAACAATTTGACTTGGATTTAGAATGGAGATTTGGCAGCATGGTTTGCCAGTAGAAGATGCAAACGCTTAAACACGGAAGTAATGGTGAGCTTCTGACATACGCTGCGTCGCGTCCGGCACGCGCGGATGTCATCAACAACCGGAAAAAGCCGCTGAAAGCCAGGAGCCGGCCGCTCCCGCTGGCTCTTTTCGACAAGGTCAGGAATTTCAAGAGCGCCGCCCAGGCTCGCGCCACGGGACTGTACCCCTACTTCCGCACCATTTCCTCGGCGCAGGACTGCGAAGTCATCATTAACGGCAAAAAAGTCCTGATGCTCGGCTCGAACAGTTATCTCGGCCTGACCAATCATCCGAAAATCAAGGAAGCCACCATCAAGGCCGTCGAGAAATATGGATCGGGCTGCGCCGGCTCGCGTTTCTTGAACGGCACGCTCGACATCCACATCGAACTGGAACAGGCGCTCGCCCGGCTGGTGAACAAGGAGGCGGTGTTGCTTTACAGCACCGGTTTTCAGGTCAATCTCGGCGTCATCAGCGCGCTGGTGGGAAAAGGCGATTTTGTTCTGGCCGATAAAAGTGATCACGCCAGCATCGTCGAGGGTTGCAAGCTTTCCCCGGGCGAATTCGTCCGGTTCACGCACCGGGACATGGCCGCGCTGGAAAACCGCCTTCAGAACATTGATCCGGCGGCGGGCAAACTCATCGTTGTGGATGGCGTGTTCAGCATGGAGGGCGACATCATTCAACTGCCGGACGTTTGCCGTCTTGCCAGCCAGTACGGCGCGGCCGTCATGGTGGACGACGCCCACGCCATCGGTGTGATTGGCCGGAATGGGTCCGGCACGGCCAGCCATTTTGGCCTGACCGACCAGGTGCAGCTCATCATGGGCACGTTCAGCAAATCGCTGGCGAGCCTGGGCGGGTTCATCGCCTCCGACGCGGCCACCATTGATTTCCTGAAACACACCTCGCGGGTGCAGATTTTCAGCGCCAGCATGAGCCCCGCCAACACGGCGGCCGCCAGGGCCGCGGTTGAAATCATGATCTCGGAACCCGAGCGCACCGAACGGCTCTGGCGAAACACCGAGCGCATGAAACAAGGGCTGATTTCACTGGGGTTCGACCTGGGCGCTTCCGAGACGCCGATTCTTCCGGTTTACTGCCGGGATTTGCTGGTCGCGTTCAAAATCTGCAAGCGGCTGGAGGAGGAGGGCGTGTTCGTCAACCCGGTGGTGTCGCCGGCGGTGTTGCCGGGCCAGGAATTGATTCGCCTCAGCCTCATGGCCACGCATACGGACCAGCAGATTGATTTCGCGCTGGACAAACTCGGCAAAGTTGGCCGGGAGCTTGGTCTGGTGTGAACGGAGCCGGCCTGTGCCCCGGAACCGGGTTCCGGCCCGACACGAAGAATTGTTCCGCGGCAAGTCAATGAAGGTTCTGCTTACAGGCGCGAACGGATTTGTCGGCAGCCACGTTTTGGACCGCCTTCGCGCGCACAGCATCCCCACCGCCGTGCTGCTCCGGCCCGCCAGCAACCAACGCTTCATTCAGGCGCACCTGCCGCAACTTGAAGTGCGCACCGGCTCCCTCAGCGACCCGCAAAGCTTGGGCGCCGCTTTGCAGGACATCACCCATGTCATTCACTGCGCCGGATGCGTCAAGGCGCTGCACGTTTCAGAATTTTACACGGTCAATCAAATCGGCACGCGGAATGTCGTAGCAGCCGTCAATCAGCAATCCGGACGGATTCAACGGCTTGTTCACATTTCCAGCCTGGCGGCCGGTGGCCCGGCGGTTCCCGACCGGCCAGCGCGCGAAGAGGATCCCCCACGCCCCGTCTCGGAATATGGCCGGAGCAAACTCGCCGGCGAGCAGGAAGTGCGGAACTGCCGGTCGGAACATGTGATTCTTCGGCCACCCGCCGTTTACGGACCTCGCGATGACGCGTTCCTGCCGTTGTTCAAAGCCGTCAAAGCGCACATTCTGCCGCGCTTCGGCGGTGGCCGGCTGCCGTTGAGCTTTGTTTTCGTGAAGGATCTGGCTGAAACCATCGTGGCCTGTCTGACCCACCCGGCTGCCGGTGGGAAAACATTCTACGCCGCCTCGCCCGAAATCATGCAGGCACGCGCACTGGCCGATGAAATCGCCTCGCAAATGAAAACGTGGACGCTGACCATTCCTTTGCCAACCGCCGCGCTGTGGCCCGTGTGTCAAATGCAGGAAGTGATTTCCAAGCTCACCGGCCGGGCCGTGTTGAGCCGGCAGAAATATGCCGAACTGCGCGCGCCGGGCTGGGTGTGCGATCCCGCGCGGTTGCGACAGGAACTGGGTCTCGTCTGCGCCACCAGGCTCAAGGATGGAATTGCCGAAACCCTGGCCTGGTATCGGCAGCAGGGATGGTTGTAAGCCGGATGGAGTTTTTTAAGTGACACTGGAAACTCAAAATCCGAATGCCGGAAAAGCCCGCCCCAACGGGCCGGCGCCTTCGCCGTCCGCCATTCGCCATCCGTTTTTCCGGCACTACGCCTTGATTGACTGCGCGACCCAGGGCTACATCGCGTTGGTGGGACTGATCATCGTGTTCATTCACAGCCCGCGTGTCCCGTTCTGGCCGTTGCTGCTGCTGGCGCACGGAATCGGCCTCGTTTTGATTCACTGGCTGATTCAATGCCACAGCCGGCGACCCACCAACCGGCTCCTCGATTTTCTCCGGCATTCCTACCCGATCCTGCTTTACGCCGGTTTTTACTGCGAAACCGGCCTGCTCAGCCAAATGCTCCCGACCGGCTACCTCGATCCGCATTTTCTGCGACTGGAAAAATGGTTGTTCGGCTGGCAGCCGGGCGTGGAACTCATGGAACGCTTCCCTTCGCGCCTGTTGAGCGAAGTTCTCTACGCCTCCTACTTTTCCTATTATCTGATGATCGGCGGGGTCGGCCTGGCCCTGCTGCTCCGCGACCGGCGGCAGTTTGCCCACTTCATTTCCGTCGTCTCGCTGGTATTTTATTTTTGCTACCTGATTTACATTTTTACGCCGGTGGCCGGCCCGCGCATCCTGTGCCCCGGCGTCATCACCGCGCCATTGCCGCCGGATGTGATTCCGGCGACGCCGCCCGGCGTTCCGGAATCCGTCGCGGCCGGTGTGTTTTTCCGGATCATGGCGTGGGTTTATGACCACTTCGAAACGCCGGGCGCGTCCTTCCCCAGCAGCCATGTCGCCATCGCCCTCTGCACGGTATATTTCTCCTTCCTTTACCTGCGGCCCATTCGCTGGGCGCACCTGACGGTCGCGCTTCTGCTTTGCGTTGCCACGGTCTATGGCCGCTATCATTACATCGTGGATGTGGTGGCTGGCGCGCTGACGGCGGCGTTGCTCATTCCGCTGAGCAATTGGCTCTTCTTCAAGTTCCAGCCGGCAAATTCCGGGTGACGAACGAAAGCCAGCCCGGTGGCAGCCCGGTATTGGCACTTCGACTCCTGCTACACTTCCCGCTCAAAAATCCGGTAAGTCTTGTAAACTTTCCCGCCAAACACCTCCATCAACCGGCACATCATCACGTTGTCTTCGAGAATCCACGAGGCCTCCGCTTTCTTGAAACCGACCTTGATGCCCGCCTTAAAACCTTCCGTTAGCATCACGGCTTCCAAGCCGCGGTTGCGATATTTCTCCTTCACGCCCAGCGTAATGACCCGGCATTGCGGCGGATATTTCCAGCCCAGCACGTAGGGCAGGAAGCCCATCAGTTTCGGGGTGAGCATGTGCCCGCGCAATGGCTTGAGCGCGATGTTGTAATCCGGCATCGCCAGCATGAACCCGACCGGTTCCGCCGGCGTCTCCGCCACCCAGATCAGCCCTTCCATCAGGAGCGGCTTCAACCGGGCCGCCATGAAATCAATCTCCACGTCCGTCATCGGCACAAATCCCCAATTGGCCTGCCACGCGGCATTGTAAACCTCCTTGACCTTGGCCAGGTCCTGCGTGAGCGTGGCCTTGCGCACCGGTGAGAACGTCAATTCGGGATGCCGCTGCCGGGTCTTGTCCGCGATGCGCGCCAGCCGGTCCAGTGGGCACTTCGCGACGTCAATGTCAAATGCCAGCAGGTCTTTGGCCTTGCGAAACCCTTCCGCCGCCACCAGGTCCAGGTAGTAACGCGGATTGTAGGTCATCATGAAAACCGGCGGCGAATCGAAGCCGTCCGCCAGCAGGCCGCACTCGTCGTTCGTCGTCGGATTCATCGGCCCCATCACCCGGCGCGCGCCCTGCTGCCGGGCCCAGGCGAACATCGCCTCGAACAACTGCCGGCTGACCGCCGGGTCATTCACGCACTCGAAAAAGCCGAAAAACGCGGCGTTGTCCTTCTGTATCCGGTTGTGGTTCCGGTCGAGAATGCCGGCAATGCGCCCCACGTCTCGCCCGTCGCGTACCGCCACCCACATCGCCATTTCCGCGTGCTCGAACAGCGGGTTCTCGTCGGTGAAAACCTTTTTCAAGTCCATCAACAGCGGAGCCACCCAATGCGGGTCATCGCCGTAGATGCCGTAACTCACCTTCAAAAAGCGGAGTACCTGCCGCGCATTGCGCGACAACAAAATGATTTCAGTGGCATTGCCCATTCTGGACGCAGTCAGCGAATTGGTCCGCCCAAAGCCGCCCGCGCAGGGAGTTTGCGGAAATTTCAGGCCAGCCGTCAATGCTGCCGTGACCCCGGCATAAACTTTCACAAACTACTTGCGGGGTTAATTCGATGGCGTTATATTCAGCCTTAGAAAGGTTACTTATGAAGTCTGGCCATGCTTTGGGGAAAATAGTTTTGTTTATAACCGCCGGTCTGATTGGCGCCGGGTCAATCGCCGCCGCGGCGGACATCACCGGCGTCATCACGCTCACCGGCACGCCGCCGGCGGAAAAGGAAATCACGCCGCTCATGGAAAATCCGGATTGCGCCAAAATGCACGCCACCACGCCCACGACGCATTTTTACGTGGTCGGTCCGAATCACGAACTGGCCGACGTGGTCGTTTCGTTGAAGGGCGTCACCGGCAAATCCACCGGCGCCAGCCAGCCGCCCGCCGTGCTCGACCAGAAAGGCTGCCTTTACACGCCGCAGATCCTGGCCATCCAGACGGGCCAGAAGCTCATCGTCAAAAATTCCGATCCCTGCGTCCACAATGTCCACGCTACGCCGACGGCACCGGGCAATCCCGAAACCAATCAGGGGCAGGGTCCCGGCGCCGCGGACCTGACCTTTACTTATGACGCAGCCGGAGATGTTCCTGCGTTTCAAGTGCGACGTGCATCCGTGGATGTTCGCGTGGGTGAGCGTGTTTGACAGTCCGTATTTTTGCGTCAGCGGTTCGGACGGCAAATTCGTCATCAAAAACGTGCCGCCCGGCAAATACACCGTGGAAGCCGCGCACCGCAAGCTCGGCGCCCAGACGCAGGACGTGGAAGTGAAGGACGGCGACGTGACCGCGAATTTTACCTTCGCCGTCAAATAGTTTTGCAATTTGGGCGGCCCCGGCACAACGTGTCTCAGGAGATCAAATAGCTATGAAGGCAAACGCTGTATCCAAATCGAATCCCTGGCTGTACTGGTTTGCCGTGCTGACGGCGCTGGCGACGCTGGCGTTGATTGGCATCGGCGGCCTGGTGACCAGCCACGAGGCCGGCATGTCGGTGCCCGACTGGCCGACGACTTATGGCTACAACATGTTTGCTGTTCCCGATCAACAAATGGCTGGGCGGGAATTTTTTACGAGCATTCCCACCGGCTGCTCGCCTCGGGCGTCGGCCTGATGACGACGATTCTCGCCGTCTGGCTCTGGCTCAAGGACCGGCGGCCGTGGATGTCCTGGCTCGGCGTGGCCGCGTTTCTTCTCGTCGTGGCGCAAGGCGTGCTCGGCGGGTTGCGCGTGACGATGCACATGGATTCGCTGGGCATTTATCACGCGACCATCGCGCAACTGTTTTTCGTGCTGACCTGCGCCATTGCACTGTTCACCAGCCGGTGGTGGCAGAATTATGAGCTAGGGACGCGCTGCCGCGCGTCCAACATTTCCAGAAACGAGGCCGCGCAGCAGCACGGCCGCTACCATGCAAAATCTCCGCGGACTCGTCCTGTTCACCACCATTTTAATTTTCGTCCAGTTGATCATCGCCGCCGCCATGCGGCATCAGCACGCCGGACTGGCGATTTCCGACTTCCCGCTCGCCCACGGCAGGCTCTGGCCGGACACGAGCGCCGAAGCCGTCGCGAGCTACAACGCGCAGCGGGTTTCCATCAACGCCGAGAATCCCATCACCGCGTTCCAGATCGAATTGCAAATGGCGCATCGCGTCGTCGCGCTGGCCATTTTGATTTTGACGGCCATTGTGCGCATGGCTGGCGCAGGTTGGAGTTCCGGCTTCGCCCCGGTCGAAGCGGTACCGCCTGAACGGCGAGACGGTACTCCAACACGCGATTGGCGCAACTTTCAATGTTCTGGCTGGCATTGATTCTTTTTCAGGTCGGGCTGGGCGCGGCGACGATTTGGACAAACAAGGCCGCCGACGTGGCGACGGCGCACGTGCTGGTCGGCGCGCTGGCGCTGGCGGTGGGCGCGCTCTGGTGCGCGATTGCCTTTCGGGAATCGGTGGCGGCGGTCTATGACCGCCGCACTGAACAGCGACGCTCACAGAGCGCCGCTACCATTGGCGCGCAACCGGCCATGACCGGGAATAAATAAAATATGAGAGCCTCAGCGGAAATTTTAAGCGCAACTCCGGCACGTTCAGCCGGGGCGATCCTGGCCGACCTGGTCAAGGCGCGGCTGACCACGCTCGTGCTGCTGACCACGTTCGTCGGATTTTTCATGGGCGAACGCGGCCCGATGGATTTCGCGCTGATGTTTCACGCCCTGGCGGGCACTGCCCTGGTCGCGGCGGGCGCGGCGGCGTTGAACCAATTGCTCGAACGCGAATACGACGCCAAAATGCGCCGCACCCAAAATCGTCCGCTGCCGGCCGGCCATCTGGAACCGGCGACGGTGATGATTTTCGGCGGCGTGTGCGCGACGGCGGGTTTGGTTTACCTCGCGCTGGCGGTGAACCTGCTCACGAGCGTCATCGGCGCGGTCACGCTGGTCAGTTACTTGTTCATTTACACCCCGCTGAAGCGCGTGACGTGGCTGAACACGGCCTTCGGCGCGGTGCCGGGGGCATTGCCGCCGTTGATGGGCTGGACGGCGGCGCGCGGCGAATTGAGCGGCGAAGGCTGGGCGCTGTTTGCCATCCTGGCGCTCTGGCAAATGCCGCATTTCATGTCCATCGCCTGGATTTACCGCGATGACTACGCGAAAGCCGGCTTCAAAATGCTGCCGGTGGTTGACCCGGACGGCTGCCGCACGGGGGAACAGGCTGTGAGCCACGCGCTGGCGCTGCTGTTCGTGAGCCTGTGCCCGTTTGTTTTCAAAATGGCCGGAGAATTTTATCTCGCCGGCGCGCTGGTTTTGGGCGCGGGTTATTTGTGGTTCGCCTTCCAGTTTTTGCGGCAGCTCCGCTTTGCGCAGGCGGAATTGACCCTGGTGCGCGCGCGGCAATTGTTTCTGGCGTCCATCATTTATCTGCCGCTGCTGCTGGCGGTGATGGTTTGGGACAAGGTGAGGTAAAAAATGACTAATTCCTAAATCCGAATGACGAAAGAATTCCCAATGACTCAAATCCAAAACCAGCCAGCGTCACATACGGCATCATTTGGTCATTTGGGCTTCGTCATTCTTTAGTCATTAGGGCTTCGTCATTCGTCATTTTCAAACAGTGAGCACCTATTTGAACCAATTCCCTCCGCATCGCGATGATGACTCATGCTCACGAGCACAGGCTCATCACGACCCCGGCTTCTGGCGCACCTACATTTTTTCGACCGACCACAAGGTCATCGGCATCCAATACGGTCTGGGGGCGCTGTCCTTCATGCTGTTCGGATTTTTCCTGATGCTGCTGATGCGCTGGCAGATGGCGCATCCGGGCGAGCCGGTCCCGGTCGTCGGCTGGCTGCTGGAAAAAACCCTCGGCCAGGTCGCCGCCGAGGGCGCGCTGTCCGCCGACCTTTACAATTCCTTCGGCGCGATGCACGGGACGATCATGGTGTTTTTGGGGGTCGTGCCGCTGGCGTTCGCGGCGTTCGGCAATTACGTCGTGCCGCTGATGATCGGCGCGCCGGACATGGCGTTTCCCCGCGTGAACATGGCGAGCTACCAGTGCTACGTGCTCGGCGGCATCGTCATGCTGGTGAGCTTTTTCATTCCCGGCGGCGCGGCGCAGGCGGGCTGGACCTCCTATTCGCCGCTGGCCACGTCCATTCCCACGGACGGGCAAACGTTCTGGATCATCGGCATGGCGCTGATCATCACGTCGTCGCTGCTCAGCGCGGTGAATTTCATCGCCACCATCATCCAATTGCGCGCGCCGGGCATGACGTGGATGCGGCTGCCGTTTTTTGTCTGGGCGCAGTTCGTGACGGGGTTCCTGCTGCTGCTGGCGTTTCCGCCGCTGGAAGCCGCGGCCATCATGCAATTGATGGACAAGGTGGCGCACACGAGCTTCTTTCTGCCGACGGGACTGGCGATTGGCGGGCAACTGGCCAACGTCAGCGGCGGCGGCAGCCCGCTGCTCTGGCAGCATTTGTTCTGGTTCCTCGGCCACCCGGAAGTGTATGTGCTGATTCTGCCGGCGATGGGCATCGTCTGCGAAATCATCGCCAACAACACGCGCAAACCCATCTGGGGCTACAAATCGCTGGTCTATTCGGCGCTGGTGGTCGGGTTCCTGTCGTTCCTCGTCTGGGCGCACCACATGTATCTCACCGGCATGGGCCAGAAAATCGCCACGTTCTTCCAGGCGACGACGATGATCATTTCGATTCCGTCGGTGATCATTCTGACGTGCCTGTTGATTTCGTTGTGGGGCGGTTCAATCCGGTTCAACACGCCGATGCTGTTCGCGCTGGGGTTCCTGCCAATGTTCGGCATGGGCGGCCTGACCGGCCTGCCGCTGGGACTGGCGCCGAGCGACATTCATCTGCACGACACGTATTACGTCATCGCGCACTTTCACTACGTCGTCGCGCCGGGGACGATTTTCGCGCTGTTCGCGGGGATATATTATTGGTTCCCGAAAATGACCGGGCGGAAGATGAATGAATTCTGGGGCCGGGTGCATTTCTGGTGTTCGTTCGTTTTCATGAACATCGTCTTCCTGCCGATGTTCGCGCAGGGCATGAAAGGGATGCTGCGGCGCATGGCCGACGGCGGCGCGAATTATTCCGCCGCGCGCGTGCCCGGGGTGATTGACACACTGCCGAACTCCATCATGGAACTGCACACGTGGATTCTCTGGGCCGCGATGGCGCTGGGATTGGCGCAGATTCCGTTCATCATCAATTTGTTCTGGAGCATCAAGCACGGCGAGCAGGTCAAGAGCGACAATCCGTGGCAGTCCACGACGCTCGAATGGCAGACGCCCACCCCGCCGCCGCACGGGAATTTTGCCGTGGCGCCGCGGATTTATCGCGGTCCCTACGAATACAGCGTGCCCGGCCGCGACCATGGATTTTTTCCCGCAAAACGAACCGGAATCTTCAAAAATGACAGCGGGACCGACGAGCATCGGAAAAATGACTAAATCCTAGACCCGAATGGCGAAAGAAATCGCCAATGCCAAATGGCAGAGCCATTGCTCGCCCAATGACTATCAATTCGTTTTTAAGCAAAAAATGCGGCTTCGTCATTCCTTGACGCCATTAGCGGTTTTGTCAAAAGCTCTGTTGGTTCTGCTTACTGATATGGACATTCCCTACACAGTTCAGCCCCGGCCGGACACCGGCGTTTACAACGCCAAGATGGGCATCTGGCTGTTTCTCGCGTCGGAAGTGATGCTGTTCGGCGGATTGTTTTCCGCCTACGTGCTGCTGCGCGTCGGCGCCGACGCCTGGCCGCACGGCTGGCTGAACATTCCCCTCGGCACCGCCAACACGTTCGTGCTCATCACCTCCAGCATCACCACCGTGCTGGCCTGGGTGGCCCTGAAGAACAACCAGTTCAGCCGCTTCAAACTGTTTCACGCCATCACGCTGGCGTGCGCGCTGTGTTTCCTCGGCATCAAATCGTTCGAGTATCGCGACAAGTTCATGCATTACGAAATCACACTGGCCAGCGGCAAATTCGCCGACGGTCATCTGATCGGGAAATCCAGGGACTTTGACCTCGCCAAAAAGACCGGCAGCGTGACCCTTCACGGCTACGAGGTGGACCAGGAGGCGGACCTGATGGATTTGCACCGGCCTGAAGCCCGGCACATCCAGCGCGAGGAAATCACCATCCCCGCCGCGGAAATCAAGAAGATGGACAACTACGGCCCGTGGCACAACACCTACACGGCGATTTATTTCACGCTCACCGGCCTGCACGCCCTACATGTCATCGGCGGCGCGCTCGTCATCGGCTTTCTTTGGGGGCCGGGCAGCCGGATGTGGAAGACCGACCCGGAACGCTTCACCAACCGCGTCGAGGTTTCCGGCCTGTTCTGGCACTTTGTGGATTTGGTGTGGATATTTCCTGTTCCCCGTGCTTATATTTGCTTTAAAATGAATAACAGTATGACAATGAATGGTGGCCATTCCCCTGAATCGGCGCATTCCGTGCGCGGATATTTGTTTGTTTATTTTGCGCTGCTGGCGGGCACGGGTCTGACCGTCTGGGCGTCGTTCATTCCCTTTGGCAGCATTGAAATCAACATTGCCGTCGCGCTGTTGATTGCCGGGGTGAAGGCGTTTCTGGTGGCCGGTTATTTCATGCACCTGATTTCCGAGCGCAAAATGATCTACAACGTGATGGGCTTCACGGCGTTCTTTTTCCTCAGCCTGATGTTTTTGACCCTTTACGCGATGCACGATTTTCCACCGACAACCGTCACGCATTGATTATGTCGCTCAAAGCCTTCCATCTGGTTTTCATCACCGCCGCGATTCTGCTGGCGTTCGGATTCGGCATCTGGCTGGCAAAAAACTTTTTCGCCGGCGGCGGCGCCGGGAACCTGATTTCCGCCCTGCTCTCGTTCGGCGTGGGCATCGGATTGATTGTCTATGAGTGTTATTTCCTGAAGAAAACCAAGGACGTGGGATATTTATGAAACCTGGCAAATTTAATAAACTTCTGGCGGGCTTGCTGTTGGCGCTGGCGTTCTCCCCGACATCGCTCTGGGCCTGCGCGGCCTGCACCGGCAGAACCGATTCGCCGCTGGCGGTGGCCATGAACTGGGGCATCCTCACTCTGCTCTGCGTCGTGCTGACGGTGTTGAGCGGCGTGCTGGTTTTCTTCGTTCACGTCATTCGCAAAGAGGAAACGGCGACCCATGACACGCCACCAGAAAATCCGCCCAAAACATGAAAGAATGGTTTGGTGAAAATATTCTCGGCCTGCCGCAGCTCGCGTCCTCGAACGGACGCGGCGTGGATGACCTGATTATTTACGTCCACTGGCTGATGCTGGCGCTGTTCATCGGCTGGACCATTTATTTTCTGTACGCCATCCGCCGGTTTCGCAGTTCGCGCCATCCCAAGGCCGATTATCACGGCGTCCGCGGTCACACCTCGAATTATCTGGAAGTCGGCGTGGCCGCTCGTCGAGGCCGTGCTGTTGATTTTCGTGGCCGTGCCGATCTGGGCGCGCAACGTGAGCCAGTTGCCATCGCCCGGCGAATCCACCGTCATCCAGGTCGCCGCGCAGCAGTTTGCGTGGAACGTCCGTTACGCCGGCCCCGACGGCGTGTTCGGCAAGCAGGACATGAAGTTTGTCGCGGCGGACAATGTGTTCGGCGTTGACCCGTCCGACCCGAACGGCAAGGACGACATCCAATTGCTCAACGAAATTCACGTGCCCGTCAACAAACCGGTCCTCATTTACCTCAGTTCGAAGGACGTGGTTCACTCGCTGAAAATCATCGCCATGCGCGTCTGTCAGGACGCGATTCCCGGCCTGCGCGTGCCGGTCTGGTTCACGCCCACGAAAATTGGCCGCTACCAGATCAACTGCGCCCAGCTTTGCGGCAACGGCCATTCCGCCATGTCCGGCGGTTTTCTCACCGTCGAAAGCCAGGCCGACTTCGACAAATGGATCAAATCCAAGAGCGGCGCAGCCACGAGCTTTGAATAATCTGGAGCGCGACCCCAATATCGTAGCAGCCGACGTGAGTCGGCTCTAACTTGTACCGGATGAGAATGAGCGGACTCACGTCCGCTGCTACATCAATAAACGAGGACGAGGACGGCGGCATCTTCGGCGGATTTTACCACTTCCTCAAACTTCCGGTCAGCCGTGATCGGCTCCCTGAGTTTGGCCGAAACTGCCGGCACGGATTCAAGGAAGCCCAACAGAAAGCTGCTCTTCACCGCGTAATTAACATTTTCCGGCAACGACCCGCTCGCAGCCAGCGCAGCCCCCGCATCCAGCTTGGCCGACACGATGCCGATGGCGTTGCCCCGTTCATCCACCAATGCGCCGCCCGAATTGCCCGGCTGCACCGGCACGCTGATTTGAAAATAGCGCGGGTCATCCTGGCTACCCGATAGCGATGCGATTTCACCTTTGGCCAGCTTGGGCGAAAACCCCTGTAGCCCGATGTTGGGAAAACCCACCGTTGCCACCGTGCCGCCCAGCTTCACACCCCGGCTCGGCGCCACCGGCAACGGCGTGAACTGGCCCGCCGCCTTGAGCAACGCCAGATCATTCGCCGCATCCACCTTCACCACCGTGGCGTCAATTATTCCGGCACTCGTGACCAGACGCACCTTTGCCGCATCTTTGACGACATGATAATTGGAAATCAAATAACCATCGTCCGTGATGAAAAATCCTGTGCCACTGGCCGTTGGATTTTTAGATGGAGAAGAAGATGGAGAAGAATTTGAACTTGGGATTTCTTTTCGTGGAACAAATTCGCGGGATAATCGTTCTGCCTCTTCAATTTGGGTCGGTGTCATTTCAGCGCGAATTTTTTCGCGGTATTTTGCTGCCTTATCATCTCCCCGCGCTGCTGCAAGATTAAACCACTTGTAAGACTGAACAATATCTTCTGGCACTCCTTTTCCTAAAAAATAAGCCAACCCGAGTTGAAATTGAGCATTTGCAGAACCTTGTTCCGCCGCTCTTCGGAACCAGTTCGCTGCTTCGGTATCATCATTTGGCACACCGTTGCCGTGGGCATACATCACGCCGAGATTGTATTGCGCTTGGTCATCACCTTGTTCCGCTGCCTTGCGAAACCACTTGGCCGATTCGGCACTGTCTTTGTCCACGCCGTCGCCTTTGTAATACAATATCGCTAGATTATATTGAGCCGAAGCATTTCCTTGGTCTGCTTTGGCTTTAACGTCTTCAAAATGTTTGCGAGCATCTTCGTTTTGTTGTGCGGGCAATTGAACCGCACCCGCAACCAGGACAATAAATACCCACGACAGCCAATTCACTTTCATGTCGTCAGAGGTTAGTTGGTTTCACTTGGCTGGCAAGAGAAACAGTCCCCATGGCAGACATCAACTTTTGCTTTTTGTCGGCAGCTTTCTGAAGCTTCTCCTTCATATTAGAAAGATCGTATTTATGGGAATTTATTTGCCTTGTTAATTTTTCAATTTCGGCATTGCACCGTTTGAGTTCCAAGTTTTTTTTGCCTTCGGAAGGCAGTATTTGCCGACGACCCACAGTCGGAACGAAGTTACCGGGAGTGGATTCGCTGGATACATCCACAAGCAACGCTTCGAGCCTGCGTCGTTTATCTTCAGTTTGTTGATACACACTTGGATCACACAAAAATGCGATGGGCTTTCCGTTATGTATCAGCCTTACAGGCGTTAGTCCCATTTTCATTCGCTTGATGACGGCCGCAGGATTGTTTTTAAGGAACGAAAGCGAACAAGTTTCCATCATAGTAAAATCAATAAGTGTAGTGAGCAATTCATCTATCTCGTTTGGTTGAAACTTTTGCTGTTTCATAACGGTTTTGGAGACAACCACGCCTGATAAATTATTCTGCATCCTCCCATCCATCAGCGGCGTCGACTCTAACAATTTGAAAGCTTGGCGCATTTGGATATACAGAGCGTTGCCCAATGACAGTTTGAAGTGACTTTTTAGTGATAGCTTGCAATTGCTCCTCTTCGCTTAATTTCCTATGGGAACGTATGTGATACTGAACATGCGCTGAACGGTCTTCGTAGGTTACAGAATGGGCTAGATTATTCATATGACACAAATTCAACCCCCTTGACCCGGTCGTCCATCCCAAAATGACTTCAGGAAATGGGTTCACTTCAGCCTTCATCTGATTTCAGCGCGATTAATCTGCCCGTTTCCAATGCGGCATTTGGCTTGCGGGACGCCCGGAAAGCGGTGCTAAAGCCACCGCACTCTCCCGCGATGCGGGACTGGCGCGACCACCAAGCATCTCCGCACCGCGCGAAGCGTTTGGACTCCGAAAGTCTTCGCGAGCGGACTGCGTGCGCGTTCACCGCCGCTTTTCCCCTGGTCGTCCAGTGCAAACTGATTTCCCCTTGGATTCCCGTGCGGTTGTGTTAGCGTAAAGTCATGTCGGAACGCATCTCAATCAAACCGGATGTTTGCAATGGCCGGCCGGTCGTTCGCGGCACGCGCATCACGGTGCAGACGGTGCTGGAATTTCTCGCCGCCGGCGATTCGGTCGAGGACGTGCTGGAGGAATATCCCCGGCTCACCCGCACCGACGTGCAGGCGTGCCTGGATTACGCCTCGCGTTTGATGGGTAATCATTTCTCCGTGGTCCAGACGGCATGAAGGGCTTTCTCTTCGATGAAAACCTGCCCGCGCGGCTGCTGTTTTCGCCGAAGCTTCTCATCGTGCCAGCATCCAAGGCGGGCCGGAATCCAACTGATTCACAGATTTGGGAATTTGCCCGGCAGCATGATCTGGTCATTATCAGCAAAGACGCGGATTTTTCGGACCGGATCATCACGAACTCGCCGCCGCCGCGGGTGGTGCATCTGCGATTTGGCAATCTCCGCAAAAAGAATTCCACGCCTTGCTCGCCCGCGTTTGGCCGCAAATCGAAACGCTGCTCGAAATCGCACAAGCTGGTGAACGTCTATTCCGACCGACTCGAAGGCATCCGCTGAAAATTTCACGGAAAGGGCGTGGCCTTGCCCGCACGATAATTCGCATCAACGCAAAGGAATTTAGTTTCAGGTTTTGTCGTCAGTTCCACAGTTTTCAAGCTGGCAGGAATCAAACAAAACTGGCCGGGAAGCAATTCAACCGCGGGTTCACCACCATCACTGGTGACTGTAACCGCCCCTTTTACAACCGCAATGATTCGCATCTGTTGTTCTCGCGTCAAAATATGTTCAGAAGTTTCAACGGCCATTTCGCGAACCTTGAAGAGCGGGTCTTGCACGAGATGGCGAAACCTGAAATTTGGACCACTGGCAAGTTTTGATTCAACGAGCGCCGGCTCGAAATCATTGAAATCAATGCTGGCCAGCGATTGCGCGACGTGCAACTCGCGCGGTTTGCCGTCCAGCCCGACGCGGTTCCAGTCGAACACCCGGTAGGTGGTGTCCGAGTTTTGCTGGATTTCAAAAATCACCAGTCCGGCGCCGATGGCGTGGACGCGGCCGCTGGGCAGAAACATCGCGTCGCCCGCGCGCACGGGCACGCGATGGAAACATTCCGCCACTCCGCCGGTCCTGACTTTTTTCTCAAATTCCGCGCGCGTGACGCCGCGTTTGAGTCCGACGAACAATTCCGCGCCCGGTGTGGCATCGGCGATGAACCACATTTCGGTTTTCGGCTCGCCACCAAGTTCAGCGGCCTTGCTCGCGGGCGGATGGACTTGCAGTGAAAGTTTTTCCCGCGCATCGAGAATCTTGCAAAGCAGCGGGAAGCGATTTTCGCTGGCTGGTTTTGCGCCGCCGAGCAATTCGGCGCGATGATTTTCCATCAACCAGCGCAGATCTTTCCCGGCCAGCGGGCCGTTGGCGATGACGCTGGCGTCACCGGGCCGATCGCTGATTTCCCACGATTCGCCGATGGGTGTGCCGGCCGGCAATGGCTTGCTGTAGAGCCGTTCCAATTCGCGCCCGCCCCAGACGCGCTCTTTGAAAATCGGATGAAAAGTAAGCGGATAAAGCACGGGAAATTTACGCCGCCGGAGCAGCGGCGGCCTGGACGGCAACAGTTGCGGATACCCCGGCCATTTCCGCAGGCGACGGAGTTTTTTCGAGAAACCGTCCGTGCGCGCGGAATTTTTCGTAGCGTTTTTTCAGCCGGTCGGCCACCGGCAATGCGCTGAGTTCGTTCAGATGCTTCAGCAGATGCGTTTTCAGGTTTTCCGCCGCCGCGTCCGGGTTGGTGTGCGCGCCGCCGACCGGTTCCGGGACGATTTCATCCACCAAGCCAAGTTCGAGCAGGTCCCGGGCGGTGATTTTTAATGCCTCGGCGGCTTTTGGCGCGGCGGCCCGGTCTTCCCAAAGAATGGCCGCGCAGCCTTCCGGACTGATGACCGAGTAATAAGCGTTTTCCAAAATCAACACCCGGTCAGCCACGCCGATGCCAAGCGCGCCGCCTGATCCGCCTTCACCGATGACCGCGGCGATGATGGGCACTTCAAACAGCGTCATCTCGCGGAGATTGACGGCGATGGCCTCGGCAATGTGGCGTTCCTCGGCGCCGATGCCGGGATACGCGCCGGCGGTGTCAATGAGCGTGATGACGGGCAGGCCGAATTTGCTGGCGAGCCGCATCAGACGCAGCGCCTTGCGGTAGCCTTCGGGATGGGCGGAGCCGAAATTGCGCAGAATGTTTTCCTTCGTGTCCCGGCCTTTTTGCGTGCCGATGACGACGACGCGGTAGTCGCCCAATTTCGCAAAGCCGCCCACCATGGCGCGGTCTTCGGCAAACAGCCGGTCGCCGTGCAGTTCATGGAAGTCGGCGAAAGTTTTTTTCAGGTAATCGAGCGTGTAGGGGCGTTTGGGGTGCCGCGCCAGTTGCACGCGCTGCCACGCGTTGAGGTTCGAGAAAATCTGCCGCCGGGTTTCCTCCAGCTTTTTTTCGATAAGCTGGATTTCTTCCTCGAAGCTGATGTCCATCGAGTGCGTCTCCGGATGTTTGCGGAGTTCGTCCAGCTTGTTTTGCAGTTCGATGACCGGCTTTTCAAAATCGAGCTGGTGTTTCATACGTCTGAAAGGCTAAACATTTTACCCTGGAAATCAATGCGAAATCCAGAAAAGCGAAAGGCCGGACTTGCGTCCGGCCCCCGCAGTGACGAGGTTTACACGCCTTCACCTAGGCGCTCAGAAGGGTGGCGTGACCAACTTGGGGTCGCTGTCCGAGCCACGCCACGAGCAAAACCTCTATGCCAACCCTAAACGAACAGCGAAATCCTTCATTTGCTACAATTGCATAGACCCAGGAAGAATGCAAATGGTTCAAACTATTTTTTTAATTTTTTAAAGTCAGTGGAAAGTCGCAAAAGATTTTCGTGCGTGTCCTGAATTGAGCCACCCACGCCAGTGGTGTGCGGCCTTTGGAACTGAGCGACTCACACAACGCCGATTCCTTGCCAGCGCCCGACACCAGCACCCAAACCTGTTTTGCCGCGGTAATCGTCGTGTAGCCAAGCGTGACACGATTAGGCGGCGGTTTGGGTGAATTTTTCACAGCGCGATAAATTACTTTGTCTAAAATTAAGACATTTGGTTCGCCCGGAAACAGTGAAGCCACATGTCCATCTTCGCCCATGCCTAAAAAAATAAAATTAAAAATCGGCCGGCCAGCCTCATTGAGCGGCACGATTTGCGAAATTTCTGCCGAGGCCGCTTTCGCCGCCGCTTCCGGTGAATCCTCGCCGTGGATGCGATGAATTTGCGCGCCACCGATTTTCAACGGCTCAAACAACATCTCCTTCGCCAGGTGAAAATTGGATTCCGGATCATCCGGCGGCACGCACCGCTCGTCCGCCCAGAAAAAATGAACGTTTGTTGGGAGGGACGGCGTGCCGCCGTCCCCAATTTTTCGCGCCTTTGCTTGTTCCACCACCGAAGTGAAAAATTTCCGTGCGATGCGTCCGCCCGACAGCGCCACGCAATGCGTTTTGCCCGCGCGGCTCGCCGCCTCAATTTCGTCCAGCCACGCGCTGGCGCCGGCACGGGCCAGTTCATCCGCGCTGTCGAAGGAAATTAGTTCAACGTTTTGCACAAATTAACCCCATTAAAAGAAGCCCATTGAGTTCCAAGTCGTATTGCGGCTTTTTATACGAACATGAATAATGAGAACAACTTCGTCATGTGATTTAGCATCCAACAATTGGTCTGTTGCAACTGTGACTTTAGAAATTAAAGCGTCATCAGAAAGTAGGCAATGAAACGGCGTTTCGTCTGATTGAGGAATGTCGCCCGTTGGAATTTCATTTGTGTCAATTGGTCGTCGCAAACCATCAAATAGAGTTTTTAGGCGATTGTCTATGTCGCCGCCAGTTTTAATGATTTGCCCAGAAGGCTCCGGACGCAGAAAAAGAATATCCAGTTCTGCGTATGTTTTATGGCGCTCGCTTATCAAACAGGCAAACTTAAAGTTTGAGAGCGGATAAACGAGATGAACACGATCCGAATCCCCATCAAGGTAAACTTCACAACCCGCAAGCGGTTCCTGACTCCAAAGTTTTTTGAGTTGGGGATGGAACTGCCGACGAACGGCTTGCTTTTCAATGGGAGTGCCGTTGGATATTAGTGGTCCGCGGTAGAACAATCGGAATTCCATAATGAGTTCCTTGGATTATTTCACCGTCTGCGGCTCGTGCCACACGTGGCCGCTTTGCGCGAGCAAATCCTCGGCGGCGACCGGGCCCCACGTGCCGGCCGCGTAAAATTCGCGGTTCGTCAGCGGCTTGCCGTCCCAGCCGGCGCGGATGGAGTCCACGATTTTCCACGCGGTCTCCACTTCGTCGCGGCGCAGGAACAGCGTGGCGTCGCCGGCAATGGCGTCGAGCAGCAGCCGTTCGTAAGCTTCGGGCGTGTAGGCGCCGAACTCGGCGTCATAGCTGAAGTTCATCCGCACCGGCCGCACGCCGAGGCTCATGCCAGGCACCTTGCCGTTGAAATGGAGGGAAATCCCCTCGTTCGGCTGGAGCCGGAGCGTGATGGAGTTGGCATCGAGCTGCAGATTACATTGCGCGGCGAACAACACGTGCGGCGTGGGGCGGAACTGGATCCGCACTTCGCTGGCGCTTTCGGGCAGGCATTTGCCGGTGCGCAGATAAAACGGCACGCCGGACCAGCGCCAGTTGTCAATCAACAGCTTCAGCGCGACATAGGTTTCCACGTTGGAATCGGATTTCACCTTCGGCTCCTGCCGGTAACCCGAAACCGGCTTCCCGTCCACCGCGCCGGCAAAATATTGCCCGCGCACGACCTGCTTCGCCACGTCACCGGGACCCAGCGCGCGAATGGACCGCAGCAGCTTCACCTTTTCGTCGCGGATGGATTCGGCTTCGAGCGACACGGGCGGTTCCATCGCGATGAGCGACAGGACCTGGAGCAGGTGGTTTTGCACCATGTCGCGCAACGCGCCGGCCTCCTCGTAATAACCGCCGCGCTGGCCCACGCCTAATTTTTCGCTGACGGTGACCTGCACGTGGTCAATCAGGCTGCGGTTCCAGAGCCGCTCGAAAACCGAGTTGGAGAAGCGGAACATCAAAATGTTCTGCACCGTTTCCTTGCCGAGGTAATGGTCAATGCGGCAGACCTGCTGCTCGTGGGCGAAGCGCGTCAATTCCCGGTTCAGCGCGCGCGCGGAGGCGAGATCGTGGCCGAACGGTTTTTCAACGACAATCCGCTGCCAGCCGTGCCCGTCACCGCGATGCAGCAATCCGGCGTTGTGCACCTGCTCGATGACCTGGCCAAACTGGCTGGGCGAGGTTGCCAGATAAAGCAGCAGATTCTCCCTCAATGGCGCGCTGCCGAACGAGGCCAGCCGGGCTTCGAGTTTTTTGTAGGCCGCCGCGTCGGTGAGATCGCCCTCGCAGTAGGACAAATTGGCCGCGAATTCGCGCCACACGTTTTCATCCACCGGCTTGGTTCGGGAAAACTGGTCGAGCGCGGCGCGCAATTCGTTCCGCCATGACTCGTCGGTTTTTTCCCGCCGCGCGAAACCGATGATGCGGAACGCGGACGGCATCTGCTTTTCCTTGCAGAGATGGTAAAACGCCGGAATGAGCTTGCGCGCGGTCAAATCGCCGCTCGCGCCAAAGATGACGATGGTGCAGGGCTCGAGCGGCTTGCGTTCAGAACCCATATGGCAGGGCGAAGAATCATCCAGTGGAATCGAATTATTCACGAGGCAACCATGGCGCAACTGGCGGCTAATTTCAACGCTTCTTGTGCTGGTGGACTTGGGCGTGATGAGACCGCCCCGTTCGGAGTTCCGCCTTTAGGCGGTTTGGGCGCGTCGCCGCCTGAAGGCGGAACTCCAAACGAAATCACCCATTTGCATGGGAGTAATGTAAAAATACGTCTGGTGGATTTTTTAGCGTTCAAAAATTGCTCGCCCGGCAGGGAAATTTTTCGCAGAATTCCGTTGCGCGAGCATGAAAGCAAAAATCATCATCACCCCCAAGAAGGCCGTCGTGGACCCGCAGGGCAAAACCGTCCAGGGCGCCCTCAAACAAATGGGCTACCAGGGCGTCACCGGCGTCCATGTCGGCAAATACATCGAGATTGACCTGGCCCCCGGCACCGACCCGGCCGCCGCCCAGCGCGCCCTCAACGACGCCGCGCACAAGTTCCTTAGCAACCCGATCATCGAGGATTATAAATTGGAAATGGAATGAAGACGTGAGGCGTGAAACGTGATGCGTTAAGCGTGAGCCCTTTCACGTTTCACGTTTTACGTTTCACGTTTCACGCGGCCACGCATCACAAACAATGAATTTTGCAGTCTTACAATTTCCAGCTTCGAATTGCGATCAGGACGCCATCCACGCCGCGCGCCTGCTTGGCCACGCCGCGCGCTACGTCTGGCACAAGGAAAATTCCCTCGGCGATGCCGACTGCGTCATCGTGCCCGGCGGCTTCAGCTACGGCGATTACCTCCGGTGCGGCGCCATCGCGCGGTTCAGCCCCGTGATGCAGGCCGTGAAACAATTTGCCGACAATGGCGGGCTGGTGCTGGGCGTGTGCAACGGCTTTCAAGTGCTCACCGAGGCCGGCTTGCTGCCCGGCGCACTCGTCCGCAACCGCGACCTGCAATTCCACTGCGAGCACATTTTTCTCAAGCCCGCCACGACCGATTCGCCGTTCACCAACAAAATTCCCGCCGGGAAAATCCTGCGCATTCCCATCGCCCACGGCGAAGGCTGCTACTTTGCCGACGAGGAAACGCTGGCGAAGCTCAAGGCGAACAACCAGATCCTGTGGCAATATTGCGACGCAACTGGAAACCTGACCGACACGGCGAACCCAAACGGCTCGCTGCTGAACATTGCCGGCGTGTGCAACGAACGCCGCAACGTGGCCGGCCTCATGCCGCATCCCGAACGCGCCTGCGAACCGCTGCTCGCCAGCGACGACGGAAAACTGATTTTTGAGAGCATGTTTGCCGCGCTCAAAAACAAAACCGTCGCGCAAGCGGCATAATCCAAACGAGCATGCAAGATGACGGGTCACTTTCGCTTTTTTATGAAGTGCAGAAACAACTGCAAAGCGAAATTGTGCAAGCCGGCCATGAGATAAGGGTGGCACAAAACAATTTGCTTGCCTTAAAAACAACTGAAAATTTGGTAAGCAGTTTTTTAATTGATTACAAAAGCAGTCAAGCAACTCCAGAGATTCAATCAGGGCTCAAATTGATGCTTGCGCCAACTGGATCGTTGGTTTCAGAAATGGCGGCAAACTACAGATCTGCTTCTGACTTGACTGAAAAAACAATTTTGGCAGCACAAATGCAAACTGCCGTTTTGAGCGGTGTGGCTTCGTTTCTCTCTGAAATACCTGTAGCTTCTCGGGGTTTGTTTGTTAAGGTCGGTTCAAGTTTAGCTGCAAACGCAACTGTAATCCAATCGTATCAAGAACAGCTTTCATCGGTTCTAGAAAAGATAAAGCCCAGCTTGCGCGTCCAATTGGATGCCGCGATTGCAAGTTTGCGTGATGTAAATAATCCGGCACGGTTTACAAACACATCGAACAATCTTCGCGAACTACTCCGAGAGTTGCTCGCGGCTATTGCGCCCGACGCCCTGATAACGACTAGCAGATGGTATGTTCCAGAGCCAGAAGCCGGAGTAACTCGGAGGCATAGAATTCAATTTGCAATCTATGGTTTTCTCTCTGAAGAATTTTTTCCGAATAATTTAGTTCAACAAGTTGACGATTTGACTGCCGACTTGTTGGATAGAGTCAAGACGCTTTCAAAGTTTACTCATGTAACAGAAGCCGTTCTCCGCAGCGATGAGAGTGAAGCGCTGGAATTATTCCAATCAACACTTCAGTTATTCATTCTACTTTTTGAAACGATTGAATCGGCCAAACAATGTATTCAGGAAGAGTTACAAGAGACCGTTCAAGAAGCGTTATCGCACCTGTTCATATCAGATTTCTTTGATGAACTTGATTGTCTTTCATCTCACACCCGTCCTCAAGACGCCGAAGATGTGGACGTAACGGTTGATGAAATTGACGCCGAAAAGATCTATTTTAGCGGTTCTGGAAGCGTGTTGTGCGAGTTGCAATATGGCTCTGATGCCGATGTCCGCAACGGCGATGGCCTTGAATGCGATGATTCGTTTCCTTTTACCTTCAAGGGCTGGGCGTCGGTTGAAAATCCCAGCGAAGTGCATGTTAAACGAAGTTCCATTGAGATAGACACTAGTTCATTTTACGGCGAGCCTGAAGAGCCGAACGAAGAAGAGATTTTGAAAAGCATAGATTCTTTAATTGAGATTCCCATGACCGAACCTGCCATCACACCTGAACTGGTTGCCAAACACAACCTGACGCCGGACGAATACGCCCACGCCAAACAAATCCTCGGGCGCGAGCCGAGCTACACCGAGCTGGGCATCTTTTCGGTGATGTGGAGCGAACATTGCTCCTACAAAAACACCCGCCCGCTGCTCAAAACCTTTCCGACCAAATCCAAAAAAATCCTCGTCGGCGCGGGCGAGGAAAACGCCGGCATCATTGACATCGGCGACGGCCTGGCCATCGCGTTCAAGATCGAATCGCACAATCATCCGAGCGCGGTCGAGCCGTTTCAGGGCGCGGCCACGGGCGTGGGCGGCATCGTGCGCGACATTTTCACGATGGGTGCCAGGCCGATTTGCTCCGTGAACTCCCTCCGCTTTGGGCCGATCGTCAACGAAGTAGCAGCGGACATGAGTCCGCTCACTTCAAATCCGGGAAAAGATCAGAGCCGACTCACGTCGGCTGCTACGAATGAAGACGCAGATTCGGCGGTGAAAAACAACCGCCGCCTGTTTGCCGGCGTCGTGGCCGGCATTGCGCATTACGGCAATTGTTTCGGCATTCCGACCATTGCGGGCGAGGTGTATTTCGACAAATCCTACGAAGGCAATCCGCTCGTCAACGCCTTCTGTCTCGGCGTGCTGCGCCACGAACAAATCGCGCGCGGCGCGGCCAGGGGCATTGGCAATCCGGTGTTTTACGTCGGCCCGGCCACGGGCCGCGACGGTCTCGCGGGCGCGGCGTTCGCGTCGCAGGATTTGACCGAGGAATCCGCCGAAAAACAGCGCGGCGCGGTGCAGGTGGGCGATCCGTTCATGGAAAAGCTTGTCTGCGAAGCCTGCCTGGAACTGCTCGCCACCGGCGCGGTCGCGGGCATTCAGGACATGGGCGCGGCGGGCTTGACCTGTTCCACCTGTGAAACGGCCGCGCGGGCCGGAACTGGAATCGAAATTGAATTGGACAAGGTTCCGCAACGCGCGCCGAACATGACGAGCTACGATCTCATGCTCTCGGAATCGCAGGAACGCATGCTCATCATCGTCCACAAAGGCCGCGAGGAGGAAGTAAAACGGATTTTCGACAAATGGGATTTGCCGTGGTCGGAGATTGGGGTTGTAACCGACACCGGCCGCATGGTCGTGAAACATCACGGCCAGGTCGTGGCGGATATTCCGGCGAAGAAGATTGCCGACGAATCGCCGGTGTATCAGCGCGATTCCAAGGAGCCGGAATATTTGAAAGCGATCCGCGCGTTCCGTTTGGACCAGATTCCCCAGACGCCAGACCCCAAACGCGATCTCCTAACCCTGCTGGCCTGGCCGACGATTGCCTCGAAAAACTGGGTTTACCGCCAATATGATCACATGGTGCGGGATGGTTCGGTGGTCTGCCCCGGCAGCGACGCGGCGGTGCTGCGCATCAAGGCGGACTCGTTGCCCGATGCCGATTCAGGCATCACGCATCACGCATCACGTTTCACGGACAAACTCATCGCCATCTCGGTGGACGGCAACGGCGCCTACGTTTATCTCGATCCCTACGAAGGCGGCAAGATCGTGGTCGCCGAAGCCGCGCGCAATCTGGCCTGCACCGGCGCGGTGCCACTGGGCGCGACGGACAATCTCAATTATGCCAACCCGCACAACCCGGAGCTTTTCTGGCAGCTCAAGGAAAGCGTGCGCGGTCTGGCGGATGCCTGCAAGGCGTTCAACGCGCCCATCACCGGCGGCAATTGCTCGCTTTACAACCAGAGCCCGAACGGCCCGATTGATCCCACGCCCACGGTCGCGATGGTCGGCATCATCGAAAAGCCGGAACACGTCACGACGCAATGGTTCAAGGACGAAGGCGACGCGATTGTTTTGCTGGGCGACATCGTGGATAAAAACGATCCCATGCTGGGACTCGGCGGTTCGGCATATTTGCAGGTGATTCACGGCCAAAAAAACGGCACGCCGCCGCGCTGCGATTTGGAACCGGCGCGCACGCTGCACACGACGCTGCTCGGATTGATTCAAAGCAACCTGATAAAAAGCGCGCACGATTGCAGCAAAGGCGGTCTGGCGGTTTGTCTGGCCGAAAGCTGTATCAGCCGGCTGGTCGCGCGCGAAACGCCAAGGCTGATCGGCGCATCGGTGGATCTTACTGCTGTAGCGGCGGTCTGTGACCGCCGGAAGGACGGCGCTGACACAGCGCCGCTACAGATTCGCCTCAACGCGCTGCTCTTTGGCGAAACGCAAAGCCGCATCGTCGTCACCTGCCAGCCGCTGGACGCGGTGAAAGTGGTCGAGCGCGCCAAGTTGATGGGCGTTCCGGCTGTGCAGATCGGCAGGGTTGGCGGCGACCAACTGGCCGTCAAAACCGCCGCCGGCGAATTCAGCGTTCCGGTGGCCGGGCTTCATGACGCCTGGTGGAATTCCATTGCCCGTGCGATGGCATAAGTCCCGGGAGCCGGTTTGTACAAAATTGGGCGTTTGGCGTTCAATTCTTCGATGTCATCAGTTTTCAGGACAGATTAACCGATTGATTTTAAGCCTGATGCAAGTAAGCTTCGGACGTTTACCAACAAAGAATGCGACAATTTTTCACCATCGCCACCAATGCCTTCATGGAGTTAATTCGGCAGCCGGTTTTCCTGCTGTTGATGACGGCGTCGGTGTTGTTCGAGATTTTTCTGGCGGTGCCGTATTACTTTGCGTTTGGCGACGAGCCCAAGCTGGTCCAAAACAGCACTCTGGCGGTGATGCTGCTGTCGGGGCTGCTCGGCGCGGTATTGAGCGCGTCGGCGTCACTGGCCCGGGAAATCCGCACCGGCACGGCGCTGGCGGTGCTGGCCAAACCGGTCGGGCGCGCGCAATTTTTCCTGGCCAAATACGCCGGGCTGGCGGCGGCGCTGACCCTGCTGTCATATGTCAACCTCATCGGCGTGCTGCTGGCCAGCCGCATGGCGTTCGACGCCTACGGCAAAACGGATTTGCCGGCCATCGGGATTTTTGCAGCCGGGGTCGTTCTGGCTTATGCCCTGGCGGGTTTCAGCAATTTTTTCCTGCGGCGTCCATTTGTCAGCGACGCGGTTCTGGCGCTGGTGGTGACGACGACCCTCGCGGCTTTTGTCATTTTCCGGTTCACCAAGCAAATGCAGACCCTGGCCGTGGAGGCGCACGTGGACTGGCGATTGTTGCCGGCGGGGATTCTGATTTTGTTCGCGCTCTGGGTTCTGGCGGCGCTGGCCATCGCCTGTTCGACCCGGCTGGACACGATCCCAACGCTGGCGGTGTGCTCGGCCTTTTTTTTGATCGGGCTGATGTCGGATTATTTTTTCGGCACGCGCGCGGAAATAGGCAAATGGTGGGCATCGGCGCTTTACACCGTCATTCCAAACTGGCAGCTTTTCTGGTTTGCGGACGCCCTGGAAATGGGCAAAAGCACATTCCAATGGGGCTACGTCGGCAAGGCATTGGCCTATGCGGTGGCCTATGCGGGCGCGGCGCTGGCGGTCGGCACCGCCCTGTTTGAGGAACGGGAATTGAGTTAAACAATGGAACGCAACGTACAAAAAAACGGCCTGGTCAATCTGGTCGCGGCGGTGATGATTTTCATCGCCGCCTTTGTCGTGACCTGCTTCGTCAATTCGCTGGCGGGGCAGGCCTGCTCGATTTTCCTCGGTCTCGGCGCGCTCGTGGCCTTCGCCGGCTGGTTCCAGATGCGGCTGGAAGAAAACGAGCGGCTGGAAAAACTGGAGGTCGAGGAACTCGCCCGCGCCCGGGGCGAAACCACGCTGTTTGAATCGAAGGCGGCGGAGATTTTTCCGGCCCAGCGCGCGCGCGAGCAGTTCGAGAAGTTTTTTGTGCCGGGCTTTGGCGTGCTGCTGTTTTTGCTCGAGGCGGGCGGCGCGTGGCTGCTGTGGCGCTGGATTTCAAAAACCGCCAACGGCGTGGTCCCCGACCGCGCGCTGGAATCGCTGGCATTGTTCGGGATTTTCGCGCTGCTGCTGTTTTTGCTGGGACGATTTTCCGTGACCATTGCGCGGCTGGAAAACCACCGGCTGCTGCGGCCCGGCGCGAGTTTTCTGCTGGCGGGCGCGTATCTTTGCTTCGTCACCGCGCTCGGCATCGCCGGAGTCAAGGCGGATTTTCCCCGGGTTGATTTCTACCTGGCGCGCGCCTTGTGCGTGCTGCTGGGTTTGCTCGCGGCGGAAATGCTGGTCACGCTGCTGCTGGAAATTTACCGCCCGCGCGTGAAGGGCCGGATCGCCCGGCCCATTTACGACAGCCGGCTCGTCGGCCTGCTCGCGCAACCGGAAGGGTTGTTCACCACAGCGGCGCAGGCGCTGGATTATCAATTTGGCTTCAAAGTTTCGGAAACCTGGTTTTTCCAGTTGCTCCAAAAAAACCTGCCCTTCCTGGTGCTGGCGCAACTGGTGGTATTGCTGCTGTCCACCTGCGTCGTGTTCATTGACGCGGGCGAACAGGCGGTTTTGGAACGGTTTGGCCGGCCGGCCGGGGTGCTGGAGCCGGGCGCGCACCTGAAATTGCCGTGGCCGGCGGACATGATTTATCTTTATCGCACGGATCAAATCCAGTCGTTTGTCATCGGCTACACACCGGACGCGCAAAGTGAAAAGGCCGGTACAATTTTGTGGAAGGTCGTCCACGGCAAGGAGGATAATTTCCTCGTCGGCAACCGTGAGCCGGTCAAGATTGCCAATGACACCGGCGACACCAATGACACGCTCAAGGCGCCGCCGGTGAGCCTCATCAGCGTCAGCATTCCCGTTCAATTTCAAATCGCCGACATCCGCGCCTGGGCTTACACCAACGCCGAACCGGCGAATCTGCTTCAGGATCTGGCCACCCGCGAAGTCGTGCATTATCTCGCCGGTGTGGATTTGAACGAGGTGATGTCCCACACGCGCCTGGAGGCGGCGCGGGAATTGCGCTCACAAATCCAGGCCGCGGTGGACGACTATCACCTCGGCGCCAGGATCATTTTCGTCGGGTTGCAGGACATTCATCCGCCGACGACCGTCGCGGCCGATTACGAAAAAGTTGTCGGCGCGGAGCAGGCAAAGCTGGCCAGAATTCTTGATGCCCAGGCCATGGCCATTCGCACCAATGCGCTGGCCGGCGCGCAGGCGTTTACGATGACGAACGTGGCCGATGCCTTGCGGCAGCGGCTCAGCGTTTCGGCGTACGCGCACGCGGCGCTGTTCACGAACCAGATTCCGGCGTTTGCGGCCGCGCCATCGGTTTACCGGCAGCGCGCGTATTTCCGGGCCTTCGCCGACGCAACGGCCGGAGCGCGCAAATACATTCTGCTCGCCACCAACACCCAGGACGTGGTGATTTTCAATCTGGAAGACAAAATCCGCGAAGACCTTTTGAATTTGAACGTGTCCTCACCCTCCAACAAATAACCGCCATGAAACGTAACGTAATGACCCTCGTCATCGGCGCAGTGCTGATTGTGATTTTCGCGCTGCTGCTGTTTGTCTTTCAAGTCCGCCAATCCGAAGTCGCCGTCGTCACGACGTTTGGCAAACCGACGGCGGAGCCCTACGACAAGCCGGGTGCCTATTTCAAATGGCCGTGGCCGATACAGAAAGTTTATAAATTTGATCAGCGCGTCCAGAATTTCCAGGACCTGTTCAGCCAGAATCTCACGGCCGACAACAACAACCTGCTCGTGATGGTTTATGTCGGCTGGCGGATTTCCGACGCCCGGGCGTTCTTCCCGAAATTCGCCGGCGGTTCGACCCTGGCCGCCAAGGATATGCTGGAAAGCATGTTGCGCAGCGCCAAAAGCGCCGTAGTCGGCAAACATCCGCTGGCCGATTTCGTAAACGCCGACGCGAAACAATTGAAGTTCGACGCCATCGAAAATGAAATCGAGCAGGCCGTCCAATCCCAGTTGCAAACGAACAATTGCGGCATCGGAATCACGTTTCTCGGCATCAAGAAGCTCGGCCTGCCGGAGAATGTGACGCAAACCGTGTTTCAGCGCATGACCTCCGAGCGCCAGATTCTCATCAGCCGGTTCCAGTTCGAGGGCGAGGCCGAGGCGCAAAAAATCAAGGCTGCCGCCGACCGCCAGGCCGCCGAAACCATCGCCAATGCCGAGGCCGATGCGACGCGCATTCGCGGCGAAGGCGAAGCCGAGGCCGCCCGGGTGCTGCCGGTCTTCCAGCAAAATCCCGAACTGGCGAATTTCCTGCTGCGCATCAGCGCGCTGCAACAGTCGCTCAACCAGCGCGCGACCCTGATTTTCGACGAGCGCACGCCGCCGTTTGATTTGTTCCAACATCTGCCGACCAACGCGCCCAGCCGGTAACCATGAGCCACGATCACCAACACGATCACGATCACCCGCACGAGCATCCCGCGCCCGCGCCGGTGATGCCGGACGACGCCGGTTCGCAGGCGCTGGCCGAGGCGTTGCACAGCAGCTTTGCGATTGTCAAAGTCGTGATGGTGGTGATGGTGCTGGTGTTTTTCAGCTCCGGATTTTTCACCGTCGGTCCGCAGGAAAAGGCGGTGATTTTGCGTTTCGGGCGGCCCGTCGGCGATGAGGGAAAGGTTTTGCTCGGTTCGGGATGGCATTGGTCGTTTCCCTATCCGATTGATGAAGTGGTCAAAATTCCGATTACGGAAATTCAAAAGGTCAGTTCCACCGTTGGCTGGTATGCGACCACGGCGGAACAGGAACTAAGCGGCGAGGAATTGCCGGCCGGCGCCTCGCTGGATCCGGCGGTGGACGGATACGCCATCACGGCGGACCTCAATATCATCCATACACGGGCGACCCTCCGTTATCATATCCAGGAACCGATCCGTTACGTCTTCAATTTTGTATCCGCGTCCAACACCGTCCAAAACGCGCTGAACAACGCGCTGCTTTACACCGCCGCGCACTTCAATGTGGACGACATTCTCACCCGCAACGTGGCCGGATTCCATGATGCCGTGCTTCAGCGCGTCAGCGATTTGACCGAGCAGGAACTCGGCATCATCATAGATCAATGCGAGGTTCAAAGCATTCCGCCCCGGCAATTGTCGGACGTTTTCACCCGCGTGACGACCGCGCGGGAAAATCGCCACAAATTCCTCAACGACGCGCGCAGTTACGAAAACCAGGTTCTCAGCCAGGCCGGAGCCCAGGCTTCCTCCGTCACCAACGCCGCCGCCGCCGACCGCGCACGCTATGTCCAGTCCATCACCGCCGAGGCGAAGCGCTTTGGCGATTTGCTGCCGAAATACGAAAGCAATCCGGGCCTGTTCGCGCAACAAACCCTGGTGCAGGCGATGGGGCCAATCCTGACCAATGTGCAGGACAAAATCTTTTTGCCCGGGCGCGCCGACGGCAAGCCGCGCGAACTTCGGCTGCAGTTGAATCGTGAGCCGCCCGCGCCGAAAACGGCGCCGGCCAATCCGTAAATTGTATGCAAGTCACATCGCTTCTGAGCCAGCATGAACACGAGCACGGGCCGAATTGCGGCTGTGGTCACGACCACGAGCATTCCGTCGTGCATTTGTGGCAGGCGGTTGCGGGTGTCGTTTTCGTCCTTAACGCCTTCATCGTGGACTGGCTGTTTGACCAGGGTCACACCGCCGCCAGCGCCAGCGCGTTCATCGGCGCGATCATTCTCGGCTATCCCATCGTCGTCACGGCCATCAAGGATTTGCGCGTCGGCCACCTCAGCATCAACGAACTCGTCGCCATTGCCGTGCTCGCGGCGTTCTCGTCCGGAAGATTACAAGACCGCCGGCATCGTCGCGTTTTTCATGCTCACCGGCGAACTCATCGAAACCCGCACCGCCGAGGGCGCGCGCGCTTCCATTGAATCGCTCATCAAACTCACACCCACCAAGGCGCGCCGGATCAAAAAGGACGGCGGCGAGGAGGAGGTGGCGGCCAGCGAACTTGCCATCGGCGATGTGATTCGCATCCGTCCCGGCGACAACGTGGCGGCGGACGGCATTATCGCCAGCGGGCAAGGCTCGTTCAACCAGGCCACCATCACCGGCGAATCACTGCCGGTGGACAAAAAGTCCGGCGACGAGGTTTTTGCCGGCACGCAAAATCTCACGGGCGTTCTGGAAATCAAGGTCAGCCGCGCCGGCGAAGACACGACGCTGGGCCGCGTGCGCGAACTCATCCTGGCCGCTGAAAAGACCAAGCTCCCGATCATGAAGATCGTGGACCAGTACATGGGCTTTTACACGCCGCTCGTGCTGGTCATCGGCGCGCTCGTCTGGGCGTTTACGCACGATTTGAGCCGCGTCATCGCCATGTTCGTCGTGTCGTGCCCTTGCGCGTTCATCCTGGCCACGCCCACCGCAATGGTCGCCGCGCTTTCCGCCGCCGCGCGTTTGGGAATTTTGATCAAAAACGTCGCTGACATCGAAACCGCGGCCAAAATCAACGCCTTCGTCTTCGACAAAACCGGCACGCTGACCACCGGCCAGCTCGCCGTCAGCCGGCTCGCGCCCATTGGTGAAACCAAACCGGCGGATTTGTTGCGGGTTGCCGCGTCGGCGGAAAAATACAGCAACCATCCGACGGCCAGGGCGCTGGCGCAAATCGCGGGCGAAGCCGGCGTGCCGCTGGCCGAGCCGCAGAATTTTACCGAAACCGCCGGGCGCGGCGTGAAGGCCGAGGTGGGCGGCGCCAAAGTTTTGGTGGGCCGGGCGCAGTGGCTCAAGGACAACGGCGTGACCGAGGATTTTGTAAAATCCGTTGACCTCAAGGAAACAGAAGGCTGGAGTTTGATTTTTGTGGCGCGCGACGGCAAATGCATCGGCTGGGTTGGTCTGGAGGACCAGACCCGTGCCGATGCGAAGGAAGCCCTGGCCGAGCTGAAGGAGGCGGGCGTTCGCCGCATCGCGATGGTTTCCGGCGACCGGCAGGCGGTGGCGACGCGCGTGGCTGCCGAGATTGGCTGTGAAGAGGCCCGGGGCGAATGTCTGCCGCAAAACAAGGTTGAGTTTGTCCGGGCGGTGAAAGCCAAAGGCTACCGGGTTGCGGTCGTCGGCGACGGCGTGAACGACGCGCCGGCGCTGGCGGCGGGCGATATTGGCATCGCCATGGGCGCAGCGGGCAGCGAAGTGGCCATCCACAGTGCGACGATTGCGCTGATGAACAACGACCTGCGCCGGCTGCCGTTTTTGGTGAAGCTCTCGCGCAGCACCCGCGCGGTCATCAACCAGAATTTTTCGTTTGGGGTCGCGTTCATCGTCGTCGGCTGGACGGTGACCGGGTCCGGATACATCGGCCCAATCGCCGCCTCCATTCTGCACGTTTTCGGTTCGCTGATTGTGGTTTTCAACAGCGCCCGCCTCGTGCGCAAAGGCGAGGAATTGGAACATTTCCATCCCGAAACAGAAGAGCCGCCGCGCGCAGCGTCAGGGCAGTTGACGCCGAAGCTGGCGTGAACTTTTCCGTATGCCGAAACTTTACGAATACTTCGGCCTGCGGGTTTATTTTTACGCGAACGAACACGAGCCGGTTCATGTTCACGGCTATTATCAAGGGCGAGAGAGCAAGGCGGAACTCGTCATTGAAAACGGCGCGGTCGTCGGAATCCGCATCCTGCCGGTTGCGGGCATGAGGCCGCTCACCGGCAACGCGCTGACGAACTTTGAAGTGCTTGTTTCCCGGCGCGCAGAGGATATAGTAGAGAAGTGGATTGAGTTTTTTGTTCACCGCAGGCCGGTGAACGTGGAAATCATCACCCGCAGATTAAAATGATTGCGATTGAAGAAAAGAAAACGCGGATGCCGAAAGTAGTGCAGATCGAATCGGCGCGTTTCGTCGTGCCCTACAAACTGCATCTTCAGTTTGACGACGGCCACGAGAACACCGTGGACTTCGGTTCGTTTTTGAAAAATTCCGAACACCCATCCATCCGCGCGTATCTCGACTTGAAGCGTTTCAAAAACTTTACCATCGAAGACGGCGTTCTGCACTGGAACGATTTTGATTTGGTTTTCCCGATGGCGGATTTGTATGAGGGGAAAATTTCGTGACGGCCAATTGACGCCGAAGATGGCGTGAATAATGAAAGCCCCTGCGGAACACCGGATTTATCTCGTAAAAACAGATTATCCGTTGAGATGTTCAGCAGATATTTTTGAAATTGACGAGCTGAATTTGTTAAGCCGTTACGGCTTTTGGATTGAAGCATTGGTTGACGGTGTGATTTTACCAATAACCGACGAGCAAAAACGATTGATAGATGTTCACGCTGGTAAAGTTGAACCCATCAACCTGCAAGAATGTGCGTGGCGAAAACTGGTTGAACGAAGAATGTGGGAGAAGAATGAACGCGAGTCGCCCCATTACAAACTGGTTGATGAATCAGAGCAATGGTTTAGCCGGTCGGACTGGAAGAAAATGAGAAGTTGGAAAAACTTGTAGTAATATTTTAGTTATGCCCGTCGCCGAATTAAATCCGCAATCCGCAATCCACAATCCGCAATCCAGCGGCGAGGTCGTCGTGTCCGTGCGCGGTCTTACGAAAGTTTTCAAAGATTTCTGGAACCGGCCCAAGGCCCGCGCGGTGGACAATGTGGATTTCGACGTGCGGCGCGGCGAGGTGTTCGGCCTGCTCGGCCCGAACGGCTCCGGCAAATCCACCACGGTGAAACTGCTGCTGGGTTTGCTTTACCCGACCAAGGGCCACATCGAGGTCTTCGGCCATTCGCCGCGGCACGTGCAGACGAAGGCGCGCATCGGCTATCTGCCGGAGGAATCGTATCTTTACCGCTACCTCAACTCGCGCGAGACGCTCGACTTTTTCGGGAATCTGTTTCAGCTCGACAAGGGCGAACGCGACAACCGCGCCGAGCAACTGCTCGAAATGGTAGGCTTGAGCCAGACGCGGATGCGCGCCGTGGGTGAATTTTCCAAGGGCATGCAGCGCCGCATCGGGCTGGCCCAGGCGCTCATCAACGATCCCGACCTCATCATCCTGGACGAACCGACGTCCGGTCTCGACCCCATCGGCTGCCGCGAAGTCAAGGACCTCATCGTGGCGCTGGCCCGGCGGGGCAAGACGGTGATTTTGAGCAGTCACCTGCTTTCGGACGTGGAGGACGTTTGCGACCGCGTGGTGATTTATTACGGCGGCAAAATCCAGGCGATGGGCACGCTCAAGGATTTGCTCGCCACGCCGGACGCGATTCGCATCACCACCCCGGCGTTGCCGCGCGAAACCATGGAGCGCGTGCTGGAAATCATCCGCCATGACGTGGCGGGTGCCAAGGTCGAGATTGACACGCCCACGCAGAATCTGGAGAGCTATTTTCTTGACGTGGTGCAAAAAGCCCGCCGGGCCGCGTCGGAAACCTCGGGCGCAACTTCCGGCGCCCGCGTAGCGGCCTACTTGCGCGCCGGCGATGATGGACGCCCGCCCGCTGAAAAAATTCTTGAACGTCTGGCTTTGCCGCAAGTTGCCCAGCCGATTGTTACGCCCAAACCATCTGCGCCGGTGGCACCCGCGCCGAAGGTGGACGATAAAAAATTGGACGCATTGACAAAATCCGCCGAACCGGCGCCAGCACCGGACAAACCCAAGCCTACAGCGGAGGAAAAACCGGTGGATTTGTCGAAGGCGGATGAAAAACTCTCGTCGCTGTTGGGAAAGAAACCTTAGTTCGAGGACGAGGACGAGAACGAGGACGATTTACTGATGCAAAGACTGCTTGCCATCGCCTGGTTGACCTGGAAAGCCGCGTTTCGATTCCGGCTGTTTCTGGTTGTTGCCGCGTTGTTGCTGGCGGCGGTGGTGGGTTTGCCGATGGTGATCCAGGACGACGGCACGGCGCGTGGGTTCACCCAAATTCTGCTGACATATACCTTGAGCGCCATCACCGGATTGCTTGGCCTTTCCACCCTCTGGCTGGCGTGCGGCACGCTGGCGCGCGACATCGAGGAGTGCCAGATGCAGGTCGTGGCGACCAAACCCATCGCGCGCTGGCAGATCTGGCTGGGCAAATGGCTTGGCATCATGTCGCTGAACGCGGCGCTGCTGGCCCTGTCCGGCACGTGTGTTTATGGCGTGATGCAATGGCGCGCGTCGAAATTGCCGGCGGCGGAACAAGCCATTTTGCGCGAGCAGGTGCTGGTGGCGCGCGGTTCGGCGAAGGAACCCAGCAACCATGCGGATATTGATGCCGCCACGGAACGCATTTTGCAGGGACGTTTGAAAAACAGCCCGGTGGACAAGGTGGATGTGCCGCTGGTGCGCAAACAGATTTACGAGCAGGTCAAGGCGGATTTTCAACTGGTGCCGCCGGGATATTCGCGCCAGTGGCATATTGATCTGGGCTTCGCCAAAAATTATCTCAAGGACAAGCCGTTGCAACTGCGCGTGAAATTCAACTCGGCGCAAAAGAGTTCCTCCGGCACGTTTGCCGCCTTGTGGCAGGTCGGCGTGCCGGAAACGGCCCGGCTCTGGCACAGCGAGCCGATGAGCCTCGCGCCGAACGCATTCCACGAATTTCAAATCCCGCCGAATCTGTTCGACGACCAGGGCGTGCTGACCATCATTTTTGTGAATGCAAATGACACGTCGCTGTTGTTCCCGCTCGAAGACGGCATGGAGGTGTTGTATCCCGAGGGCGGCTTCGCGCTGAACTTTGCGCGCGGTCTCGGGATTATTTTTTGCTGGATGGCGCTGCTGGCGGCGCTGGGATTGATGGCGGCAAGCTTTTTGTCGTTTCCGGTCGCAGCCTTTTTCTCGCTGGCGGTGCTGGCGGTTGGACTCTCCAGCGGAACCCTGGCCGAGGCGGTGGAATCGGGCACGGTGGCGGCCGGCAACGCGGAGACCGGCGTCATGGGGCATACGGCGGCGGACGCGGTGTTGATCCCGCTGTTCAAGGGTTTTTTGTTGGTCATCAATCTGGTCAAAAATTTCTCGCCAATTGATTCGTTGAGCAGCGGCCGCGGGATTTCCTGGACCGATCTGGGCCTGGCCTTCGCTCAAATTGTTCTGCTGCTCGGCGGCATCATCGGCGTCATCGGCATCGGGTTGTTCAACCGGCGCGAACTGGCCACGGCCCAGGGAAATCAATGAACGCCCGGCCCAAAAAAATTCTGTTGCTGCTGCTGGCGGCGGCGCTGCTCTTCGGTTCCGGCCGGATGCAGAAGTCGTTGAACCGCGACCGCGATCAACTGGGATTGGTGCGGGCCTCGGCCCTGCAAAATGCGCCGCCGATGCTGGCGTTCACGACGGTTGCGCTGGGCGGTTTCCGCGGGTTGATTTCCAATTTGCTCTGGATACGCGCCAACGATTTGCAGCAGGACGACAAGTATTTCGAGGCGGCGCAACTGGCGGATTGGATCACGGACCTGGAACCGCATTTCTCCCAGGTCTGGCTGTTTCAGGCGTGGAACATGGCCTACAACATTTCCATCAAGTTCAAGGATTTTCCCGACCGCTGGCGCTGGGTCGAGCGCAGCATCGAATTGCTGCGCGACGACGGGCTGCGTTACAACCCGGATGACGTTTTGATTTACCGCGAGCTGGCGTGGTTCTTTCAACACAAAATAGGCCAGAACCTCGACGACGCGAACATGTATTTCAAACAGCAGTGGGCCGGGGAAATGACGCCGTTTTTTGGCGCGAATGGAACGAATTTCGACGCCCTCGTCAATCCGCAGACCGCCACCGAGAAGACCAATGCGCTCCGGCTCCGCGAAAAATACAAGATTGATCCGGTGTTCGCGAAAAATGTGGATGCCGAATGGGGTCCGCTTGACTGGCGGCTGCCGGAAGCGCACGCGATTTACTGGGGTGCGTTTGGCCTGGCCCAGGCGAAGAAGCACCCGGACAAGGTCAACCCGGATGACTTGATCCGGTTGCGCCGCAACATTTATCAATCCATGCTGCAGGCGTTTCACCACGGGCGCATCATCCGCAATCCGTTCAACCAGTCGTATGAACTGGTCCCGGACCTCGACCTTGTGTCCAAGGTCAACGCTGCCTACGAAAAAATGTACGCGGAGGAAACCCAATCCAACATGCGGGACGGCATCCAAAAAGCCCATCGGAATTTTTTGGGCGACGCGGTTTATCTGCTCTATGAAAACAATCGCGTGGCCGAGGCGGCGGAATGGTATCGCTACCTCGCCCGGAATTATCCCGATAATCCCACGCTCAACGGCAACCCGAATTCACGGCCAGCGCAACTGACGTTCGAGCAATATGCCATCGCGCGCGTGCAGGAAGACGTTGGCGACACGTCGCAGGAACGCACGACGGCGGCGGTTGAAGGATTGCTGACGCGGGCATATTACGAACTGGCCATCGGGCAGGAGGACCGTTACGCCGGCTTCAAGCTGCTGGCCGGCAAGATATATGAGAATTACCAGATCCAGACGGCTGGTTTTCAGGGCGCGAACACCCGCATTGTTCTGCCCGCCTTTGCCAGCCTCAACCGGACGGTGCTCGGCCGGCTGCTTGACCCGCAACAAGGCGTGCCATTTGCCGCGCGCGCCGTGCTGCGCACCCAGCTCGGGATGCCGCCGGAAACCAACGCACCGCCGGCCGATGCCGGTTCCACCAACGCTCCCGCCCCTGCCGGGCTGCCGGCCACCAACGCTCCCGCTTCAATCAGTAAATAATTTTCGACGCCGCCATCCGGCAGTCGTAGTGTTATTCGCCTGTGACCAAACCCAATTCCACCCGCCGCCCGCTCCGGGTCGGCTTGATTTCGCTCGGTTGCGCCAAAAATCTGGTGGACGCCGAAATCATGCTCGGCGCGCTGCTCAAGGACGGCATCGAAATTACAAACGACGACGCGCAGGCCGACGCCATCATTGTCAATACCTGCTCGTTTATTGACGCCGCGCAGGAGGAGAGCGTGGATGCCATTCTCGAATCCGCCGAAATCCGCGCCGCTCAAAATCGCGGCCAGAGTTTGATTGTCTCCGGCTGTCTGCCGCAACGATTCCGCGATGAACTGCCGAAGCTCCTGCCGGAAGTGGACGCCTTCATGGGCATTGACCAGGTGGCGCAGGTCTCGGACATCGTCAGACAGGCGATGGCCAGGCGTGCCGAAAAAACCGGAAAACATCGAACATCGAACATCGAACACCGAACACCGAAAACAAAAATCACCGGAGGGTTGGCCGAATTGGAAAAGTCGCGCCCTGTCTCCGAACACGAAAGGGAAGAATCACTTCGCGGCACTGGAAAATTTGGAATGACGAAAACGGTTGCAGCCTTGCCTTCGACTCTCGACCCTCGGCCCTCGAACTCCCTTGGTTGACGTAACCCGGCATCCCACCTTCATTCCCGATTTCGGCACGCCGCGGTTCCGCCTGACGCCCAAACATTTCGCCTATGTCAAAATTGCCGAGGGCTGCAATCATCCGTGCAGTTTCTGCATCATTCCCCGGATGCGCGGCTCGCATCGCAGCCGCGCGCAAAGCGACATCGTGGCCGAAGCCCGGGCGCTGATTGCCGACGGCGTGAAGGAGCTGAACCTGATTTCGCAGGACTCGACCTATTACGGCCTGGATCTGCGCCCGAAGCACAGCCGCGCCATTTCGTCGCCGGAAAAATTCTCCGCCGCCGCCGGATCGCTGCCGGCCGATGCCACGACCATTTGCTCGCTGCTGCGCGAATTGAATTCACTCCCGGGCGATTTTTGGATCCGGCTGCTTTACACGCATCCGGCGCATTGGACGGATGAACTCATCCGGACCATCGCCGAATGTCCGAAAGTCGCGCGTTACGTGGACATCCCGCTCCAGCACATCCATGAAAACATGCTCGAACGGATGCGGCGCGAGACCTCGCAGCCATACATCGTTGACCTCGTCCGAAAAATCCGTGCCGGGGTGCCGGGCATCGCGCTGCGGACAACATTCATCGTCGGCTTTCCGGGGGAAAGCGAGGCGAGCTTTCAAACGCTGCTCGATTTCATCCGCGAGACGAAGTTCGAACGGCTCGGAGTTTTTGCTTATTCAAAAGAGGATGGAACGCTGGCGGGGAAAATGGCCGGCCAGATTCCCGGCCCGGTGAAACAGCGGCGGCGCAAACTGGCGATGGCTGAACAACACAAAATCGCCCGGCAGATTTCCGAATCCTTTGTCGGCCGCGAAATCAAGGTGCTGGTCGATGGCCATGCGAACGAAGAACAACTCCGCCAGGCCAGCGTCAGTTCATGGGAACACGGCCTCATCCGCGAAGGCAAACTCCAGGCGGCGGGCTCCAAACTCCGAAGTTACCTGGTGGGACGCGGCGAGGCGGACGCGCCGGACATTGACGGGCGTGTTTTTGTGCGCGGAAAACTTCGCGGGCGCGAAGCGATGCCGCCGCCGGGAGAATTTGCCCGGGTCAAAGTGGTCGGGCACACGGACTACGATCTGATTGCCGAGCCGGTTTGAACCGCCGATGAAAATTCCAGCTTGATCGGACGAAGGGCAACGCCGCGAATTTGATTCGCGAACATTCAAAAAAACAGCCGGCCGGGAAAACCGCAGATCAACCCGCGCCCAAAGCGGAGTGCGCCATCAGGCTCAAGCGCGATTGCGCCTGCTTGGACATGCCCGTGAAAACCAGCGCAACATGGTAGCCGGTGTGTTTGCTGCCGGAACAGGCGATGACCACGCCGCTGCATTGAATCCGGCCGCCGTCGCCCGGCGATTGCAAGCCGACCGTCATTTCCGTCCACGGATTGAACGGCGTCGGGCTGCGAAATTCGATGCCGCTTTTGTGAATGACGACCGACTCGGCGGAAAGCTCCAAGCGGGACTGCCGCCCTTCCACGGTGATTGGTTGTTGAAACGAATCAGCACTCTCAAATTTTTTGGCGCTCATAGAACCTAATTAAACTAGCACGCTCCGATGAATCGTCAAATTATCAATAAAAATGCCATGAATAAGATTTTACCATTCGATGACCGCCGCGCCCCAGGTCAGACCGGCGCCAAAAACGATGAGCAGAATCAAATCGCCCCGTTGTATCTTGCCGGAGGATACGGCTTCATCCAGGGCAATGGCCACCGAGGCCGCCGATGTGTTGCCGTAGCGGTCCAGATTGATGAACAATTGTTCCGGCGTGGCGCCCAGCCGTTCGCCCACCGCGTCAATGATCCGCTGGTTCGCCTGGTGGGGTATGACGCACTTGATTTTCGTTATGTCGAGCTCGCAGCGGCTCAGCGCCTCCCGCGCCGCGGTGAGCATCGCCTGCACCGCGTTCTTGAAGGTTTCCTTGCCTTCCATGCGCAGGAAATGCAGGCGCGCGTTGACCGAATCCACCGAGGCCGGACAACGGCTGCCGCCGGCCGGCATGTGAATCAAATTGCCTTTCGACCCGTCCGCGCCCATGACCGCCGTCAAAAGACCGTGCGAATTGGGACGGCTCTGCAAAACCGCCGCGCCCGCGCCGTCCCCGAACAGCACGCAGGTGTTGCGGTCCTTCCAGTCCACAATCGAGGAAAGTTTTTCCGCGCCGATGACCAGCACGGTGTCGTAGGTGCGCGACATGATGAACTGTTGCCCGACCTCCAGGCCATAAATGAAACCGGAGCACGCCGCCTCCAGATCAAACGCCGCCGCCCGGGGCGCGCCGATTTTTTGCTGGACGATGCACGCCGTCGCCGGAAACGGCATGTCCGGCGTGATGGTGGCGACAATGATGAGGTCAATCTGGTCGGCCGTGACGCCGGCCTTTTTCATCGCCCGCTGCGCCGCGTGCGCCGCCAGGTCCGAGGTGAATTCATCTTTGGCCGCCTGCCGCCGCGTTTTGATGCCGGTGCGCGAGATGATCCATTCGTCCGACGTGTCCACCATTTTTTCCAAATCGGCATTGGTCAGAATTTTTGCCGGCACATACGAGCCGACGCCGGTGATGGAACAGGTGCGGCCTTGAAAATTATACCGGGCGCGCGGGTTTTTGAACTTGGTACTCATGCGGAAGCGGGAACGGAAACTCCTGCGGCGGCCAGCTTTTCATTGGCGCTCGCAATTTCGCGGGCGATGATTTCGTTGACGTGATGCTTGACGGCATCCGTCGTCACGCGCAGCGCGCTGGCAATGGCGCGTTCGCGCGCCGAACCATGCGCCTTGAACACCATGCCGTTGAAACCGAGCAGCGGCGCGCCGCCATAGACCTCCGGATCCATGCGCCGGCGGATGGCTTGAAAGGCGTTTTTCGCGAGATAGGCGCCGATTTGCCGCTTGGGATTGCGCACCAGTTCGCGTTTGAGCATCGAAAACATCGCCACGGCCAGGCTTTCAGCCGTCTTCAAAACGATGTTGCCGACAAAGCCGTCGCACACGACCACGTCCACGTGATCCTTGAACAAATCATGCCCTTCGATGTTGCCGATGAAATTCAAGTCCAGTTGCTTGCACAGTTTGAAGGCTTCGAGCGTCAATTCGTTGCCTTTGGAATCTTCCGTGCCGATGCTGAGAATGCCCACGCGGGGTTTCTTGTATCCCAGCACTTCACGCGAATAAACGCTCCCCATCACGGCAAACTGGGCGAGGTGCATGGGTTTGCATTCGATGTTGGCACCGGCATCGAGGAGCACAAATTCGTTTTCCTGCCGCGGAATGATCGTGGCGATGCAGCCGCGATCCACGCCGGAAATGCGGCCCAGCTTGAAGGTGGCCGACGCAAAAATGCCGCCGGTGTTGCCGAGGGAAATGACCGCGTCGGCCAGGCCGTCGTGGACGAGTTCGGCGCCGCGGCCGATGGAACTGTCGCGCTTTTTGCGCAGCGCGGTGACGGGCCGGTCGTCCATCGTCACGACTTCGCTAGCATGAACGATTTGAACGCGCAGATCGTGGCAGCCGGTTGTGACCAGCGCGGACTCGATTTCCGCCTGATCGCCGACCAGGAAAAGGGTGGTGATTTTTTGGTCGGCTTCCAGCGCGCGCCGGACGCCTTCAACGACGACCGTACACCCGTGGTCACCGCCCATGACATCTACTGCCAGTCGCATAGATGAAATAACGCGGAATTTCCGCGATCCGGCACAGGATCAGGTGCCCGCCGTGATTGTCAACACCTGGCGGCCTTTGTAATAGCCGCAAGCCGGGCAAACCCGGTGCGGCACATACGGCGCGGCGCATTGCGGGCACGTGCTCATCTGCGGCAGCTTCAGCACACTGTTGTAAGCGCGGCGCATGCGCTGCCGGCTGTGGGACGGTTTGCGTTTTGGAACACCCATAAATTCAAAATTACAATTTTAACTTGTCTAACTCAGCCCACACGGATGAAACCGCTTCATCCTCGCCGCCGGTGTTTTGGGCCTGGCCGGTTGTTGTTTTTTCCAATCCACGACAGTCCGGTTTGCACAACGGATGTTGCGGAAGTTCCAGCAGCATATCTTCCCGCACATACGGCGTCAAGTCCGCGCAATCATTGGCGACCGGCACCCGGTCCTCGCCTTCCAGCGGCAACAGGCAGGTCCAGGGATTCAATTCCAGCTCGCGCTCGAACGGTTTCAAACAGCGGACGCACTGGCACTCCAGCGGCAGCCGCAAAGAGCCGCGCAGCAACAGGCTGTCATCCAGCAGTTGAACCTCAATCTCATGCCGCAACGGGCGCGTGACGCGAACCATTTCGTCGTGCGTGTCCAGGTCCAGTTCGGCCACCGGCAATTCGCCGCGCAAAACCACGTCGTGCTCCTCCAAATGGCGCAGATTGACGACCAGCGGCATGACTCAGCTCCTTTTCGTCCCGGCAAATTTCCTCGTCAGGGCCTTCTGCACGTGCGCGGGCACAAACGCGCCCACGTCGCCGCCCAGCCGCGCAATTTCCTTCACCAGGCGCGAGCTAAGAAACGTGTAGGTGTCCTTGGGCATCATGAAAATCGTTTCGACGCGCTCGTCCAGCTTGCGGTTCATCAGGGCAAGCTGAAACTCAAACTCAAAATCCGACACCGCGCGCAGTCCGCGCACGATCGCCTGCGCTTTCCGGCTCACGACATATTCGACCAGCAGGCCGTCAAACGCGTCCGCTTCGACGTTCGGCAGATGTTTCATGGCCTTTTTCACGAGCGCGAACCGTTCGTCGAGCGTGAACAGCGGCTGCTTGCCGTCGTTTTTAGCAACGGCCACGATGACGCGGTCGAATAACTTGGCCGCGCGCTGAATCACGTCCAGGTGGCCGTTGGTCACTGGATCAAAACTGCCGGGATAAATCGCTGTGCGCATCAAAATCACTTTAGCATTTGCGGCCCATTTGACGAGAAAGAAAGCGCAGCTAGTTCTGGACAAACCCTTTTGCCCGGCGCAAAGTCAAATCCATGAAAAAGGACCGGCGGTCCCGGTTTTGTGGGACGTGGTCAGTGTTTGTTAGAAAATACCATGCGTACGATTCTTGCCATAGTTCTCGTAATTTTGGGTGTCTCAGCGCACGCTTCGACAAATGAGGTTCTTCTGGCCTCAAATTATGATCCAGCAGAGGCGGTCTTCCGGGACTTTCTGCACACCTCACCGAAGCAGGGCTGGCGAACAAATCTTGTATATTGTCTGTCTTATGGCACGACTTGCTCGCCACTACCCTCAGATTTTATGGCGCGATTCGCCGGGATACCGCTCCGGGTGATTACTGATACGAACGCCCTCGAATTCAGAAGCGGTGGCTCGATTGCCGAGCGTGAATCTGGTCGGCCGGCGGTTATTTTGTCTCTCCGTGCGCTCGTAGTTAACGCAGACCAAGCGGACGCAAGCATCCGATGGATTGACTCATCTCGGACCATTTTCCATGTGCTGCACTTTGCACAAAAGAACGGCAGATGGAATTATGTTAGCGGCACTTCACAGTCGGGAGATCGGTGAATAATTACAAAGCTGCCTAATCCTTGAATAGGCTGCAAACCTCACCATCGGGGTTTGATTTTTCTGGAAAATGAAGCTGCGGCTCTCTGCCGAGGAGCCGCTACGTCAGTTTTGCAGAAACCTCCAAATCATTCGCTGTAGCGTCGAGCCTGTGGCTCGAACGAATCGGCGCGCAGCGCCGACGCTACAACCAAAATCATTCCCCAACATTGCCAAACCCGAGGCGCGTGGTGTAAAACAAGCCTAGACGTTTATGCTTTATTTTGAACGCGGCTCGGTCGGGGACACGCTGTCAGCGGATGACTTGCGCGCGGGGCTGTTCCAGGCCCTCGAACGCCTCGGCCCGCGCCGGCGGGTGCTGGTGGTGCCGCCGGATTTCACCCGCGTCCATTCCCAGGCGGGCGTGCTGACAAAGTTCGCCCATGAATTCTACGGATCGGCCTTGACGGACGTTCTGCCCGCGCTGGGCACGCATACGCCAGTGACGCCAGCACAGATCGCCGAAATGTTCGCCGGCGTGCCGCCGGAACTGTTCCGCGTCCACAACTGGCGCACGGGCATTACCACCGTTGGCGAGGTGCCGGCGGAATTTGTGCGGCAGGTCTCCGGCGGTGCGGCGGATTTCGCGTGGCCGGCCCAACTGGCCAATCTCATCTGGACCGGCAAGCACGATTTGATCCTGTCCGTGGGCCAGGTCGTTCCGCACGAGGTCGTCGGCATGGCCGGCTACAACAAGAACCTCTTCATCGGCGCCGGCGGCGTGGAAGGCATCAACCGGAGCCATTTCATCGGCGCGGCCTACGGCATGGAGAAAATGATGGGACGCGCGGACACGCCGGTGCGGCGCATCCTCAATTACGCCTCCGAACATTTCACGAAGCATCTGCCCGTTGTTTATGTCCAGACGGTGGTCGGACGCGCCGACGATGGCCGGCTGGTCGTGCGCGGCCTGTTTGTGAGCGACGATGCTTCCGGCTTTGACAAGGCGGCGGCGCTCTCGCTGAAGGTCAATTTTGAGATGCTCGACGAACCGCTCAAGAAAGTGGTCGTTTATCTGGAGCCCGCCGAATTCAAGAGCACGTGGCTGGGCAACAAGGCCATTTACCGCACGCGCATGGCCATGGCGGACGGCGGCGACCTGATCATTCTTGCGCCCGGCCTGAAAGAGTTCGGTGAGGACAAGGAAATTGACCGGTTGATCCGCAAGTACGGCTATCGCAGCACGTCGGCGACGCTGGCGGCGGTGAAGGCCAACGCCGAGCTGCAAAATAATCTCAGCGCGGCGGCGCATTTGATTCACGGCTCGTCGGAAGGCCGGTTCAACATTACTTATTGCCCCGGCCAGCTCACGCGTCAGGAAATCGAGGGCGCCGGTTTCCGTTACGCCGATTTGAAGGAAATGACGCGGCGTTACGATCCGGCCAGGCTCAAGGACGGATGGAATACATTGGATGATGGCGGCCAAATCTTCTATATCTCCAACCCGGCGCTCGGATTGTGGGCGCATCGCGGACGGTTTGAAGGCTGAACAGGCGATTTATGAAAACACCAACGGAATTATTTTCTTTGCAAGGCAGGGTTGCCGTGGTCATCGGCGGCACGGGCGAATTGTGCGGCGCGATGGCCGAAGGTTTTGCAAAAGCGGGCGCGGCGGTGGCGCTCGTCGGGCGTGATGCGGCGAAAGCCCGGAAGCGGCTCGACTCAATTACCAAGGCCGGCGGCCAAGCCGAATTTTTTCCCTGCGACACGACCTCCAAGACCGGTTTGCAAAAACTTCTGGCGGACGTGCTCGCGAAGTTTGGCCGCGTGGACATTCTGGTCAACGGCGCGGGAGTGAATTCGCCGACGCCGTTTTTTGACATCGCGGAGGAGGAATTCGACAAAATCATCACGGTGAATTTGAAGGGGCTGATGCTGGCGTGCCAGATTTTTGGCCGGCACATGGTCGAACGCGGTTCCGGCAGCATCATCAACATCGGCTCGGCATCCGGCCTTCTGCCATTGTCGCGCGTGTTCACCTACTCGGCGTCGAAGGCCGCGGTGCACAACCTTTCTAAAAACCTCGCGCGCGAATGGGCGACCAAGGGCGTGCGCGTGAACGTTCTGGTGCCGGGATTTTTCCCGGCGGAACAAAACCGCAAGGTGCTCACCCCCGAACGCGTGGCAACGATCATGGCCAAGACGCCGATGAAACGGTTCGGCGAGGCGCACGAACTGGTCGGCGCGGCGCTGCTGCTCGCGTCGGACGCGGGCGGCTTCATCACCGGAACGGAGCTGGTCGTGGACGGCGGCTTCGCCGCGTTCAGCGGGGTTTAATCCGTCATTTTTCGAAACGAAAGGAAAATTATTTATGGAACCACAAGCTGACATTGCACTTATCGGTCTGGCCGTCATGGGCCAGAATCTCATTTTGAACATGAACGACCACGGCTTCACCGTCGTGGCCTTCAACCGGACGGTGGAGAAGGTGGACCACTTTCTCGCCAACGAAGCCAAAGGCACGAAAGTCATCGGCGCGCATTCCATCGAGGAAATGGTGGCGCAACTCAAAAAGCCGCGCCGCGTGATGCTCATGGTCAAGGCCGGCCAGGCGGTGGATGAATTCATCGAACATCTCCTGCCGCACCTCGAACCCGGCGACATCATCATTGACGGCGGCAACTCGCTTTTTGAGGACACCATCCGGCGCGTGAAATACGTCGAGAGCAAAGGGCTGCTTTACATTGGCACCGGCGTGAGCGGCGGCGAGGAAGGCGCGCGACGCGGGCCGAGCATCATGCCCGGCGGTTCGCCCGCCGCATGGCCGCACGTGAAGGATATTTTTCAGGGCATCGCCGCGAAGGTGGACGGCGCGCCATGCTGCGACTGGGTGGGCGAAGGCGGCGCCGGCCATTACGTGAAAATGGTCCACAACGGCATCGAATACGGCGACATGCAGTTGATTGGCGAAGCCTACAACCTGATGAAAACCGGCCTGGGTCTGACGCCGGAGCAGATGCGCGAAATTTTCGGGGAATGGAACAAGGGCGAATTGAATTCCTATCTCATCGAAATCACCCGCGACATTCTGGCGTTCAAGGACACCGATGGCCAGCCGCTCGTGGACAAGATCCTCGACACCGCCGGCCAGAAGGGCACGGGCAAGTGGACGGTGGAATCGTCGCAAAACCTGGGCATTCCGATCACACTGATTGCCGAGGCGGTTTATGCGCGTTGCGTTTCGGCCATGAAGGAAGAACGCGTCGCCGCCGCCAAAAAATTGAAGGGCCCGAAGCCAGCCATCAAGGGCGACCAGAAAAAATTCATCGAGGCCATCCGCCAGGCGCTTTACGCGTCGAAGATTGTCAGCTATGCGCAGGGGTATATGCTCATGCGCGCGGCGGCGGCGGAATACAAATGGAACCTGAACAACGGCGGCATCGCGTTGATGTGGCGCGGCGGCTGCATCATCCGCAGCGCCTTCCTCGGCGAGATCAAGAAGGCGTTCGACAAGAATCCGAAGTTGTCGAATCTGCTGCTCGACCCGTTTTTCAAGAAGGCGATCAAGGACTGCCAGCGTTCCTGGCGCAACGTGGTGGCGCTGGCGGCAAAGAAGGGAATTCCGGTGCCGGCTTTCAGCACGGCGCTGGCGTTTTACGACGGCTATCGGACCGAACGGTTGCCGGCGAACCTGTTGCAGGCGCAGCGCGATTATTTCGGCGCGCACACCTACGAACGGGTGGACCAGCCGCGTGGCCAGTTTTTCCACACCAACTGGACCGGCCACGGCGGCACGACGGCATCCAGCACTTACACGGTGTAATTTGTAGTGTCGGCGCTGGGCGCCGATGGATCGAGCCGCAGGCTCGACGCTACAAAAGATTAACAGCGCGGGCTTCGGTCCGCGTTTTTGTTTTTCAGCGGCGGCGCGGTGTTTACAAATCGGTGATCAGTTTGTGCCGGGGCACCAGCAGTTTCATGATGCTCCACGCTGCCAGATAGCTCAGGGCGCAGATGACGAACATGATGAGGTAGGCAGTCTGCGGAGTTTCCCGGAACGCATCCGTGAGCCGGCCCGCGAGCTTTTGGATAATCACGCCGCCAATGCCGCCGGCCATAGTGCCGATGCCGATGACCGAGGCCACGGCCTTCTTCGGAAACATGTCGGACACCGTGGTGAACAGATTGGCCGACCAGGCTTGATGCGCGGCGCATCCGATGCAGATCACACCCACGGCCAGCACGGACGCCATTTTCCCGAAATGCCCGACGTTGCCAAAGTATTGGGTGGTCAACACCGCCAGCGGCGCCATAGCAATGAGAAACATCGCCGTCATGCGCGCCCGGTAAACCGGCATCCCTTTTTTGATGAGGGTCATGGGAATGCTGCCGCCGTAAATACTGCCCACAATGGCGACGCCGTAGACAATGAACGTCGGCAACATGACCTCGTGTTTCGTCATGGCAAACTGCTTTTTCAAATAGTCCGGCAGCCAGAACAGGTAGAACCACCAGATGCCATCCGTCATGAATTTGCCGAAGAAAAAGGCCCAAGTCTGACGATAGCCTAAGAGTTTTCCCCAGGTAACTTTCGCCTGGTCGGCAACCGCTTCACTGACCTGGACTTCCTCATCAATGTGGATGTAGTCGTATTCAGCCTGGGAGAGCCGCTTTTGTTTGGAAGGCGGTTCGTAGAGCCAGAACCAGAAAATCAGCCAGAGAAAACCCGCCGCGCCGGTGAAAATGAAGGCCATTTTCCATCCCTGCTGGTCGCCGAAACGGATCAAGCACCAGGGAACGAAAAGAGCGGCGATCATGGCGCCGAAGTTCGAGCCGCTGTTGAAGATGCCCGTCGCCAAAGCCCGTTCCCGCTTGGGAAACCATTCGGCCACCGTCTTGATGGACGCAGGGAAATTGCCAGCTTCACCGACGCCGAATGCGCTGCGTACCAAAACGTGCATCATCACCAGCCGCCCGACAAAGGCATTGAGCATGCCGAAAACTGACCAGATGATGAGCGACAGGGCCAGGCCCAGCTTGGTCCCGATTCGATCAATGATCCAGCCGGCCAGGACGGTCATTCCGGCGTAGAAGGCCGTGAAAGCGGAAGTCAAATTTGCAAAGTCGGTATTGGACCACCCAAATCCTCCCTGGTCCGCCGGTGTGCAAAAAAATTCCTTCAGGTAGCTGATGACCTGCCGGTCCAGATAGTTGAAGGTGGTGGCGAAGAAGAGCAGCGCGCAAATGACCCAGCGATAATTGGTCGAAGCCGGCGCGGTGTGGTTCGGGGAGTTCATAAACCGCAGAACCGGTAACCGGAAATGAGCCCGGATTCAAGCGTTGAAATCAAACTTTACAAGCCGGCGCCTTTGCGGTAAGGCTATCCCCACTATGTGGAAAAAAATTCTGCCCGTTCTCTCGGTGCTGTTGCTGACCGGTTGCGCCGCGACGTTCACGCGGTTGACGCCGTTGCAACAGCCGCGCAATCCCAACAACCTCTACCCGGTTGAAGTCGCCTTTAATTCCCAGCAGCAATCGCTGCGCTGGGACAGCATTCAACCCTACGTCCTCGTCAACGGCGAATTGTATCCCCTGCGTCCCGTGGCGCTGATGCAAAACCGCTGGGAAGGTTTTGTGCCGGTGCCGCAGGGAGCCAATTCCGTCGAATATCGTTTCAAGTTCGACTACAAATACAACAACATGGGCACGAAGCCCAAGGCCAACAGCGCTTATTTCGCCGGCGTATAAGCTGACCATCGTTGACCAATAACCAAGCGGGACAAGTCACACGAGTCCCAAATTGATCTGGAGCGCGGACAGGTGGTTCGCGCTCTTTTTTGTTCCAAAGGGTGGCGGCGGAGTTCCTTCTCAAAACTTGTGGCAGCGGACATGAGTCCGCTCCAATCTGATACAATCCCAAAAAAGTGAGCCGACTCACGTCGGCTGCTACAGACAGGATGTTTATGACGGTCGCATGCCCCCGTCTCCTCAAGGCAGGGTGTCAGTGCCTGGGCCGGAGCAGGATGGCTTTTTTGTCCGTGCCTTCCACCTCGACGCTGTGGGTTTCCACGTCGGGATCGTCCTTGAGCGCCTGATGCACCACCCGCCGGTCGAACGCCGTCATCGGTTCCAATTCCACCGCGTCGCCCCAGCGCCGCACTTTTTCCGCGGCGTCTTTGGCTTTTTTCACCAGCACCTCGCGCGCCTGGGCGCGATAGCCGCCCACATCCACCATGATTTTCGGCGTGTTGGCGTCCTGCTGAAAAAGAATGCGGTTGGTGATGTATTGCAAATCGGAAAGCGTCTGTCCCTGGCGGCCAATCAGCCGGCCGGCGTCGTCGGTCTTCACGTCGAGCAAGACGCCTTCCTCCAGTTGATGTTCCTCGACGGTCGCCGGAAAGCCGAGGGACGCGAGCATTTTCTCCAGAGTTTCTTTCGGTTGAGCGGGCATGGGATGGTTGAAGGTTGAAGGTTGAGAGTTGAAAGTAAACGGTGTCGTCCGGCCTTATTTCTTCTTTTTTGACACCGGCGTCAACACTGAAACGGCGGCCGTGGCGGCCGGTGGCTGGTTCATTTTCGTCAGCTTCGTTTGCACAATGGTCAGCAGGTTGTTGACCGTCCAATACAATGCCAGTCCGGATGAGTAGGTGTAAAGAAACACCAGAAACATCAACGGCATGTAGCGCATCATCTTCGCCTGGGCGGGGTCCATGCCCGGCGACGGCGGCTGCAGGTGCGATTGCCACAACATTGAGGCGCCCATCAGCAGCGGCAGCAGGTTGAACGGAAAGTGGGTGCCAGGAATCATGAACAGCGTGTCCGGCTTCGACAGGTCCGCAATCCACAGGAAATGCGCGCCGCGCAACTCGATCGCGCTCCGGATCATCGTGAAAAAACCAAAGAACACGGGCATTTGAATGGCCATCGGCAGGCAGCCGCTCACCGGGCTGACCTTGTGCTTGCGGTAAAGTTCCCATTGCTTCTGGGTGAACTTTTGCATGTCGTCCTTGTATTTTTCCTTGAGCGCCTGCATTTCCGGCGCGAGCGCCTGCATTCGTTTCATCGAACGCGTGCTCGCCGCCGTCAACGGCCAGAACAAGATCTTGATGATCACCGTTATCAATACAATCGCCAGCCCGTAGCCGGCGCTGGTTACGTCGTGCAGCCAGTTCATCGCCAGCAACAGTCCCTTGGCAAAAAATCCCGAAATCTTCCCGAATTGCATCACCAGATCGGCCTGGTTTTGAAACTGCTCCCCGATGCGCGCCAGCAGCCGGTATTCCTTCGGCCCGGCGAAAATGATGACCTGATGTTCGACTGCCTCATGGGGAGCCAGAGATATGGCGGGATAAATGAACGCGCTCTGAATCCCCTTGAGCGGCGGCGCATCCGGCACCGGCTCGACATTCGGGTCCGTCGGCAAGGTCACCGGGCGGGCAATGATTTGCGCGGCCGGTTCCTTCGGCATCGCCATCAGCGCGAAAAACTGGTTGTGCGCCGCCGCCCAAACCACATTGCTCGAACCGGCCAGGTATTCGGTTTTTGGAGTTCTGGGGAAGAAAAACAGCACCGTGGTGTTGGTGCTAAAATACGATGAGCTGCGATCAACGGCATTCGTGCCATTGCACCACAACGCGCCCACGCTCATGCCGTTGTCGTCCGGCCCCATCGGCGTTGCCGTGCCGACGACCCATTCCTGCGCGGGCAATGCGAGCGGCTGGCCCGAGACGTTTTCCAGCCGCACATCCGCCTTCACGAGATAATTCGAGCTGAACTGGAATTCCTTCGAGATGCGCAGGCCGTTGGCGAACGATTTTTCGGCGCGCACGCCGTCGGCGGTCCGGGTCAGGGTGAAATTGCCATCGCCGACCAGGCTGGCATCGCCCAAAATGGCCAGCACCGGCAGCGGCGCGCGCTGGTTCAGCGTCGCCACGCCGTCGTTCGACTTCGACACCTTCTTTTTCCAGCGGGCCGAGACGGTTTCGGGATAATCCAGCAACTCGACCGATTTCAACCCGCCGCCGCGCGGAGTGAACGTGTAACGCACGTGGGCATTGGTGACGGCCAGCAAATCTTCCGGCGTGTTGGCGTCAAAAACCGGGAGCTGCGCCGTGGCGGTCACATTTGGCGTTGGGGAAACCGTGTTGGCATTGGTGGCCGCCAACAGGCTTTGTGCCCGGGCCGCCTGATTGGTCGCGGCATAGCGCGCCTGCTGCTGCGCATGCTTTTGCTGATCGACAAACCAGAAGCCGAGCAGGATGACGCAGATCGTGACAACAATGATGCCGGTGCGGTCCATAGAAATTAAATTCCCAACTCCTTCCCAGGCACCGGATCATGCCCGCAGCGGCCCCACGGATGACAATGGCCAATCCGCTTCGCCGCCAGCCAGCCGCCAGCCAGCGCGCCGTGTTCGCGGATTGCGTCCATCGCGTATTGCGAGCAGGTCGGCGTGAAACGGCAGCCGCCGGCGGGGCCAAACAAAAATGCCTGAGCCGGCGAAATCGTCAGGCGATACGCGCGGATGGCAAGGAGCAAACCAAGAATGACTAATGACGAAGCACTAATGACTAAAGAATGACGAAGCGCCAATGACCAATTGGAAACCGCCACCTGCGGGGAGGTTTCAGCATTCGTCATTGGAGATTCTTTAGTCATTCGGATTTAGGAATTAGTCATTTTAGCAAATTCGCCCGCCGCAGCACCGCCAGAAAATCCTTTTCCACCCCGGCGAACCCTCGTCCGGCGATGGAATTGCGCGCGACCAGCACCAGTTCCACCGGCTGGGACAGCTCATGCTGATGCTGCCGGAAACTTTCGCGGAGCAAACGCCGCGCGCGGCTGCGGGCGACCGCATTGCCGATTTTGCGGCTCGTGACGACGCCCAATTGCGGCGGCGCGCCGTCCGGCAGGCGGTGCCAGTTGGCGATGAGACAGCCGAGCGCCAGACGCTCGCCCTGCTGCCGCACACGCATGAAATCGCGGTTTTGTCCGAGGCGCGTGGCGCGGCTCAGCCGCAGGCGTTTCGGTGTTTCGGCGGGCATGAGCGCGCGAGTTAAACCGGCGTCAGGCGTTTGCGGCCCACGCGGCGGCGATTGGCAAGCGTGGCCTTGCCGCTCTTGCTCGAATTGCGGTTGAGAAATCCGTGCTGCCGTTTGCGGCGGATTTTCGATGGTTGATACTGGCGTTTCATAAATTCAATGGTTGCTGGTTCCGCGTCAAAAACTCCGTCCAACGGAGCGCGGGAGAATATCAATGAAACGCCTTGTGTCAAGGCGGCGAATTAACCGAATTGACTCACAAAGGCGGTTGCCGGGCGATGCGCCCGAAAACATGCCCAATCGCAAATCAGGAAGCGTTGAAGTTTTACTGGCGGGCCGCGCGGAATTATTACACGATGCCGCTCATGGAATTGTCCCTGCGCCCGCGCGACCACCATGACCTGTTCCCAGCCGCCTGTGCCCGGCTTACCGATGATGGCAGCGAGTGTCATCGCGTCATCTCGCACCGGTGAAGGCAATGGAATCTGAAACCCAGCAAGCCAGAGCGAACGTTTGAAACGGCAGACCGAATTGAATCCGCGAATCCGGAAAAATGGGGTTTCCGGTGTCCTTGCCTTGGCAGGGCTGCTCCTGCTGTTGCAGTTTTGCGCGTCCTGCCGTTCCATCGCACCCTTCCCGACCGTTGACCTGTCCGAACCGGGCTGGCGGGCCCAGCAAGGCCAGGCCGTCTGGAAACTCGGGAAAAACAAACCCGAGCTGGCTGGAGAAATCACTTTTGCGCGGAATGCGGATGGCCGATGTCTGGTGGAATTCACCAAAACGCCGTTCCCGTTTGTTCGGGCGAAAATGAGTGTCACGCGCTGGGAGATTGAATTTCCGCCGCAGAACCTTCATTTCAGCGGCGGTGGCCAGCCTCCCGCGCGGCTGACGTGGCTGCATGTGATGCTGGCCTTGACCGGAAAGCCAGTGGCGCCGCCGTGGCATTTTGAATCGCGTCCCAACAACGGCTGGCGGCTGGAAAACCCGCGCCGGGGCGAAAGCGTGGAAGGGTATCTCGAGCCATGAAATCCCGCTGGCGGTTCGCATGGTGGGGTTTGTTGCTCGTGCTCCTCGGCCTGGGGTTGAGCCGGCTGCGGTTTGACCCGGAGATTTTGAATCTGCTGCCGACGGACCAGCCGACGGTGCAGGGCTTGAAACTTTACCAGGCACACTTCGCCAACGCCCGGGAACTCATCATCACCCTGCGCGCTCCCGACGGCGAGCAGGCGGAACGGCTGGCGGGCGCGCTGGCCAGGCGCTTGCGACAGGAAACCAATCTTATCACGGGCGTGTCGTGGCAGGCGCCGTGGATGGAGCATCCCGAACAGGCGGCGGAAATCGTGGCGTGTCTGTGGTTCAACCAGCCGCCGGAATCCTTTGGCACGCTGACCAACCGGCTCGCGCCTGAGCATCTCCAGTCGGTCCTGGCCGAGACGCGCGAAGTGCTCGCCACATCGCTCTCGCCGATGGACATTGCCCGGCGCGCGTTCGATCCCTACGACCTGCTCAGCGTTCCCTCGCTGGCCGGTTTCAGCGGGCTTTCCGCGGAACAGGGTCAGCGCGCGTTTGCCTCGGCGGACGGAACCTTCCGGCTGATTTACGTCCAAGCGCGAACCGAACTTGGCAGTTACCGCGAGTGCGCAAGCTGGTTGAAATCCGTGCGGGACGCGGCGGCAAGCGTTCGCACCAATCAAGCGGATTGGGCCGGGGTGGTGGTGCGGTACACCGGGCGGCCGGCGTTTGTCACGGAGATCGCCGGCAATATGCAGCGCGACTTGAGCGGTTCGGTCACCGCCACGGCGATCATCATCGCGCTGCTGTTCTGGCTGATGCACCGGCGCTGGCTGCCGGTGTTGTGGCTGCTGGCGTTGCTGGCGTTGATTCTTGTCGCCACGATTGCGCTGGGCGGCCTGATTCTGGGACCGATTTGCGTGGTAAGCATGGGTTTCGCGGCGGTGCTGCTGGGACTGGCGGTGGACTACGCGGTGGTGCATTACCAGGAAGCGCTGGCGCATCCGCAATTATCGGTGCCGGAGATCCGGCGCGCCATTGCGCCGAGCATTCTGTGGGCGGCCATCACCACGATCAGCGCGTTTCTGGTGCTGAATTTCGGCGGACTGCCCGGCCTGGCGCAACTCGGTTCGCTGGTGGCCATCGGCGTGGCGCTGGCGGCGCTGGTGATGGTGATCGCGTATCTGCCCCCGCTGTTTCCGGGACGAAGAATCGCGCCGGCCCATTTGCCCAAACCGGCGTGGTGGACGTTTCTGCTGCCGCCGAAAGCGACTTCCGCCGCACCGGCAAATTCAACCGGCTCATCAGGCTCGCGCGCCGCATTTTGGGGCACGGTCCTCGTCCTGATTTTTACCGGTGCGGTGTTGAGCATCCGCCAGCCGAAGTTGGATCGGACCGCAAACGCCTTGCGTCCCCAACAAGCCGAGGCGGAGACGGCGCTGAATGAACTCACGGCGTCCATGGGCATCCCGCGCGACCCGATTTGGGTCATCGTGCGCGGCAGCGGCGAAGGTCAGGTTTATCAGCGGCTGAACAAGGCGGAGGCGCTGTTGAAGCGGGCGGTTTCCAACCAAACCATCAGCGGCTACATGCTGCCCACCGTCATGTGGCCGCGCCCGGAATGTCAGGCGGCCAACCGTGAGACAGCCCGTGTGCTGGGCGCGCAGGGACGGTTGCTGCGCGAGACAGCGGTGCGCGCCGGCTTTGAAACCAACGCCCTGTTCCTGACCGAGGAACTGGTTCGCACCTGGGCGCGCATGGGAGACAGTTCCGGCGTTGTCTGGCCGACGAACTCGATGAGCAGGTGGGTGCTCAAACAATTTGTCGCCCGCACTCCCAACGAGTGGCTGGCGATGGGTCTGGTTTATCCGGCCACCAATCGTGTCGCCGGGGTGGCCCTGGCGGATTTGTCGGCGCAAATGGCATCTGACGGAATTTTGATTTCGGGCTGGGAACTGTTGGGCGCCACAACGCTTCAGCGCGTGCAAGGCCGGTTGTGGCTGCTCGTGGTCCCGATGGTCGGGCTGGTGCTGCTTTCGCTGTGGCTGGCGTTTCGGCGCGTCACCGAAGTGCTGCTGGGCGTGGCGGTGCTGCTGTTGAGCGGACTCTGTCTGCTGACGACGATGGCCCTGGCCGGCTGGTCTTGGAATTTACTGAATCTGATGGCGCTGCCGCTGGTGCTAGGCACCGGCGTGGACTACGGCATCTTCATTCAACTGGCCCTGCGCCGGCACGGCGGCGACACGCAGATGGTGCGGCGTTCGGTGGGCCGCGCGCTGTTGCTGTGCGGCGGAACGGCCATCACCGGGTTTGGTTCGCTCGCGTGGTCCGGCAACGCCGGCATGGCCAGCCTGGGCAAAGTGTGCGCGGTGGGAATCGCTGCCAACATGCTGATCGCAATTTTCCTCCTGCCCGTCTGGTGGCTGTGGGTGAGTTCAAAGTTCAACTCCGCTGGCGCGCGAGCAGGCGTTCAAAGTTCAAAGCCTGAAGCAGAAAATCGTGACGAGGGAAATCACGGATCACGTTTCACGCATCACGCATCACCCGCCACGCCTTCATCCTTCTATCGCGCCGGCCTGTGGCGGCTCGGGTTGATCATCGCGCGGATTTTGCCCGCGTTTGTTTTCAACGCGTTCTGCCTGCTCATTGCGGAATGCTACTACCGGCTCCACCGCGAGCGGCGGGAAGCGGTCTTTCAAAACCTGTTGCCGGCATTTCCTGGCGACCCGGCGGCGGCACGCCGCACCGCGCACCGGCTCTTTCGCCAATTCGCTTTGAAAATGGCGGACGTATGGCGCTACGAGAGCGGCGTACTGAAGCAAAGCTGGTTGAATGAGCAAAAGGATTGGGACCACTTCGAGGCCGTCAAGGCGCGGGGACAGGGCGTGTTGCTGATCACGCCGCACCTCGGCAATTGGGAACTCGGCGGACCGCTGCTGGCTCATCACGGCTACAAGCTGCTGGCCCTCACCCAGGCCGAACCCGACGACGCCCTCACCCAAATTCGCATGGCCTCGCGCGCCCGGTGGGGCATCGAGACACTCGTGGTGGGCAATGACGGTTTTGCCTTCGTGGAAATCATCAAGCGGCTGCAGTCGGGCGCCATCGTCGCGATGTTGATTGACCGTCCGCCCGCGCCCAGCGCCGTGACCGTGGAACTTTTCGGACAACCCTTTCAGGCATCCATCGCCGCCGCCGAACTGGCGCGGGCTTCGGGCTGCGCCCTGTTGGGCGTCACGCTCACACGCTCCGGCTCCGGCTACACCGCGCGCGTCCTCCCGGAAATCACTTACGACCGCCGGGCGCTGGGCACGCGTGAAGCGCGCCGGGAACTCACCGGGAAAATCCTGCGTGCATTCGAGCCGGAGATTCGCCAGCATCTGGACCAATGGTATCACTTCGTTCCCATTTGGCCTGCTAAAAACCCTAAGCCCTAAATCCTGATGACTAAAGAATACCAAAGCACTAATGCTCAAATACCAGATGACCGCGCGGATGTTGGAAATCATTTTATCATTCGTGCTTCGTCATTCCTTAGTCATTATGGTTTAGGAATTAGTCATTCCATCCTCGCCGCTTGTACCATTGCTGCGTTATGTTTGGCGGCGATGGTTGCCCGCGCGGCCGGGCCGGCTCTCGTCCCCGCCGCCTGGTTTTCCGCGCAGACCAATCTCCACAGCTTTACCGCGGACGTTATTCAAACGCGGACGCTCAAGGTGCTCACGCATCCGCTGGTGTCCACGGGCAAGGTCTGGGTGGTCATCCCCAACCGCTTCCGCTGGGAAATCGGCCAGCCCGCGCAAACCATCGCGTTGCGCCAGCCCGACACGTTATACCTTATTTATCCCCGGCTGAAGCGCGCCGAGAAATATCCGCTCACCGGCAATCAGCCCGGATCGTGGCGCGACGCGCTGGCGCTGCTGGAGGCGAGCTTCCCGCGCAGCCAGGCGGACCTCGAATCGCACTTCCGCGTACTGTCCGTCACTCAAACCAACGCAAACTGGGAATTGAGATTGCAGCCCAGGAATGCGATGGCCCGCCAGATGATGGCGGAAATCGGCATCACGGTTCGCACGAACGATTTTTCGCTCGCCGCCACGGAAATGAAATTCGCCGACGGCTCCAGCATGAGAAACGACTTCACCAACGTCGTGCTGAATCCGGTGCTCAGCGATGACATCTTTGATGCGAAGCTGGACCCCGGGATCACAGTGGTCGAGCCATTGCGCCAGTGACGCAATCTTCGCGCGCAGGTCAACGGGAGGCGTCACCTTGTCGGCGTTCGAGAAATTTCTTCCGCCATTCCACGCGTGAAATTTTGCCGCGCCGGCCCGGACTCAGGGCAGCGACGAACCACCACTCGCGCGGCACCTGCCAGGCCGGCAGCCGGGCGAGCAGCGATTGTTTCAGTTCCTCTGACGTGACGGTTTTTTTGGAAACAACACACGCCACGATGTTTTCACCCCGATCCGCATCGCTGCTCGGCACGCCGAAGACGAGACACTCCGCGACGGACTTGTGCAGTCGCAACGCCGCTTCGATGTGGGCCGGTGAAACTTTCCTTCCCGCCACATTGATCTGGTCATTCAAGCGTCCGCGCAGATGGACCAGTCCATGAATCCAGCTCCGCGAGATCGCTCGTTTGAAAGCATCCCGCGGCCAGCGCGGGCGACGCTTCCGGCCAGTACGTCTCGCCCACGGCCCGGCTGCGCACTTCCAGACAGCCGTCCTCGTTGACCGTCAGTGCCACGTTGCGCATGGGTGCGCCCACACACGCATCGTCCGTGCGCGGCGCGTTGCCGGCGTCGTAAGCGATGCCGCCGCATTCGGACGAGCCGTAAAAGTTGTGAATCTTCAGGCCGCTCGCCTGGAAGACCGCCTGCTCCAAATTCGCCGGCAGCGGCGCGCCCGCCGAAATCGCGAGACGGACATTGCGCGGAATGGCTCCCGCCTCGTGCCACGCCCGCCACAACGCGGGAACAGCGGGCAAGGTGAGGGCGGGTTCAGCTTCAGCCGCGCGGCGGATGGCCTCCGGCAACGGCGACGGAGCAATGATCAGGGGAATGCCATGCAGCAGGAGCGGCAACACCAGGTTCGAAAAACCGTAGGAATGAGCCTGCGAAATGACGGCGAGATTGGGCCAGTCCGGAACGCAATCCCATTGTGGCGACGATATTCGCGGCATCGGCGGCCAGTTGTTCCGCGGTGAACGCCACCACGCGCGGCGTGCCGGCGGTGGCGGAAGTGGTTTTGAGGTGAACACACGGCGCGGGCGGAAGCGGAACCGCCGGCGGCGACTGGTCCGGTTCCAGCGGACAAACAATGGAATGCGACTGCCACGCGCGGAGCACGGTCAGCACAAATTCAGCGGTGTGTCCCTGCGGATAAACGATTGCATCTGGCCGGACGGAAAAGTTTTCCGCGGCGCGCGCCAGTTCGGCGAAAGTCCATTGCCGGCCCGAAGCAAGCTCGCGCAGCGCAAGGTTGTTCCCGCGCTCCTGTGCGACTTTGCGCCAGCGTTCGTAAAGCATCGCCTTTTGGTAACCCAAGGCCGGCTTTTGTCCAAGCATGATTTCTGCGGCTGAACCGGGCCCTCGCTGCTTCCAACTTGGCTGGAACCGGTGTTCAGGGCTCTTTTGGGTTGAGAACGCTTGACGTTATTAACGCCGTGCGTTAAGGTGGTATGCGCAATGATCGAAAGCTTTGCGTGCGCGGAGACGGAAATGATTTTTCGCGGGCAGGTGTCGCGGCGGTTGCCGGCGGACATCCAGCGGACGGCCCGGCGCAAGCTCCTGCAATTGCAGGCCGCCACGGCGTTGCGGGAAATGGCGGTGCCACCCGGCAACCGGCTCGAAGGGTTGAAGGGCAGGCGCGCCGGGCAGCACAGCATCCGGGTGAACGATCAATGGCGCATCTGCTTTCGTTGGGAAGGCTCCGCCGCGCATGAAGTTGAAATTGTTGATTATCATTGAACGATCATGAAAAGCAAATTACTGGCAAATATCACGCCCGGGGAGATTTTCGATGAGGATTTTCTCAAGCCGATGGGCTTGAGCCGATACCGGCTGGCGATGGACATCGGGGTGCCGCCGCGCCGCATCAATGAGATCGTCAAGGGCGAACGCGCCATCACTGCGGACACGGCATTACGGTTGGGCCGTTACTTCAAGATGTCCGGGCAATTCTGGCTAAACCTGCAGGCGCATTACGATCTGGAGGTGGAAGAGGAACGCCTGGGCAAGCGGTTGGAACGTGAGGTCAAGGTCATGGCGGTTGCGTGAAGCCTGACTGTGCTATGCCGGTTAAGAAAAGCTTGCCACCTGCCGGGAGAGTGTAAGTGCACTAAGTTCGCGCTCAATGAAGTCGCTGCCACACCATCCGCCTGCTCGTTCCAGTTCGAGCGGGACACCTTTGCCTTTGCCAATGAGCTGGTCTGGGAATACCGCCGCGACCCGGCGACGGGCTACGTCACCACCTTCCGCAATGACCCGGCTCCGACTTATGCCCACCGTTGTTTTGTCATGGTGTGCTCGGCGCGGAAGCTTTTTTTAAATTACGGCCCGTTTTTGAAGCCGGCCCTGGCGGCAACCGATGAGCGAACTTATCGCAGGCTGATTCGCGGAGTCGTTTCCCGCAGTCCGCGCCGGCCCAGCGTGGACGCCGATAAACTGGTGATTCCCGGCTATGACGGCCTGCGCTCGTTCAGCCGGGCACAGGCGGCGCTCTTGAAGGCGGAATGCGGCGACGCGTGGCAGTCCTACGTTTTGCGCAGCCACCGGCGGATGATCCTGCCCATTTCACGCCGGCATCAGGAAAACATGGCGGCGCAACTCACCCGTTCGCTGCCTGGGTGCGACGGGCGGTCATCGCGCATATCTTCCGTTTTCCGCAACTGACCATCAACCACGGCATCGTGCTTTATGACCTGGCGGAAATGGAAACCGGCCTGCGGTTCACCGCCTACGATCCCAACCAGCCCCAGCAGCCGACGGAATTGAACTATCACCGTGCGACTCCGGACGTTTTATTTTCCGCGCAACCACTACTGGCCCGGCGGCCAGGTGAACGTGGTGGAGGCGTTTTGCAGTCTGGCATTTTAGGAGGAGCGTTATACACAACGACATTTATTGCGG
>CAWHLR010000037.1:0-201032 GCA_963830235.1 uncultured Verrucomicrobiae bacterium
TTGTCGCGCCGAAACGAAGGAATTGACGCTGATGAATTTTCCACGCAAACTTTGTCGCCATGACACCTTCCGGGGCGTATCTCGACGAAATCAAAAAGAATCTCGCACATGGTGATGCGACCGAGCACACACATCGTCCCGCGCTCAAAATGCATTGGAACGAAATGCACGTTCATTCTCGCCAGGAAATTTGCCGGATGTCGTGTATGTCTGAATCATTCGCATCAAAGCCTTGGGAAAGGTTGGAAAAGTGGGTTCAAATGTTGCTGACTGATATGATTGCATTGCGTTCTGACAAATCAGTTCAACTGTGCGCTTAAAATGCCATCAGCCTTTGCAACATATATTGCTGAGATTCAAAAGAGCCTTGCGCGCGGCGACGCGACCGAGCACACGCACCGCGCCGCGCTTCAGGCATTGTTCCAGTCGGTCGGCAAAGCAATTATCGCCACCAACGAGCCAAAGCATATCCCGCTTATCGGCGCTCCTGATTTCAAAGTTTCGCGCGGGCGGATTCCACTTGGAAATGTCGAGACGAAGGACATCGGCACTGACCTTGGTGAAATGGAACAGGGCAAAGGCTCAAGCGGCGGGCAATTCATCCGCTATTCCGCGCTGCCGAACTGGATTCTTACCGACTATCTCGAATTCCACTGGTTTACGCATGGTGAACGTCGGCGCGTGGTGCGAATTGCCGAGATGGTTGGCAAAGATAAAATCAAGCCGCTGCCCGATGGCGAAAAAGAACTCGACGATCTGCTGGAAAGTTTTATCCGTTGTCCGGCGTTGACTGTCGGCACGGCGGAGCAACTGGCGGACAGTATGGCTGGCTACGCCCGCACCATGCAGCAGCAGACCATCGTGGCGCTTCAACAGGAAGCCGATAGCGGCTGGCTGCATCAGTGGTTGCGGGCTTTTCAAGGAACACTCATTCCCGACCTCGACGAAAAAACGTTTTCGGATATGTTTGCGCAAACGCTGGTGTATGGCTTGTTTGCCGCCCGTGTCCACACACCGGAGAAAGAGGATTTCACGCGCAATTCCGCCGCGCGGGCCATTCCCAAAACAAATCCGTTTTTGCAGCAACTGTTTTACGAAATTACCGGGCCGAAACTTCCCGATTCAATTGCGTGGGTGATGGAAGACATCGTGGCGCTGCTCAATCACGCGGATATGCCGGCGGTGCTGAAGGATTTCGGCCAGGGCCAGGGCAAGTCAGACCCGGTGGTGCATTTTTACGAAACATTTCTTGCCGCCTACGATCCGAAGATGCGCGAAGTGCGCGGCGTTTATTACACGCCGGAACCGGTGGTCAGTTACATCGTGCGTTCAGTTGATCACTTGTTGAAAACGAGATTCAACCGCACGAAAGGGCTGGCGGATGAAAACACACTGATTCTTGACCCCGCGACCGGCACGGCCACGTTTCTGTATTTTGTCATCGAACAGATTCACCAGAAGTTTGCGAAACAAAAAGGCGCATGGGACGGCTATGTGGAAAAGCATTTGCTCAACCGCGTTTTTGGTTTTGAACTGCTGATTGCGCCTTACGCCATCGCCCATCTCAAACTCGGAATGCAGTTGCAGCAAACGGGCTACCAGTTTGGCTCTGACCAGCGGCTTGGAGTGTATCTCACGAACACACTGGAAGAGGCGGCCAAGAAAAGTGAACAACTAATCACTGGCTGGATTGCCGATGAAGCCAACGCCGCCGCCAAAATAAAACAAGACGAGCCAATCATGGTCGTGCTCGGCAATCCACCGTATTCCGGCCATTCCGCCAATCGCAGTTGGGTTGAAGTCAAAGTGACCAAAGGGCAGCAATACGTCGGCGATTTTGGCTTGGAACAAGGGCGTGTCACGGAAATCAAAAGGAAGGCGACGAGTGACGGCGTGGTGGAAGTCCCGACATTCATAGGCCATTTGATACAGGATTATTATGTTGTGGATGGTGCCTGGCTCGGTGAACGCAATCCGAAGTGGCTGCAAAATGACTATGTAAAGTTCATTCGTTTTGCTCAATGGCGCATTGATAAGACTGGCGAAGGCATAATGGGTTTTATCACCAGCAATAGCTATCTTTTCAGCCCAACCTTTCGCGGTATGCGCCAAAGTTTAATGCAGAGCTTCAATGAAATTTACATCTACGATTTGCACGGGAATTCCAACAAGAAGGAAAGCGCGTCGGATGGCAGTGAGGATAAAAATGTTTTCGACATCATTGAAGGCGTCTCACTAATTCTATGCGTGAAAAAAAGGGGGAACAAAAAACTTGCCCGGGTTTTTCATGCTGACCTTTTAGGCGCGCGCGAGGTTAAATACAAACGGCTTGCCGAAAGCGATGTCAACGATACGGCTTGGGCGGAACTGAAACCAAAATCGCCGAATTATTTATTTGTGCGGCAATCAACCAATTATCGCGCAGAATATGAAAAGGCATGGCAAGTTACGGACATTTTTCCGATGAATAGTTGGGGTATCGCAACTCGCAAGGACTATTTGCTTGTGGATTTCGACCGTAATTCATTAGTCGAGAAATTTACGGACATACTCAACCTATCGGCTGATGAAGCCATTGCCAAATATGGCATCCGTGAGAGTCCGCATTGGGATTTTCGTTCAGCCAAGTCAGAGTTAAGTCCAAACGTCGGCAAGACCGTCAAGCCGGTTCTCTTCCGGCCTTTTGACACAAGATATTTATTTTATGACAAGATTATGATTGAGCGAGGCGATCATCGTTATCCACTGATGCGTCATATGCTCAAACCAAATCTTTCTCTTATTTCTGTCCGCCGAGTTGAAACATTTGCCGGATTTGACCATGTATTTTGCACAAGAGACCTTTCCGTTTTACATACAGTTTCCATGAAGGAAGGGAATTTTGTTTTCCCACTTTATCTTTACGACGAAGACGAAAGCGAATCTCGAAAGCGCGGCGGCGGCACGATGCTCATGGCTTTGTTCGAGCCGCCGGCGGGTTATTCGGTCCGTCGTGCCAATATAAATCCAAAGTTCATCCAAGACCTGACGCAAAAGCTCGGCTTGAAATGGCTTCCCGTTGACCGAGGCGATTTGAAGAAGACCGTCGGGCCGGAAGATGTGTTCCATTATGCCTACGCGGTTTTTCATTCACCCAGGTATCGCGAGCGTTACGCGGAGTTTTTGAAAATTGATTTCCCGCGCCTGCCGCTGACCAGTAATTTGAAATTGTTCCGCTCGCTCGTGGCCAAAGGCGCGGAATTGGTTGCGTTACACCTGATGGAATCGCCCAAACTCAACACCTCCAGCACGACTTTCCCGCTGAAGGGGAACGATATTGTGGAGAAAGTCCAATACACCGACACCGACAGGCGTGTTTGGATTAACGCCAAGCAATACTTTGGCGGCGTGCCGAAAGCGGTCTGGGAATTTCATGTCGGCGGCTACCAAGTCTGCGAGAAATGGCTCAAAGACCGCAAAGATCGCAAGCTTGCCTATAACGACATTCAGCACTACCAAAAGACCGTCGTTGCCTTGAGCGAAACCATTCGTCTAATGACGGCAGTTGATGAGGCGATTGAGGAACAGGGCGGCTGGCCGTTGAAATAAAAGCAGGCAGCCTTAAATTTCTTCACACTTGCCTTGACCTTTCCCCTCAAAAAGGCATTCTATCCAATTGATTTGAAAAATTATGCAGCACATTAGGAATATCGCCATCATCGCACACGTGGACCACGGCAAGACAACGCTCGTGGATTGCCTGCTCAAGCAGTCCGGCACCTTCCGCGCCAACCAGCATGAATCCACCGACGAACGCCTGATGGATTCCATGGATTTGGAAAAGGAAAAGGGCATCACCATCCGCGCCAAAAATGCCGCGTTCAAATACAAGATTTACCACGTCAACATCGTGGACACCCCCGGCCATGCCGATTTTGGCGGCGAGGTCGAGCGCATCATGAATATGATTGACGGCGTGCTGCTGGTGGTGGACGCCGCCGATGGCCCGCAGGCGCAAACCCGCTTCGTGCTCCGCAAGGCGCTGGAAGCCGGCGCCAAGCCGATTGTGGTCATCAACAAGATTGACCGCGAGAATGCCAACCCGAAAAAGGTGCTGGATCAGGTGTTCGAGCTGTTCATTTCGCTCAACGCCACGGACGAGCAGCTCGATTTTCCGTTCATCTATTGCTCGGCCAAGGATGGTTATGCCAAGACGGAATTGGAACATGTTTCCGGCACGATGGAACCGCTCTTCGACGCCATCATCAAGCACATCCCGCCGCCGCACGCCAAGGCGAGCGACGGTTTCCAGGTGCTCGTCGCCAACCTCGATTACAGTGATTACCTCGGGCGCATCGCCTTTGGCAAAATCATGGCGGGCAAGGTGAAAATGGGTGAGACGGCCTGCTGCCTGCACGGCCACGGCAAGATCACCCAGGGCAAAATCACGATGATTTACCAGTTTGAAGGCTTGAAACGCATCGAAGTGCAGGAGGCGCATGCGGGTGACATCGTCGGCATCACCGGTTTTGAGGACGTGTTCATCGGCGAGACCATCGCGGACAAGCCGGAACGCGGCGCGCTGCCGTACATCCCGATTGATCCGCCAACGATCCAGATGGAATTTGCCGTGAACGACAGCCCGCTCGCCGGCCAGGACGGCAAGCTGGTCACCGCGCGGCACATCTGGGAGCGGCTGCAAAAGGAAATCCGCACGAACGTCGCGTTGCGCATCAAGCAGACCGCCGATCCGAAAATTTTTGAAGTCGAAGGCCGCGGCGAAATGCAAATCGCCATCTTGGTCGAGCAAATGAGGCGCGAAGGCTACGAGGTTTTGGTTTCGCGTCCCGAAGTGCTCTACAAAAAGGATGCCAACGGCAACATGCTGGAGCCGATTGAACGGTTGTTCCTCGAAATTCCACAGGAATTCATGGGCGCCATCATGGAAAACCTTTCCGGCCGCAAGGCCGAAATCACCAGCATGAATCATCATGGCGACCAGGTGACCATCGAGGCGCTGGTTCCCATGCGCGGCCTGATCGGGTTTGAGACCGACCTAGTGAACCAGACGCGCGGGCTCGGCGTGATGAGCCATCTCTTCCACGAATATGGTCCCGACCGCGGGGAAATTGCCGCGCGCAAGAACGGTTCGCTCGTCAGCATGGAAAACGGCCCGGCGATGGCCTACGCCCTGAACATGATTCAGGAACGCGGCCGCCTGATGGTGGAACCGGGCGACGCCGTTTACGCCGGCATGATTGTGGGCGAAAACGCGCGTGAAAACGACATCCCGGTGAACCCCTGCAAGGCGAAACGGCTGACCAACATGCGGTCACAGGGCGACGGCAAGGGCATCCAGCTCAATCCGCCGTTGAAGTTGAGCCTCGAACGCGCGCTGGAATACATTGACGTGGACGAATACGTGGAAGCGACGCCGAAAAATCTGCGGTTGCGAAAGAAGATTTTGAATGAAACGGCCCGCAAGCGTTCCGAGAAGACCCGTTCCATCAAGATCCTGTCCGAATAGCCGGACGCGAAGGCTGTCCCAAAGTATCGGAGGGGCGAGTTCCACGAGCCCCTGACTTATCAACGCCTTCGAAAATAGGACTCGTGGAACTCGCCCCTCCGATTTTATCTTGGCGGCTTTCCCGCGAAATCCATGCCGACCAGGCAGACGTCGTCTTCAAATTCGTGGTCCACGGAGAAGGCGCGGATGGCGGCGAGCAGGTCGTCGAACATTTGCGCGGCGGGTTTTTGCAGCAGGTTTTTTACGTCCTGCATCAGCCGTTCCTGCGAATACAACTCCTCGTTCCGCCCCTGCACTTCGAAGAGGCCGTCGGTGAACAGCATCACGAAATCGCCGGGCGCAATGGTGACTTCGCTGGTTTGATACGGCGGGTTGTCAAACAATCCCAGCGCAGGCTCGCCGCGGCCGGTGGCGTGCGCGAGCGGCTCAATCCGGCCGGTGGCGCGGTGCATGAGCAGCGGTTTGGGATGCCCGGCGTTGGCAAAGCGCATTTTTCCCGTCCGCCAGTCGGCGACGAGATAAAACGCCGTGGTGAGCATCGGCGAGCCGGTGCTTTTAAGGATGTTGTGCAGATCGGAGTTGAGCTTGCGCAAAAAATTCCCCGGTTCGCGCGCCAGCGGTTTCAATTCCTCCACCAGCGCCCGGATCATGGCGGTGACCAGCGCGGCGCGCGTGCCGTGGCCGGCCACGTCGCAGATGAACACGCCCGCTTCGTTGTCCGAGAGCGCGGAGATGTTGAAAAAATCGCCGCTGACGGATTCCGCCGCCTGATAGCGGTGTACGAACTGGAACGCGCTCGATTCGGGCGTCGCGTCGTGCGGGAAGACCGGGTATTGCTGCGGCAAAATGGCCGCCTGAATTTCGTGCGCCATGCGCAGGTTGTCCTCCATGAGAAGGTTTTTCGCGCGCAATTCGGCCTGGCTGCGGGCCAGTTCGGTGTTGGCGCGGCGAATTTGCTCTTCCGCCTGTTGCTGCTGCGTGACGTCCCAAAAAATCCCCTGCAAACCGATGATCTTTCCGTCCGCCCCATAAAGCGGGGTTTTGACGACCCGGGTGATTCTTTTGTCCTGTCCCAAAGGATGATGTTCCTCGGTGATTTCGTAGGTCTGGCCGGTTTGCATGACCCGCTGGTCGTCCTTGGTGTATTGTTCCGCCAGATCTTTCGGGAAGAAATCGAAATCCGTTTTGCCGAGGATGTCCGCCAGCTTGCAATGATAGTGATCGCAATATTGCTGGTTGGCAAAGGTGAACCGCCCCAGCAGGTCCTTCCGAAAAACATTCTGCGGCATCGTTTCCACCAGCGAATGATAAAGCGATTCCGAATTCCGCAGTTCCTGCTCCATCTGCCGGCGTTGCGTAATGTCCTCAACGGTGCCTTCGTAGTAAAGCAGCCGGCCCCGCGCGTTGCGCACGGCGCGGCAGTTTTCCGAAATCCAGATGACGATCCCGTCCTTGCGGTAAACGAGGGACTCGAACCCGCTCAACGTGTCGTGTTTCTGCATCATCCGGATGAATTCCTCACGCCGGCCCGGCTCGACGTAAAGCCGTTTCCCGATGTCCTGGATGCTCGCCACCAGTTCCACCGGCGAGTCATAGCCGTAAATGCGCGCCAGCGCCACGTTGGCCAGCACGTAACGCCCCTCCGGCGTCGTGCGAAAAACACCTTCCACCAGGTGGTCGAATACGCCGTAGTAATTGTCCCGTTCGTCAATCAGCGCATTGCGTTCGTACTGCCGTTCGATCGCGCAACGCAGGGCGTGCTGCAACGCGCGCGGCTCGATTTCATCCTTGGCCAGATAATCCTGCGCGCCCGACCGGATGATTTCCGCCCCGAATCTCCCGTCATTGGCCGGCCCGAACACCACAACCGGCAGGCGCGGAATTTTGATGGCGAGTTGCGTGACTTGGAACAGGCCGGCGGCGTTGGCAATGGGGAGTTCATACAAAACGGCTTGGCAGGGATGAGCCGCCAATTCCGCCAGCCCGGCAGACAAAGTCGGGGTCGTGGCGACTTTGGTCGCTCCGCAGTGGTCGCGCAGCATGTCCGCAACGCTATGCGCAAAACGTTCATCGTTGCCGATGAGCAAAATGTTCAATGGTTCGGATTCCATAATGCGATTCGTCCGCGCCGGGCGGACCAAATCACCTGTCCTCCCGGAAAAGATACAAGGTTGGCCCGCCGCCGCAAGTGGGTTGCGGCAAGAGCAGAGGCGCTCCCGGATTCCACTTTCCAAGCCCGGCGTCCCAAAGTACTCTGCTTATCTGAAACATCATGCCCAGTGTTTTCATCAAAACTTACGGCTGCCAGATGAACGAACGCGACAGCGAGGCGGTTGCAGCTCAACTCGTGGCGAAGGGTTACACGCTCGCGTCGTCAGAAGCCGAGGCGGACGTGGTTTTGCTCAACACCTGTAGCGTGCGCGATTTCGCGGAAAAAAAAGCCATTGGCAAGATGCAGAACCTTGCCGCGGATGTGCGCAAGAACCGTCCGAATGTCGTGCTCGGTTTCATGGGCTGCATGGCGCAAAGCCGCGGGCAGGAATTGATTGATAAACTGCCGGACGTTGACCTCGTTCTCGGCACACAAAAATTTCATCACGCGGCGGATTACCTTGATGAAATCCTAACCGGCCGCCGCGATAAAATTGTGGATGTGGCGGCAGAGCAGGGGAGCGAGGCGACGATTCGCGAGCATTTGCTTTACGGAAACGCTGCGAGAAATGGCGGCGGTCACAGACCGCCGCTACAGGTCACCGCATACGTCAGCATCATGCAGGGCTGCAACCAGCGCTGCACGTTTTGCATCGTACCCGACACGCGCGGCGAAGAGCGGAGCCGCAGCATTCCCGACATTCTGGCCGAATGCCGCCAGTTGGTGTCACAGGGCGTGAAGGAAATCACCTTGCTCGGCCAGATCGTCACGAGTTATGGGAGACGGGGCGGCGACATGGCTGTTGATGGTAGGGCGGGCAGTCCTCTGCCCGCCGTTCGTCCGTTTGACAACCACGGCGCGCACGGAGTGACGCGCCCTACCCAGCGTGCGAAAGATATATCTCCCTTTGTCCAGCTCCTCGACGCTGTCCATGAAATCGAAGGATTGGAACGCATCCGGTTCACCTCGCCACATCCGAAGGGCTACGGCGACGATTTAATCGAGGCCTACTCGCGGCTGCCCAAACTCGTCGAGAGCGCGCACCTGCCCGTCCAGAGCGGCAGCGACCGCGTTTTGAAATTGATGCATCGCGGCTACACGCGCGAACGCTTCCTTGGCCTCGTCAAAAAATTGCGCCGCGCCCGGCCGGACATCGGCATCACGACCGACATCATCGTCGGCTTTCCCGGCGAGACGGAGGATGATTTCGAACAAACCCTTTCGCTCGCGCGCGAGGTGGAATTCGACAACGCCTACCTGTTCAAATACTCGCCGCGCCGCGACACGCCAGCCGCCGGAATGCCGGACCAGGTTCCGCTGAAAATCCGCGAGGAGCGCAACCATCGCCTGCTCGAAACCATCAATGAAATCGGCAAACGCAAATACGATGCGTTCGTCGGGCGGAGAACGCAGATTCTGGTCGAGGGGCCGAGCCGGAAGAATCCGGCGCGGCTGACCGGCCGGACGCGCTGCAACAAGATTGTGGTGTTCGAGGGTTCGGAACGGCATCGCGGCCAGTTTCTGGACGTGAAAATCACCCGCGCCGGCTCCTTCACGCTTTACGGCGACCCGGCAATAATCAATGTTTAGCATTATGAGAATGCCACGCGTTTCCACATTAATTATCATTGGGCAATTTATTTTGTTGCTGGCTTGCATTGGATTTTTGGCGCTTACCTTGTGGCACAACTATTTTCTGAAAGTAAGAGCCAAGGAATTTGCTGCGGAGGCAGGATTCGCTATGGCCACGAGCAATTATTCACGTGGGAATTTTTATCTTTATGAAGTTAAGCTTTACAAATTTAATGCTGATGATTCAGGCATTGTGCCGACCGACGGCACAACTGAAGCCTCCGGCATGAGAAATGGCCAGTTTCAAATTTACTACTTCCTAGTAGATCAAAATTGGCCAAAAGTGCATCAAGAAATCCAGCAGGCGTACGTTGATGCCTACAATCAACATATGCGCCATTTTTTCGAACATCCTGAATGGTTTGATAAAAACGGACAGCGGATTCCAATACACGAATTACAAAAGCAGACAACAAATCCAGCTAAATGAATAAGCACTTTTGAATTTTTCGTGTCCATTCGCGTGGATTCGTGGTTTAATTTCCGAAATGAGATTGTCGCTTTTGTCCATCCTGCTCGGCCTCGGCATGAGCGTGCCGCAGATCTTCGCCCTGACCAAGCCGAAGCAGTTCGCCGCCGCAGCGCGCAAGTTTCCGCGCAACCTGCCCGTTGGCATCGTGCTGATGCTGCTGGCCACGGCGTGGTTTGTGTGGAACGTGAACGTGGAGCCGATCGCGGATTTCTCGGTGTTCAAACCGTATATGATTGCCGGTTTTGTGGCGGTGGGAATTTTGGCGTGCATTTTTGTGCAGGACTTTCTGGCCGTGCGCGGACTCGCCGTCGTGCTGTTGCTGCTGGCAAAATTGATGGTGGATACCGGGCGTCCGCATCTGGAAGCGACGCCCTGGGTTTTGGTGATTCAATTTTGGGCTTACCTGCTCGTCGTGGCGGGCATTTGGTTCACCGTGACGCCGTGGAAGCTGCGTGATATTTTGAATTGGGCGACGGCGACGGAAGATCGCATCCGCATCGGCAGCGCCATCCGGCTGGCGTTCGCGGCGTTCGTGCTGATTCTCGGCCTGACGGCGTTCCGCGGGATGTGAGCGCAATCAAACCCAAAATCCTGGTCATTCGCGGCGGAGCCATCGGCGATTTCATTCTCACGTTGCCGGCCATTGCCGCCTTGCGCCGCCAGTTTCCGCAGGCGCATCTCGAAGTGCTGGGTTATCCGCACATCGCCCAACTCGCCGTGGCGGGCGGTTTGGCGGACCGCGTGCAACCGATTGAAGCGCGCGGGTTGGCGGGCTTTTTCGCCCGCGGCGGCACTCTTGAGCCGGATTTGATGGATTACTTCTCCGAGTTCGACCTGGTCATTTCGTATCTTTACGACCCGGACGAGATTTTCAAAACCAACGTAATTCGTTGTCTGGTCAAACAGTTCATTGTCGGGCCGCATCGCCCGGACGAAACGGAGCGGGTTCACGCCACGCAGGTTTATCTTAAGCCGCTGGAGCGGCTCGCGATCTTCGACGCGGATCCCGTGCCGCGTCTTTCCCTCAACTCTCAACCTTCAACCCTCAACCAGTTTGTTCTCCATCCCGGCAGCGGTAGTGAAAAAAAGAACTGGCCGGAAACGAAATGGGCCGGCTTGATTCAACAAATCGTGGCGACGACCGACTGGAACCTGCTGCTGGTTGGAGGCGAGGCGGAAGGCGAGCGCCTGCAACGACTTGGCTGGCGCCATGCCGTCGGCGCGCTGCTCCATTGCCCAGGGCCTGCCGCTTGCGGAACTGGCGCAACGAATCCAATCCGGCACGGCTTTTGTGGGTCACGATTCAGGCATCACACACTTGGCGGCGGCGGTAGGATTGCCTTGTGTTGTCCTGTGGGCGGACACGCTGGAGGAGATTTGGCGGCCACAAGGCGAACGATTGGTGGTTTTGAGGGAAATCACCGGTGTGCGAGCCATCAGCGTGGAAAAAGTGATGAACGAATTGCGGAAATTGTTGTAGCGGCGGTCTGTGACCGCTGCGAATCGGTTCAGCGACGCTCATAGAGCGCCGCTACATAATCTACGGAATCCAGCCGGCGGCTTGCGCCAGCTTGACCAGCAGATAAGCCACGCCGCCGGCGGCGGGAATGGTGAGAATCCACGCCCAGACGATGCGTTCCACCACGTCAAGTTTGAGGTGGTTCAAGCCCTTCGCACAGCCGACGCCCATGATGGAAGTGGTGACGGCATGGGTGGTGGAGACGGGCATTCCGAAATGGGCGGCGGTGGCCAGCACGGTGGCGGCGGTGGTTTCGGCGGCAAAACCATGCACGGGATGGAGCCGGACCATTTTATGGCCGAGGGTTTTGATGATGCGCCAGCCGCCCAAGGCGGTGCCGGCGCACATCGTCAGGGCGCAAAGCACCTTGATCCAAGCGACGATTTCCAGCGGCTGATTTCCCTGCGGCGGAGCGGTGCGCAAAAACGACAACCAGCCGGGAAGCTGGTCAAACACGCCGCTGCTCGTGCCGGCCACCAATGCCAGCGCGATGATGCCCATGGTTTTTTGCGCGTCATTCATGCCGTGGCTGATGCCCATAAAGCCCGAACTGCCAAGCTGAAGGATGCCGAAGGTTTTGTTAACTGTGGCTGGCCGCCAGTTGCGCAACAGGAAGTAAAGCGTTCCCATAACCAGGAAGCCAAAGACCAAACCCAAAATGGGAGACAAAATCATCGGAACAATGACTTTCCAAATCAGTCCGGTGCCCAACCACCAATGTTTTGAACTGGGGATGGACCAGACGAGGACATTCCAGTTGTTATGGGCGGCAGCCAGGCACGCGCCGCACAGGCCACCCACCAGCGCGTGCGACGAACTGGATGGCAGGCCAAACCACCACGTCAGGAGATTCCACGCGATGGCGGCCAATAACGCGCAGATCAGGACTTCCGACGTGGCCACTTTCGGGTCAACCAGGCCGGAAGCAATCGTGCTGGCAACGGCACTGCCAATGAACGCGCCACCCAAATTGGTGACCGCCGCCAGCATAACCGCCTGACGCGGTGAGAGCACCTTGGTGGCGACGACGGTGGCGATGGAATTGGCCGTGTCGTGAAAGCCGTTGATGTAGGTGAACACCAATGCCGCCAGGATGACGAGAAAGATGAGGGTCATCGCGCGGGTCAGGAATTTTTCAACACGATGTGCATGACCACGTTGCCGGCGTCGCGGCAGCGGTCAATGACCTTTTCCATCAACTCGTAAAGGTCGCGGATGACCATGGTCCGCAACGGTTCGTAACGTCCGCTGTAAAGGTCTTTCAGCAGGCCCATCATCAATTGGTCCGCCTCGCCTTCGAGGTATTGCAGCTTGTCGTTCAGTTCGCGGATTTTTTCCAGATCCTTCATGTTGCGAAGCTGCCGGACCATGGCCAGCACCACGTCGGTGGCCTGTTCCATGATTTCGATCTGGCGCAAAAAATCCATGCCTTCCAGATGCTGGTGGCCGATGGTGATGCGCTCCGCCAGCTTGTCCACCGTCTTGGGAATTTTGTAGAGCGCCAGCGCCAGCGCCTCAATGTCCTCGCGTTCGAGGCCGGTCACAAACGTCTTCACCAGTTCCGCGCTGATTTGTTCGGCGATCTTTTTCTCCTTGCGCCGCGTGAGCGCCAGATCGTCCAGGCTCTTGGCCGAGGTCGGCGACTTGATCAATTCGATGACCAGCCGGACGCTTTCGTGGGCCTCACGAGCGGCGTCTTCCAGCAATAGATAAAACCGGTCGCCTTTTCCGAAAAGGGTTTGGAGTGAAAACATGGTTGGAACAGGGTCGGGAAAACGCGCGAAAAGTCCATCAAATTTTCCGGCGGACATCATCTCCCATTTCACCTGGACATGCCCGATGAGCCAAATATCACACCCGGTTACCCGCTAAAATTGAGTCGCTGAAAATCCGGCGGCGTTGTACCTTGGGCGCGCTATGGCACTGGCGGACATCAGACGTGAATATGAGCAGGGCAGCCTGGACGACGCGGATTTGAACGCAAATCCGCTGAAGCAGTTCAATCAATGGTTTTTGCAGGCCTCGACGGGCGGACGCTGGCGGAAGATTGGGATTGCGCTCTACAAACTCTGGCACGCCATCCTCGGCCACGCGCCCATGGACGTGAACGCGATGACGCTGGCAACGGTGGACAAGGCCGGCCGGCCATCCACCCGCACGGTGCTGCTCAAGGGGGTGGATGAACGCGGTTTTGTTTTTTTCACGAATTACGACAGCCGCAAGGGCTGTGAACTGGCCGAAAATCCCAAAGCCGCGCTGACTTTTTACTGGGCTGATTTGGAGCGGCAGGTCTGCGTTGCGGGCGCGGTAAGCAAATTGTCACACGATGAATCGGAGGCGTATTTCAAAAGCCGTCCGCGTGACAGCCGCATTGCCGCGTGGGCATCGCCGCAAAGCAGCGTGATTCCCGATCGCGCCGCGCTGGAAAAACGGTGGAACCTGATGGCGGCGAAATTTCCCGACGAAGTATCGCTGCCGCCGAACTGGGGCGGTTATGTGTTGAGGCCGGAGCGCATTGAATTCTGGCAGGGCCGGTTGAACCGGTTGCACGACCGGTATTGCTACACGCGGCAGCCGGGGGATATTTGGAAACTGGAACGGCTGGCTCCGTAAGCCGGAAAGTGAGCGGCCGGTTATTTCTTCGAACCGTCAGGCCGGCGTTTCTTGCCGTCGGGATTGGGAACCAAGGTGGTGATTTCATCCACCGAGACGAAATTCATGCCTGAAGTGGGTCGTCGAACCTTGGGTTGAAACGGTGCGGTCGGGGGTGATTTCGGCGGCGTCGCGTCTGTCTTGGGTGTGGATGAGGGCTGCGCTGCCGGGCGGATTTGCCCTTTGCCGGGTTTTTTACTATCAGGATTGTCTCTCCGGAGCCTGGCGAAAAAGTTCCTTTATCCTGTGCCCGGGCGGCTTCCTCAATCAGGGATTCCCACTGTCCCTGCAAAGTGTGTTCGGACGGTTCCCGGAATGGTTTCAGGCAAAATTCGCCGCTGGTCAGGGACAGCAACTGATGAAAGGCCTTTTCTCCGACCAGTCTTCCGGTTGAGGCATGGATGATGGCGCCGGCTTTAACGTAAATCTCGCCGTCGGCTTGCGAGTTTCGGATTTCGACGATCAAGGAATGGCCTTCCATGCATTCCATCTGGATGATGTTCGGCAATCCCACCTCGCCCAGGGTGCCGGAAAAACCGTCGCGATTCGTCCATTTAACCAGGTCGTTCAGGGTGTTGAAAATGGTCGTGAGTCCTCTGGCGTGAGGCGGTTTTTCGAGAAAGAGTTCCGCCCCGCTGGCGAGGCAGGCGGTCCGGCGGGTCTCATCGCTCTGTCCGGTCAGGACGACGATTTTGATGTTGGGGAATCGCTGGCGAATGATGCCCAGCAACTGGATGCCATCCAGCAGCGGCATGCCGATGTCCAGCACGACCAGGTCCATCAGTTTTTGTTCCAGGATGGCCAGCGCCTTGTCTGCGGAAACGGCCGTATGGATTTCCCACGTGTTGTTTCCCCAGGTGCCAAACAACTCGCTGATCGTTTCGAGGAAGGTCATGCTGTCATCCACGAAGAGCACACGATATTGTTTCGAGGCGCCGCTGGCGGCTTCAGGATTTTTTTGCTGGACCGGCGCGGACGCAGGGAATACCGCGGAGGGGCCCGGCGCGGTGATTTCAAGGCGCAATTCCATCTCGCCCAGGCGCAAGGTTTGCCCGTGCCGCAGGATGCCCTCGGTAACGGGCTGGCCTTCGATGAATGTGCCATTGGTTGACCGAAGGTCCCGGACATCGAGTTCGTTCCCACGCAGCCGGACTTCGCAGTGCTGGCCGGAAACCGACGCTGCGACGACCCGGAATGCATTGTCATCGCTGCGCCCAATCGTGACCCAGTGGGTCCCCAGATCATACGACAAGCCTTTTAATTCAGGGCTGATGGCAACGAGCCTGGACATACGAAGCGGATATTTTCCGGACTTGGTTTTATAATTGAAAACGTTGGTCTTTGCCAATCCTTTGTCAAATCAATTCCTGATGATGAAACCGCCGGTTATGTGAAACCGGCGCTAAAACTTGTAAACCAGACTGCTGATGAGCTTCAAATCATTATCTTTGTGCCCGGGCGCGGGTTGGTTGACAAAGTTATCCTGCAAGGTGACCCGGAGGCTGAAGGTTTTGGTGAGCGGAGCTTCCGCCCCGACTTCGGCGTTGACCAGGAAGTTTTCGAGCTTGTTCACCTGGGGCAGGAATTCGGCCCTTTCCCAGACCCGCGCGCCATCGCCATATTTGTGTTCCAACCGCTCCGCCAGACGCAGGGGCGCGTAAGTGGTGTCCACGCCGCCGAGTCGTTGGAAGATCAGGCCGGGACCAAGTTCGCCGGCAAAGGTCGTGTTCGTGGTTTTGACAAAATAATAACCGGCGCCGGGACTGAGGGTGAGACGATATTGCAGGCCGGCGATGCCATCGTGCAGAGCCTCCAAATTAAAGAAGCCGTAAAAGCGTTTGCTGAACAGGTGGTTGTATTGTCCAACGCCGTGCAGCGATTCAATGTTTTTGACAGAATCATTTTCACCGTACGAGCCATCCACACCGAACGCAAACTCGTTTTCCTCGGTTTTTTTGCGGGTTTTGAAGGCCGCGGTGGCCAGCAGCGTGTCGCTGTTTCCCCTGGTAAGCGAAAGACCCGCCGAGATGCTGCTTTCCCAGGCCGGTTTGTTGGTTGAGACAACAACGGTTTGGTTGGTGTCTCCTGCATGACTGGAAGAGGCCAAAACCGCCAGAGCCAATACGGCGAAAATGCGTCTTTTCATGATTCTTTCACATCAACCATCGAGCTTGGGGAACCTGATACAGCAGATTGCCTGGCCAGCAATGGATGTTTGAAAATTATTTCGCCGGTTCGTCTTCGCCCGCGGAATCTTCCTTGTCCTCGCCGATGACCGGCGCAATGGCTTGCAGTTTGTCGCCGGATTCCAACTCGATGAGTTTCACGCCCTGGGTGTTGCGGCCGGCTTCGCGGATGTCCTTCACAAACGTGCGCACCATCTGGCCCTTGACGGTGATGAGCATGATTTCATCCGCGTCGCGCACGGTGAGCGCGCCGACGACCGCGCCGGTCTTCTCGGTGGTTTTCATCGTGATGATGCCTTTGCCGCCGCGCGATTGAGACCCGGTATTCCTCGAAATCGGTGCGTTTGCCAATGCCGTTTTCGCCGGCGACCAGCAGTTTGGCGTCCGGCACCACAATGGCCAGCGCGACGACTTCATCGCCTTTCGCCAAATTGATGCCGCGCACACCGGCGGCGGGACGGCCCATCGGACGAACCTGCCGGTCATCTCATGCTCGTTGAAGCGGATGCTCATGCCGTCGCGGGTGATGAGCACGGCTTCGTTCTGGCCGGTCGTCAGCTTCACATCAATCAGCGTGTCGCCCGGATCAATGCCGATGGCGATGATGCCGCCTTTGCGGACGTTGGCGAAATCTTTGAGTTCGGTTTTCTTAACCGTGCCCTGTTTGGTCGCAAAGAACAGCACAAAGCCCGGCTGTTCCCAGGTCACGTCTTCCTTGTTCGTGTTGGTCTTGGAAAGAACGCGGATGAGCGCGGCGATGGTTTCGCCCGCCTTCAATTCGAGCAAATTGGCGATGCTCCGGCCCTTGGCGGCGCGGCCCATGTCGGGAATTTCATGCACGCGCTCGACATAAACGCGGCCGGTGTTCGTGAAGAACATGAGGTAATCGTGCGTGCTGGCCGTGAACAAGATGCTCGATGAAATCATTGTCCTCATCCGTCGCGCCCTCCTTCGTCGTCATGCCGATGACGCCCTTGCCGCCGCGGCGCTGGGCGCGATAGGAACTGACGTTCGTGCGCTTGAGCAGGCCGTTGTGCGTGAGCGTGATGATGACGCCTTCGTTGGCGATGAGGTCTTCGATGTTGATCTCGCCTTCGTCGGGCATGAGGTCGGTCAGGCGCGGGGTGGCGTATTTCTCTTTGATCGCCTTCAATTCGTTCTTGATGATGGTGAACACGCGGGCTTCCTTCGCGAGAATGTCCATCAAATCCTCGATGCGCTTGAGCAGTTCCTGGTATTCGCCCTCGACCTTGTCAATTTCCAGGCCGGTCAACTGGTACAGGCGCAATTCCAGAATGGCGTCCACCTGCCGTTCGGTCAGCGCATACCGGCCCTTGGTCAGGCGCGATTCATTGCGAATCAAAATGCTCCAGCGTTCGACCTGCTTTTGCGTCCACTCGAAGGCCAGCAGCTTGACCCGGGCTTCCTCGCGCGTCTTGCTGCCGCGGATGATTTTGATGAAATCGTCGAGGTTGGCCAGCGCGATGAGATAACCTTCGAGAATTTCCGCGCGTTCCTCGGCCTTCTTCAACTGGAACCGCGTCCGGCGCAACACGACCTCGCGGCGGTGCTCGATGTAGCAATTGATGAGCTCCTTCAGCCCGAGCGTCTTGGGCCGGCCATGGTCAATCGCCAGCATGTTGACGGCAAAGCTCGATTCCAGCGCGGTCTGCTTGTAAAGATTGTTGATGACCACCTTGGCGATGGCGTCGCGCTTGAGTTCAACGACCACGCGCGTGTTTTCGTCCGATTCATCGCGAATGGCCGTGATGTCGGTGAAGCCCGGCGTTTTTTCGTTCACCAATTCGGCCACGCGCTCGACGAGCACCGCGCGGTTGACGTTGTAAGGAATTTCCGTGATGACGATTTGTTCCTTGCCGCCCTTGAGTTGTTCGACGCCGACCTTGCCGCGAACCTTGATGCTGCCGCGGCCCGTCGTGAAATATTCCTTGATGACTTCCAGCCCGCACACCATGCAGCCGGTCGGAAAGTCCGGGCCTTTGATGAATTTCATCAGGCCCTTGATCGTGATGTTCGGGTCGTCAATCTGCGCGCAGACGCCGTCAATGATTTCGCCCAGATTGTGCGGCGCCATGTTCGTGGCCATGCCGACGGCGATGCCCGTGCCGCCGTTGACGAGCAGATTGGGAAACGCGGCGGGGAAAACGGTCGGCTCGGTGCGGGTCTCGTCGTAGTTGGGAACGAAATCCACCGTGTCCTGGTCCATGTCCTCCATCAGCACCGCGCCGAGATGCGCCAGCCGCGCCTCGGTGTACCGCATGGACGCCGGCGGGTCGCCTTCGACGGAGCCGAAATTGCCCTGGCCGTCCACCAGCCGTTCGCGCATGGCCCACGGCTGCGCCATGTGGACGAGCGTCGGGTAAATCGCCTGGTCGCCGTGCGGATGGTAATTGCCCATCGTTTCGCCGACGATTTTGGCGCACTTGAGATGCTTGCGGTTCGGCATCACGCCGAGATCATTCATCGCGTAAAGAATGCGGCGTTGCGAAGGTTTGAGGCCGTCGCGCGCATCGGGCAGCGCGCGGGAAATGATCACCGACATCGAGTAATCCAGAAACGAGTTCTTGATTTCGTCGGCGACGTTGATCTTGGCGATTTTTTCCCCGGAGGCGAACAGCGGGGTGTTGATCACCGGCAGGTCATTGGAAGGTTTGGATTTTGGTTCGTCGGGCATAAAAATTATTTGGTTGCGGCAATGTCCTCGCTTTCACCTGGAATCAGATTGATGCCAAGTTGTTTGCAGGCGGCGCGAATTCGTCTGTCGGTTGCTGACATAGTGCCGCAACGGTGCAAATCACAAGTGGCGACGTGCAGCGCATCCAGCGTCCGCAACGGAACGTGCGGATGACACGCCAGTTGAATCGCCCGTGCGCGTTCAAGCACCGGGCGATTCAGCGGCAACAAAGAAATGACTTCATTTTCAATCATCGAAAAAAATTTCTCCGTCGCGCGGATGCGTTCCTGCGACGTGATGTCGCCGCTTGCGCTCTTTGAACAACAACGCGGCACAAACTTCCACCAGGGCACAGCTCCGACGATTCGAAGCTTTGCCCTGACAGATTTCGCTCAAACCACTCGCTGTCGGCTTCGCGCACGAGCAGTTTGACGATGATGGCCGAGTCCAGATACATCACCACCCTCGCGCGTCGCGGTCCAATTGACGGCTTCATCCGCAGACGCCGCGATGAATCGGTTGTTTCATCAGGTAATCGCCCATGCCTTGAAAAACTTTTCCAGGCTTCGCGCTTCTGCGACCTTGACCAGTTTGGCCTTCGGCTTGCCGTCGCTGGTGATGGTGATTTCCTGTCCGGCCGCCACCAAATCCAGCAATGCCGACAAATGCGCCTTGGCCGAGCGCACACTGATGACTTCACCAATGCCCGGCGCGACGGCGATTTCTTTGAGCACCGCCGATTGCGGCTTGTGCGCCGGGTATTTGAGTGTTTTGCTTTCATGCGCTCTAATGTAGTCACGCGTGACTACATTGGCAACAATTTCTTTTAAATGTCCAAGTTCCGCACGTTGAGCGCGTTGTCCTCGATGAACTGGCGGCGCGGCTCGACTTCCTCGCCCATCAGTTTGGTGAACATTTCCTCGGCATCAACGGCGTTGGTCAGATCAATGCGCAGCAATTTGCGCCGCACCGGATCCATCGTCGTCTCAAACAGCTCCTTCGGGTTCATTTCGCCCAGACCCTTGAAACGCTTGATGGACAGCCCGCGCTTGCCGACTTCTTTCACTCCGGCCAGAATTTCCGGAATGGAAAACAGCGGCTTCACCGTCTCGCGCTCGCCTTCGCCTTCAATCAATTCAAACAACGGTTTGTCCTGTCCGGCGTAGTGCTCGACGCTGAAACCTTTCTTGTCGAGCTTTGCCAGCAATTCAACGATGGCCTTGCTTTCGTGCAGCTCGATGTGCTTTGGCGCGCCGGGTCGAACCGTTTTTCTTCTCGAAGGTCGTCGTGTCGCCTTCCTCCTCGCTGCCGAACAATTTCAAATCGGCATTCTTCGCGCCGAATTGCGCCAGTTCGTCCTCGGTGTGGAAATAATGCACCGTCTCATCATTGCCTTCGCGCACCTTGACCAGATGCCTCGGCAAATCGCCGGTCTTCTTCTGGCGATGCTCGACGTATTCGGCGAAATCGCCGCCATGACGTCTCAGAGCCATTGGCGTATTTGTCGAGCGATTCGAGCAGTTCCAAAATTTCCGCGAGTTGTTTTTGGGAAAGCTCCTTGTTGTCGGAAAGGTTCTTCAAACGCACCTCTTCCGTGCCGAGTTCGAGCAGGATTTTGTTCAGCCGCGCGTCGTCATCAATGTATTCCACGCGCTTTTTGCGCGCGATCTGGTACAGCGGCGGCTGCGCGATATAGACGAAACCGTTTTTGATCAGCGCGGGCATTTGCCGGTAGAAAAACGTCAGCAACAGCGTGCGGATGTGCGAACCGTCCACGTCCGCGTCGGTCATGATGATGACCTTGTGGTAGCGGAGTTTTTCGATGTTGAACGCGCCCTCGCCCTCGCCGTCGCCGATGCCCGTGCCGACGGCGGTGATCATCGTGCGGATTTCGTTGTTCTGAAGCACCTTGTCCAGGCGCGCCTTCTCGACGTTGATCAATTTGCCGCGAATGGGCAGGATCGCCTGGAATTTCCGGTCGCGTCCCTGTTTGGCCGAGCCGCCGGCGGAATCACCCTCGACGATGAACAGCTCGGTGTTCGCCGGATCGCGGTCGGAGCAATCCGCCAGTTTGCCGGGCAAACCGCCGCCGGTGAGCGCGCCTTTGCGGACCGTCTCGCGCGCCTTGCGGGCGGCCTCGCGCGCCCGCGCCGCGAGCAGCCCTTTTTCAATGATTTTCTTGGCAATGCCGGGATTCGCGTCGAAGTGCGTCATCAGCCCGTCATAAATAACGGACGAAACAATGCCGTCAATTTCCGTGTTCACCAGCTTCACCTTCGTCTGCGATTCGAAGCGCGGATTCGGCAGTTTCACGCTGAGCACGCAGACCAGGCCTTCGCGGACGTCATCGCCGGAAATCGTCGGGTCCTTTTCCTTCAGCATGTTGTTCTGCTTGGCGTACTGGTTGATGGCGCGGGTCAGCGCGGAGCGGAAGCCGGTGAGATGCGTGCCGCCGTCGGTGTTGGGAATGGAGTTGGCAAAGCAGAGAATCTGGTCGCTGTAGCTGTCGGTGTATTGCATCACGCAATCCACATACACGTCCTCGTCCTTGCCGTCAATTTTGCTGGGCCGTTTGCCCACGATCGCGATGGGCTTGGGATGCAACGGCTGCTTGCTCCTGCCCAACTGGCGGACGAACTGCTCGATGCCGTCCCGGTAAAAAAATGTTTCCGTCTTCTCGTCGCGCTCGTCCTTGAGCACAATTTCGATGCCCGGATTCAAAAACGCGAGTTCGCGCAGGCGGTTCGCCAGAATGTCGAACTTGAACTCGACGGTGATGGTGAAAATCGTCGGGTCGGGTTTGAAGGTGATCAGCGTCCCCGTTTTTTTGGATTTGCCGATGACTTCGAGCTTCTGCGTCGTTTTGCCGCGCTCGAATTCCATCGAATAAACTTTTTCGTCGCGCGAGACCTCGACCTTGAACCAGTCGGAAAGCGCATTGACGCATTTCGCGCCGACGCCGTGCAGACCGCCGGAATATTTATAGGCGCCCTGGCCGAATTTTCCGCCCGCGTGCAAATTCGTCAGCACCAGTTCCACGGCGGGCATCTTCCACTTGGGGTGCATGTCCACCGGAATGCCGCGTCCGTCATCCCGGATCGAAACCGAGCCGTCCACGTGAATCGTCACTTCGATTTTGTTGCAATAACCCGCCAGATGTTCGTCAATCGAATTGTCGAGCACCTCGAACACACTGTGATGCAGTCCGCGCTCGTCCGGGTCGCCAATATACATGCCGGGCCGCTTGCGAACGGCTTCCAAACCCTCGAGCTTGTCTATTTTTGAAGCGTCGTATTTCTCCGCCGAAGAGGTGTTTGCCGCTTGGTTTTTTGCCTCAGCCGGCTCGTTTTTTTTTGACATAAATTCTTTAAAAAACCCGTTTCCGGGCATCCAATTTCAGGTGCAAAAATTATAGGAAAATTGCCGTTTTCGTACAACGACAAATTCAGGTTTTTTTACCCCAAAAACACCATTAGTTGGGCGTGTGTTTGGCAGCTGACCGGATATGTTGTGGTTGGCAGAAATCCGCTTTTACCCTGATTTTCGTGCCGGTTCACCCAGGGAAAACGCGCTTTTTCATGGGTTCGCGTTCAAAATATTCCGGTCAAAAACTTGTCCCTTTCCACTTGCCTCGCCGCATTTTATTCTCCCCGGGTGAGTCTTCACCGCGACCAGCTCTTCGCGCCGCTGAAACAATTCTTCGGCTTTGCCTCGTTCCGCCCGTTGCAGGAGGAAATCATCCGCGATTCGCTCGCGGGCAAGGACGTGTTTGCCGTGCTTCCCACCGGCGGCGGCAAGTCGCTGTGCTTTCAACTTCCGGCGCTCGTGCGGCCCGGACTCACCGTCGTCGTCTCGCCGCTTATCGCGTTGATGAAAGACCAGGTGGACGCCCTACAGGCGGCGGGCGTGCCGGCCACGTTCCTGAATTCCTCGCTCGGCGCCGGCGGGTCGCGTCCGCGTTTGCGCGGGCTGCACGGCGGCGAATTCCGGCTGCTCTACGTCGCGCCCGAGCGGCTGATGTTGTCCGGCTTCCTCGATGATTTGAAGAAATGGAACGTCAGTCAATTCGCGATTGACGAGGCGCATTGCATCAGCGAGTGGGGACATGACTTCCGTCCGGAGTACCGGCAAATCTCCGCCCTGCGCGAAATATTCCCCGACGTGCCGATGATGGCGCTTACCGCCACTGCCACGGAACGCGTGCGAGCGGACATCGTCAAACAACTGCATCTGCGTTCGCCCGCGTGTTATGTCGCCAGTTTCAACCGTCCGAACCTGACCTACCGTGTCGCGGCCAAGTCCGGCGCTTATGAGCAGATTCTTTCCTACGTCCGCGCGCGGCCCGGCGAAAGTGGGATTATTTACGCCCAGGCGCGCAAGACGGCGGAGAGTCTGGCGGCCAAACTTACTGCTGACGGCGTGAAGGCGTCGCCCTATCACGCGGGACTGGCGGGCGGCGATCGTTCGGCCAATCAGGAGGCATTTCTCCGTGATGAGGCGCGCGTGGTGTGCGCCACCATCGCGTTCGGCATGGGCATCAACAAGCCGAACGTGCGCTTCGTGATTCATTACGATCTGCCGAAGAACATCGAGGGCTACTACCAGGAAACCGGCCGCGCGGGCCGCGACGGCCTGCCCGGCGAATGCCTGCTGCTGTTCAGCCCCGGCGACCGCGTCAAGCAGATGCGGTTCATTGACGAGAAACCCGACCCGAAGGAACGCGAAATCGCCCGCACGCAATTGGAACAGATGATCCATTACGCCGAGGTTGCGACCTGTCGGCGGGAATTTCTGCTGGGATATTTTGGGGAACAGTTTACTACCGACGATGCCGGGCTTGGTGCTGGTAGGGCGCGTCACTCCGTGCGCGCCGATTCCCCAGAATCCAACAACGGCGCGCACGGAGTGACGCGCCCTACCGAACCCGTCAATTGCGCTGGCTGCGACAATTGCCTCGCGCCGCGGCAGACGTGGGATGGAACTCTGGCGGCGCAGAAGTTTCTGTCGTGCGTCTATCGCATCCGTGAGAAGAGCGGATTCGGCGTCGGTCTCCAGCACGTCGTCGAGGTGCTCAGCGGCGCGGACACGGAAAAAGTCCGCAAATTCGGCCATCAATCGCTTTCCACCTACAACATCGGCGGCGAACACTCACGCGCTGAGTGGGGCGCCATTGGCCGTGAACTCGTGCGACTGGGATTCCTTTTCCAAAACGCGGAAAAGTTCAACATCGTCGAGCTTACCGACCAAGGCCGCGCGGCGCTCAAATCGCGGCAAAAGGTCACGCTCACCCGGCCCGTTGCGCCCACCGAACCGGCCAAGTATCGCATCGGCGAAATTGCGTGCGACGAAGTGTTGTTCGGGAAGCTGCGCGAGTTGCGCAAACAACTGGCCGACGAGCGTGGCGTGCCGCCGTACATTGTTTTTTCGGATGTGTCGTTGCGGCAAATGGCGCGGTTTTATCCGGCCAGCGACCGGGAGTTTTCGCGCATCAGCGGCGTGGGCGACCGGAAGTTGCGCGAATTCGGCGCCGTGTTTCTGGGCGAAATCGCCGCGCATTTGCAATCGAACCCGCGCCAGATGTTCGCGGATGATTCCTTTGATGGTGGCACAGGCGTCCCGCCTGTTCGAACGGGCAAGATGCCCGTTCCACAACGTTCACGGCTCACGGACACGGTGCGCGAGACGCTGCATTTTTTCCGGCAGGGCAAGACAGTTTCGGAAATCGCGCGTCTGCGCGGTGTGAAGGATGGAACGATTTACAGCAATCTCGAAGAAGCCATGCTTGCCGGCGAGGCGATTGACGTGAAGTCGTTGCTCACTGCCGAGGCGCAACGCGACATCGCCGCCGCGTTTGCCAAACACGGCTTCGGCAGCCTCGGCAGCGTGGTGGCATCGCTCGGCGGGCGTTACGATTACGGCCAGTGCCGGATTGTCCGGGCGGCGATGCAGGCAAAGTAGGACAGGCGTCTCGCCTGTCCACGAGCGCTTCAGCGCGAGCGTTGAAACCGGAACAACTTTGCGCCGACAACGTCGGCGCGGGCAGGCGAGACGCCAGCCCTACTTTGACTCGCTTTTTGCGGATGCGAACCGTAATTTCCATGGATGGCTTTAACTGAAAATTCGACCGCTGTTCCCGACCGGTTTGTCCGCCGCCACATCGGCCCGCGCCCGGAGGAAGCCGCCGCCATGCTCAAGCTGCTCGGTTATCCGAGCCTGGAAGCCATGGTGGATGCCACCGTGCCCAAGGCGATCCGGCTGGTCAAACCGCTGCAACTGCCCGCCGCGCGCAGCGAACATGAGGCGCTCGCCGCGCTGAAGGAAATCGCGTCGCAGAACCAGGTCTGCCGCTCGTTCATCGGCATGGGCTATTACGATTGCATCACGCCCGCCGTCATCCAGCGCAACGTTTTGGAAAATCCCGGCTGGTACACGCAATACACGCCTTATCAGGCTGAAATTTCCCAGGGCCGGCTCGAAGCGCTCCTGAATTTTCAAACGATGGTCGCCGACCTCACCGGTCTCGACATTGCGAATGCTTCACTGCTCGACGAGGCCACCGCCGCCGCCGAGGCCATGACGATGTGCGCGCGGCTCAAGGACGGACGCAACATTTTCTTCGTCTCCGAGACCTGCCATCCGCAAAACATCGAGGTCATCCAGACTCGCGCGAAGGCGCTCGGCATCGAAGTCGTCGTCGGCAGCCACGAACAATTTTCGTTCACCGAAAATGTTTTCGGTGCGCTGGTGCAATATCCCGACACGTTCGGGGCGATTCATGAATACTCCGGTTTCGCGGAGAAAGCCCACGCCGCCGGCGCGCTGCTCACCGTGGCCACGGATTTGCTCGCGCTCACGCTCATCAAGCCGCTTGGTGAATTTGGCGCGGACATCGCTGTTGGCAGCGCGCAGCGCTTCGGTGTGCCGCTGGGTTACGGCGGCCCGCATGCCGCGTTCTTCGCCACGCGCGACGAATTCAAGCGCCAGATGCCGGGCCGCCTCGTCGGCGTCTCCAGGGATTCCCGCGGCAAATCCGCGTTGCGCCTCGCGCTCGGCACACGCGAACAGCACATCCGCCGTGAAAAGGCCACCAGCAACATCTGCACCGCGCAGGCGCTGCTCGCGAACATGGCGTCCATGTACGCCGTCTATCACGGACCGGAAGGTTTGAAGAACATCGCAGAACGGATTCACCGGCTGACAAACATCCTGGCGGCAGGACTGGAGAAACTAGGCTACCTGCTTTTAAATCCGAAATCCGAAATCCGAAATCCGAAATTTGAACACGGCCCGTCCTACTTTGACACGATTACCATCGCCACCGGCGACCAGCGCGCTGCCGACATTATGAAAATTGCCGAGGTGCATGGAATGAATTTCCGGCTGATTAACGACCACGCACTCGGTATCTCGCTTGACGAAGCGACCGGCGAGAGCGATGTCGTTGAAATCTGGCAGGTTTTCAAGGACAACAAGGCCATCGGCTTCACGCTGGCGGACGTTGCCGATCACGTTTCACGAATCACGTTTCACGAATCACGCACCACGCCCTTCCTCACGCACCCTGTCTTCAACTCGTACCACAGCGAAACCGAAATGCTCCGCTACATCAAGCGGCTGGAATCACGCGACCTGTCGCTCACGGCCTCGATGATTCCGCTCGGTTCCTGCACGATGAAGCTGAACGCCGCTGCGGAGATGCTTCCTATTTCGTGGCCGGAGTTTGCCCGGCTGCATCCCTTTGTGCCGTTGAAACAGGCGCGCGGCTACCAAGTCCTGTTCCAAAACCTCGAGGAATGGCTCGCGGAAATCACCGGTTTTGCCGGAATCTCATTGCAGCCCAACGCCGGGTCCCAGGGCGAATACGCCGGCCAGCTTGTCATTCGCGCTTATCACGAAAGCCGGGGCGAAACGCATCGCAATATCTGCCTCATCCCGGCCTCCGCGCACGGCACGAACCCCGCCAGTGCTGTCATGGCCGGGCTGAAGGTCGTTGCCATCGCGTGTGACCAGGACGGCAACATTGACGTAACCGATTTGCGCGCCAAAGCTGAGGCGCATAAAAAAGACCTCGCCTGCCTGATGGTCACTTATCCCTCGACGCACGGCGTGTTCGAGGAAACGATTCGGGAGATTTGTGAAATCATCCATGCCAACGGCGGACAAGTTTATATGGACGGTGCGAACATGAACGCACAGGTTGGTTTGTGCCGTCCGGCGGATATTGGCGCGGACGTTTGCCATTTGAACCTGCACAAGACGTTTGCCATTCCACACGGCGGCGGCGGCCCGGGCGTCGGGCCGATTGGCGTGGCGAAACACCTGGTGGATTTTCTTCCCGGCCACAGCGTCGTGAATCTCGGAGGCGAAAATCCGATTGGCGCCGTCTCCGCCGCGCCGTGGGGCAGCGCGGGCATCCTGCCGGTTTCGTGGATGTACATCGCCATGATGGGCGCGGACGGCCTGACCGAGGCGACCCAGTTTGCCATCCTGAACGCCAACTACATCGCCAAACGGCTGGAGAATTATTTCCCGACGCTTTACCGCGGCCATGGCAATCTGGTCGCGCACGAGTGCATCCTCGATTTGCGCCGGTTCAAGAATGTCACCGCCGAGGACGTGGCCAAGCGACTGATGGATTACGGTTTTCACGCGCCGACGCTGTCCTGGCCGGTCGCCGGCACGCTCATGGTGGAGCCGACCGAGAGCGAATCGAAGGCTGAGCTGGACCGGTTTTGCGACGCGATGATTGCCATTCACGGGGAAATGCAGGCGATTGAATCCGGCGCGGCGGACCGGCAGAACAACCTGCTGAAAAACGCGCCGCACACGGCGGACATGGTCGCGGCGGACAATTGGGACCGGCCTTACCCGCGCGAATCGGCGGTGTTCCCGGTCAAATCACTGCGCGATTACAAATTCTGGCCGGCCGTCGGGCGCATTGACAACGTCTTTGGCGACCGCAATCCAGTTTGCACCTGTGTGGGAATGGAGAATTATTCTTAACCACAGAGACTCAATGTTATGGACAAGAGCAAAGCCCTCAAAATACTTGAAGAGTTGAGGGGTAGAATTCCCTCGATTAAGGCGGAAAACGCTCCTTTGCGCTCTCCAACATTTTTGAAATGGCAACTGGATACGCAAACTGCCATCGAGAAGATTTTCCCGGACAACCAAGGACATGTGCATCGTTTCAATAGCATTAACTACAGAACCTCTCCATACCATATTGCTACCCAAGTCAAAGATGTAGCAAAAGAAGCATTTGGTTCCGGCATGGATGAAGCCGATGCAATTCTTCGCTCAATGATTGAGGAAATCCAAATTTATTGGAGCGAGGCAGGCACGCACTCTGTTGTGCAAACAGGCCAATACGTCGTTCATGCGCAAAACCCAAAGACTGTTTTTGTTGTCCACGGTCGCAATGAAGCGTTACGCATGTCCATGTTTGATTTTCTGCGGGCGATTGGCCTTCAACCGTTAGAATGGTCGCAATCTATCATAGCAACCGGCGAAGCTACCCCTTACGTCGGTTAGATTTTGGACAAAGCTTTTTCGATGGCCCAAGCAGTTGTTGTCCTGATGACGCCAGATGACGAGGCGTATTTGCGGAAAGAGTTTCAGACTGAACAAGACGAAGCGTATGAAAAGAATCCGACCGCACAAGCTCGCCCCAATGTTCTTTTTGAAGCCGGAATGGCAATGGGACGAGATGTGCGGCGGACCGTGCTTGTGCAGGTAGGCACTTTGCGACCATTTAGCGACGTTGGAGGACGACACATTCTTCGTCTAAATAATTCTTCAGCCCGGAGGCAAGATTTGGCAGATCGGCTGAAGGCTGCCGGCTGTGATGTTGATCTGTCAGGACGCGATTGGCATTCGACTGGCTCGTTCGAAGTGAAAGAAACGGCAACCATAATTCATGCCCCAGTCGAAAATCCAAAAGCGAATGTTTCAAATTCCACCGCTTTTGATCCGGAAATAACGGCTGCCGAAGCTGATATTCTCGCAGCCACTACAGACGACGGATGGATTTACATTATGCGCAGCGATTCGTATGGCCAAATTGTGAGTGCCGGTGAAGGGAATTTTTTCAGCGAAAAAGATGCATCTGTCCAAGCAAAATATCTCGACGCCATCGAATCTCTTCGGATAAAAAAGCTTATTCGTTCAGAAGGGCATGATGCCTACAAACTTACCGGGCGTGGATTTGAGCTTTCGAGAGCTTTGAAAACTTCGCATTGAATTGAATCCGTGTTCATCCGTGGTTGAACACTGCGTCTCGGTGTCTCTGTGGCTAATGAAATTGGGGACTCGTTTAACTCGCCCCTCCGAATCTGTGTTTCATCTGTGTGCATCTGTGGCTTTGTGGCTGATTTTACATGCGCGGGGATGGACACTTACGTTTCTTCATGTAAACTTTCGGGGACATGAAAATCACCGAAGCGCTTTTGGCGGAACACGTCGTATTCCACAACATTTTCGATCACATCGAACGTGTCGTGCCGAAACTGAAAACGCTGGGCGAGGTGGTGGGCTGGGCGGAATTGATGGAAAACCTGCTGCTCGCCCATGGCAAGGCCGAGGAAGACCTGGTGTTCGCTCCGTTGAATCATTACCTGGAACAAATTGGCCAGCGCGACAGTTTTGAACACGAGCATCGGGAAATTGACAACAGCCTTCTGCGGGTGAAGTCCGCCAAGCGGCTGCCTGAAGCGCAACAGTTGTTGCTGCGGGCTGTGACCGCCTCGCGCAAACACTTCGACCGCGAGGAACGGATTGTTTTCCCGCTGGCCGAGAAAGTGATGAAAAAGGAAACGCTCGTCGAACTGGGCAAGGTTTGGATGAAACAAAGGGACGCGGAGTCGTAAAGCAGGATGTGAGACAGGCAGGATGCCTGTCCTACGTTGCCAGCGCGGCGTTCACACCGGCGACGAGCGCATTGACGCGGGTGGTCAACGGAAAATCCGAGGGCGCTTCGAGGGTGTAGGACAATCTCGTCTTGTTCACGATCAGGTAGAATGCCTCGGCCCATTGCGGTCGCGTGGCCGGGTTGAGGTTCGGACGGATGATGCCGTTCCGCGCCGCGCGGTCTTCGATGATTTCAGATGGGTCAATCGGGCAGACTTCCGCGATGCGCGCAAACATGGTTTCAGCCCGCGATGGCCGCTTTTCCGGGTTCAATTCATAGACGTAAAAGCCGTGCGATTCCCAGTCTTCGTGCAGGCAGAGGCAGAGGTCGAACTGCGGCTGGCGTTCCAGCCAGGCGATGTGCGCGCGCGTTTCCGCCGCTTCCAGGTGCCGGTATTGCCGGTTGAGGTCAATGCCCTGGCCGTTCTCGCGGCGGTTCAAGACGAAACCCATCGGATTCAGGCACGGACAGAACCACAGTTCGGCGTTTGCCGGCCATAGGTTTTCCCGAAGCAGACGCAACGCCGCGAGCGGCCCGGCGGGCTCGTCGCCATGAATGCCGGTGCTCAAATAAATGCGGATTGGCGATTGCGGATTGCGGATTGAAAGCGGCGGGCGATGGAGGGCGGGCAGGTTGAATTCGTTCTGCTTTCCAAACACCTCCGAAGTCCAGCCGTGCCGTTGCGCGGCGGTTTCGATGTCGCGCAGGACGGCGCGGATGTCAATCGTCTCGCCGTGGTAGCCGCCGTGGTTTTTATTCAAGCGTTGCATGGGGATATTCTTTTGCGGATGCGCGGGCTGACGCGGGAATTTATCTCCCTCTCCCCGCCAAACGGGGAGAGGGCCGGGGCGAGGGGTTCGTTACAGTCCGACGCTTGAGGATCTTTTCGTTTGGCGGGACAAACCGCTGTTCCTCTGCATTTTTCATCACTTGCACGCAACCCGTCCGGCGTTGCAGCGCATCCCAGATGGCCAGCAAACATCCTTCACGATTCTTCTGCCACTCGTGATTCCAAAATCGCAATTCCTCAATGTCCTGTTCCTTTAGAAAAGCGCTGCGCGCCTCGTCGTGCTGCATCTGCTCCGGCAAGCCGTGTTGAAAACCGTCCAGCTCGACGTCCAGCCGCGCCGCCGCGCAATAGAAATCCAAAAAATAAATTCCCGCCGGATGCTGCCGGCGAAATTTGAACCCGGCGAAACGGTGGCTTCGCAACGCGCGCCACAAATCCTTTTCTTCGTCGGTCTGGTCATGACGAAGCTGGCGGGCGGTTTGGATTGAGCTCACACGGATAGGATGCGAGTTGTTTGGAAAAATTCAAGCCCCACGCGCGCCGCCGACTCCCTCTCCTCGCCAAACGAGGAGAGGGCCGGGGTGAGGAGTTGAAAAGTTAATTCTCCTGGCCATTCCCGTCTGTTTCACGATCATCTGAAACGGAAAGTCTCGATGCTGCTCGTTCTCGGCGTTCGGCCATAAGCTGTGCGCGTTTAAGCCACTTTTCTTTGGCTTGAGGATCATGTTCAATATCAAGGCTGTCGTAGTATTGTTGAGCTTTGGCTTTTTCTGTCCAAGTCACCGTGCCGTTGAAATCTTTCCCATGCTCCAGTTTTATCACTCCCTGGCGAATATCATCCAGGCTCACCCGGAAAAATTCTTTGCGGAGATTTATTTTGTTCATTCTCATTGCAAGAAATTGCTTTTGGAGTTTGTATTCCAGTGCCGGAGCGTTATCGGTTTCGATTACCGCATGAATATCAAATTCAAATGGCACGCTTGCACTACCAAGTTCATCAACACGTTCTTGCGCGGATCTTCGTGTAAGCCCGATTTTGTAAACGCCTTCCCCAAACGACCCCACGTTGGAAATAATATAAATTCGCCCTTTGTTGGTTTGCTGCGCGATTGTAAGCTCCCGCGTGGTGGCATCGGTAAGTTTTTGTCGCAGTTCTTGAAGTTCTCTTTCGGTTTGTTCTTTCTGTTCGGCAGACGCTTGGGCAAATCGCTTTTCCGCTTCTGCGACCGCGGCGGTTATCAGTGCCTTCTCTTTTTCCGCTTCACGCAATTGTTTCTCTTGCGCCTCCTTGGCCCGCTGCTCATCACGCCGCCGCTCGTTTTGAAAACGCTGTTCCTCCCGATCTCTCAAAACCAACTCTTGCACCACTACAGCCCACTTGAGTTCAGCCAGCCGAGCATCCAGATAGGCTGGGAGGATGCGCGCATTCCTGAACGCGCTGCCATCCTTATTGACAATGCTGAACGAATCCCGGATTCGTTGTTCGAGTATGCCATAGTTGTCACTTTTAACGCGCGTCAAAGTTGCATCCACACTGCCATTGAAGGCGTGAATTACAAATTGAATTGCTGTATTGCGGCGGCTGGCCTCAACGTAATCGCACGCTGCGGCCTCACCCTGCTCAACCATGCGCTTGGATTGGTTTCGTGCAGATGCGAGAGCTTGTCCCGCTGCGTCATAACCATACTCTGCAGCAAGGTCGTCAAGCAGGCTGTGTGTCGGAATTAGGTAACGGTCGCCGTAACCCTCAATGACATTGCGCATGGCTTCGGCAGCTTGCTCCAGCAGCTCCTTATCTCGTAATGCGGTGTAGGCATCGCCGCCAATTTGCTCCGCACGCTTCTCCGCTTCCGCAACGATGCGCCCGGCATCACGCAATGCCTGATTCAACCGCGCGTCAGCCTGCTCATGGATGTCCTTGGCTTTTTGAACTGCCAGCGACCGCTCGTTAGCGGCAGCATTTTTTGCCTGTTCCAGCAAATTATGCGCTTCCGTTCGCAAACCGGCCGCCTCTTTCAGAGCTTCAGCAAGCTGGCGTTGAGCCTCGGCTTCTGCGTCACCTAGTTTTTCGTATTTCCGGAGTGGTTCAAATTCTTTGATGGTTTTGGAAACCAGCGCGTCCGCCGCCTCTTGAATTTTGCGCGACTCCGTTTCGTAATGTTGCCGAACGCGCTCGGCCTCCTGCTTCAACTCGGCGAGTTGTTGATCAACCAGCTTCTGCGCATCAGCAACAGAGGCTTGCGCCTTATTCTGCGCATCAGAGGCGGTTGCTTGGGCTTCGCCTTGGATGCGAATAGCTTCAGTTTCATAGTGTTTGCGGATACGCTTCACCTCTCGCTCCAAAGCAGCTTGAGCTTCATTCTGAATTCGGAGCGTTTCTGTTTCACAACGCTGGCGCTCATTTTCAGCTTCTTGTTTTGCAGTAGTAACGTCGCGTTCCTGTTGGGTGATTCGATTTTCAAGTTTTTTGTTGGCTAGCAGCATTGCAATAAGCAACCCCAGCAAGGCAACGGATGTAATGATGAAAAAAGTAATCATGGCACTAAAGCGGTTTGTAGGTCAGATGCGTTGGAGCGTGGACTCAATTCAGTAATTTCTAATTTCAGTTCTTCCCGCATCTTTTGAACGTTAGCAATGAGATCGCAAAAGCCCAGGGCTTCAATGGAAGACCGGGCAATGTCGGTGGGTGTCAGCGGGATAATTGGTTGGAACACCTCGGATTTTCGAGATGCTTTGAAGTCGCCTCGATGCTGGAAATTGTCCATTGCATCAGAGGGATCAATATTTTCAAAATGAAGTTTGGCGATGATCTCGCGTGGCATCGCTGCCGACATAACCGGCTTCTCGACAGTATGCCCTGTGCGCGAGTCCAGCAAATCTGCCAACGCCGTGACCAACAGAGTATCCACCGGCAACATGGCGAACACCTCACGCGCTACGCGCAACATGCAACCGCAAACGTAATCCTGATAAATTTCGTGAAACCGTCCCCTGAGCATTGATTTTACGGACATCTTCCCGCTCGACGTAAGACTTTTGGCTTCAGTTGGAATTGTCTGCGTGCTGTTCACTTTCATCTCGCACTCAATCAGTGTTGTGCTGTGAACAGTAAAATGTAATGACGAACCGAGATCGGAAATTTCACGAAGCGGACTGAACTCCACCAAAGCTTCGATATAAGCCTTGTGTTCACCTGCAAGAATCCGACAAGCCAAATCCTTTAACTTCTCATCCTCGGCTTTTTCCGAGGAATAAGTTTGCAAGGCATTCTCAAACGCTTGTTCATCCCGCATCTGGCCCCGCTTGATCATTGCCTCCAGGAATTGCTTCCGATCTTGTGGTAAAACATACCCCTGCTGTCTTGCCTGTAATTCGTAATACGAATTCCTCTTGGGACATGGTGCGGGCAAAGAAGCTGCAATCCCTGTCCAATCCCAAATTTCGCCCTGCTCCTTGTGAACGGACAAAAGAACTTCCAACCGGTTTTCGTAGGTTTCAACTTCAAGCCGGGCCTGCTCGATGGCCGACAGCTTGGCCTGTTCCTTGTTTTGACGCTCCAACTCGCGCTGACGTTTTTGTGCGTCGCGTTGCTGTCGCCGCTGGGCGGCTTCATACGCCCGAAGTGTTCCTTTCCAGCCCATGAGAATGGCGTGAGATTATGTTGAGCGTCGCCGCACGACAAGCACTTCATTCGTCATGGAATTTAACCCCTCACCCTGACCCTCATCCCCGGTTGGGCGGGGAGAGGGGAATGATTCGCGTGATGTGTGACGATGTTGTATTTCTGATTTCGGCTCCTCACCCCGGCCCTCTCCTCGTTTGGCGAGGAGAGAGAGAAAACTCCCGCGTTCGGCGATTTATTTCGCAGTCATCAGTTCCATTTCCGTTTCGCATTTCTCTTTTCCACAGCCGCAGCCGGTTTCTTCCTGATCGGAAAAGCCGTGGCTGTCCCAGTTGGGGTCGAGGCCGAGGTCTTTGAGCATTTGCAGGTCTTTCTCGACGGGCTGATTGAGCGTGGTGAGATAATTGCCAACCATCAGCGCGCTGGCGCCGGCCATGAAAATCAGGCTTTGCGCGTCACGCAGATTCATCGTGCGTCCGCCGGCAATCATGATTTCCTGACGCGGCAAAATGAACCGGAAACAGGCGATGGTCTTCAAGATCTCCAGCACGGGCAGCGGTTCGTTTTTTTCAAAGGGCGTGCCGGGAATTGGATTGAGAATGTTGACGGGCACGACGTTCGCACCGATGGCTTTCAATTCAAACGCGAGGTCGCAGCGGTCTTCGCGCGTCTCGCCCATGCCGATGATGCCGCCGGAACAAATCTTGATGCCGGCCTTTTTCAGATGGCCGATGGTCGCCAGGCGGTCGTCGTAGGTGTGCGTCGTGCAGGTCTGCGGGAAAAAACGGCGCGAACTTTCCAGGTTGTGGCCGTAGCACTCGACGCCGGCTTCTTTGAGCCGGTCGGCCACGCGCTGGCTTTTGATGATGCCGAGCGAGACGTCCGGTCGCGTTTTGCCTCCGGCTTTCAGCTCGCGCACACGGGCGCAAACCTCATCGAGCAGCGGGCCTTCGTTGAGGCCTTTCCAGGCGGCGACGATCCCGACGGCCGTCACGCGGTTCCGGTTTGCTTCGGCGGCGGCTTCGGCCACGGGTTCAGGGTCCACGAACCCGTATTTGGGCGAGCCGGTCTGGTAATGCGATGATTGCGCGCAAAAACTGCAATTTTCCGGGCACGCGCCGGCCTTGGCGTTGACGATGGAGCAGAGATGGATTTTATTGCCCTTGAATTTTTCCCGGATGCGGTTCGCCCACGACAGCAAATCGAAAATGTCGGAGCGATTTTCGAGATGGAAAAGCGATAATGCCTCATCGCGGGTGATTGGGCTGCTGCTCAAAACCCGTTGTCCCAATTCCGCGATGCGGGTCGGGCGGTTTGCGTCAAGCAAGTTTGCTGTCATGGTTGACAGCATACTGCGCGCATCAAATTCCGCAAGCGGACATCATTGGGCCGGCGGCGGCGCGGCCTGCGATGGAATGGTTGCGTTCAAATAAGCGGCGAGCGAGGCGATTTGCATGTCCGTGAGCGGGCCGCCGTCGGCGGTCGAAAAGGCAGGCATGAGCGTGCCAGGTTTGCCGTGGGATATCCACGTTTGCCAGAACTCGACATTGGTGGGCACTTTGAGGGCGTGCAAATCCGGCACCATCGAGGCGCGATGTTCGCCTTCGTGGCAGACGGCGCAATCCGCGTCGAACAGCAATTTGCCGTATTTGCCCTGGCCGGGTTTGACGTGGCAGGCCGCGCAATCGCCGTGAAAAACCGCCTGCCGGTCGGCTTTGGACATTTCAATGCCGCGGGCACGGTCGGCTTCGGACAGCGTTGGTGGCGCGGGCGGAAGAATGTTGATTTTGACCATGAGGGTTTGCGTGCCTTTGTCGGAGGTGACCGTCACGGTCTTTATAAGCGTGCCGTTCTTCCCGGCAAAATTGACATTGACGCCGATCTGGCCATTGGTGCCGGCGGGAAGGGTCCACGGCAGCGGCGGCATTTGCGCCGTGGTGCAGCCACAGGAGGTGTGGACATCCAAAATAACCACATTGCCCGACGAAACGTTTGTGAAGCTGAAAACGAAATTGGCATTGCTGGCATCCGCGGGGGCGTTAGTTTCTTTCATCGTGTTGTCCCAGACCAGAATGCCATTCCCCAGCGGGTCGGAAGAGTGTGATGTATCCGGCACATAGACCGGCGGTGTGGTCACGGACGGGCTGGCGGGGCTGCCATCCGCCGCGAACAGTTTTCCGCCAACCAGAATAACGCCCGCAAGGCCACAAACGAAAGTACGCCGTATTTTCATAGTGACTTGTAAACTAAACAACCCGCCCTGATTTGACGAGTCAAAAGTTGTTTGGTCAAAAACATCACGACCGGTTCAGCGCGCTGAGCACGGCGCGTACGGACGCCAGTTCGATGTTCGTGTCCACGCCCGCGCCCCAGCGGGTTTTGCCGTCGGCGTGCTTGATTTGAATATAGGCAATCGCCACGGCCTCTTCGCCGGAACTCAGTGCATGCTCGCTGTAATGTGTGATTTCGAATTTTGGGCCGCCGGCTTGGGCTATGCCGTGAACCAGTGCGGCCAGCGGTCCGTTGCCTTGACCGTTCACAACGAATTGAAACTCGTTGCGAAACAAAGTGGCGTCGCAAAGGACTCGCCCATTCTCACTCGTTGTGCGGAATGTTCCAAGTCGCCATGGCGAGGTGCGCTCAATGTATTCTTTCCAGAACATCTTTTTCAACTCCGCGCCGCTGACTTCGCGGCCGAGCCGGTCCACCTCGTCGTTGGCGATCGGGCCAAACTCGCGCTGCATGTCCTTGGGCAATTCGATGCCGAATTCGCTTTCGAGCAAATACGCCACGCCGCCCTTGCCGGACTGGCTGTTGACGCGGATGACCTCGCGGTATTCGCGCCCGATATCCGTCGGGTCAATCGTGAGATACGGCACGTCCCAGTATTCGCGTTGGCCCTCCTTCCATTCGTGCAATCCCTTGCGGATGGCGTCCTGGTGCGATCCGCTGAACGCGGTGAAGACGAGTTCGCCTGCGTACGGATGGCGCGGCGGAACCGTCATGCCCGTGCAACGTTCATAGACCTCGATGATGGAATTCAGGTCGCTGAAATCCAGTCCGGGATGGATCCCATGCATGTAAAAGTTCAGCGCCACGGTGACGATGTCAAGATTGCCGGTACGCTCGCCGTTGCCGAAGAGCGTGCCTTCGACGCGATCCGCGCCGGCGAGCAGGCCCAGTTCCGTCGCCGCCACGCCCGTGCTGCGGTCGTTGTGCCCGTGGAGGCTGATGATGAGCGACTCGCGGTTTTTGATGTTCCGACACATCCATTCAATCTGGTCGGCATAGACATTCGGCGTGGCGATCTCGACGGTGTCGGGCAGGTTCAGGATCATTTTCCGCTGCGGCGTGGGCTGCCAGACCTCCATGACCGCCTCGGAAATTTCCTTCGCAAACTCCACTTCGGTGGAACTGAAGCTTTCCGGGGAATACTGGAGCATGACCTTCGTGCCCTTGAGCCGCGGCAACCGCTCCCGGACCCACTTGGCGCCTTGCACGGCGACTTCGATGATTTCCGGCTTCGACTTCCCGAACACCACGCGGCGCTGGGCGGGCGAGGTGGAATTGTAAAGGTGGATGATGGCCTGCTTCGCGCCGACGAGTGATTCGAACGTGCGCTCGATCAAATCTTCGCGCGCCTGCACGAGCACTTGGAGCCACACGTCGTCCGGCGCGCGATTTTCCTCGATGAGCCGGCGATTGAACGCGAACTCCGTGTTCGACGCGGCCGGAAAGCCGATTTCGATTTCCTTGAACCCGATTTTCACCAGCGTCTGGAACAATTCGAGCTTCTGGCTGACGTTCATGGGCACGGCGAGCGCCTGGTTGCCGTCGCGCAAGTCCACGCTGCACCAGCGCGGTGGATGGGTGAGGACACGGTTGGGCCACTGCCGGTCGGGCAGGCTGGGCGTCGGGAACGGACGGTATTTTTTCGACGGTTGTTTGTGCATAAGCTCAGGCGTTGACGGAATTAAACCACGGATGAACACGGATGGACACGGATAAAATGCAGAGCCATTGGTAGGGCGGGCAGTCCTCTGCCCGCCGCTCGTAGCAATGACAATCCAACGGCGCGCACGGAGTGACGCGCCCTACCCAAAATCCGTGTCTATTCGTGTTCATCTGTGGTTAAAACAAAAACCCCACCGCCGTCTGGCAGTGGGGTTCTCAAATTCTTCGAACGCAATCAGAACCCGACCGCCGCGCGGCACAACAGCAGCGCGTTTAGCAGCAGATTCAGATTCAAGTTGCGATTCACGGGGCAAAGGTAGCAGTTCGGATGCAGCGGGTCAAATTGTTTTCTTCCTTTCAAACCGCCGTTTTTCGCCGTTCCAGTCCACGTTCACTTTCAAAGTTGAACTCAGCAGCGGGGTGAGCAGATGAATCGCTTTGTTCAGGTCGGTGTCATTATCAAACTCGCATTTGATTTTCTCTCCGTGCCGCACCGAAAAATTCAGCCGCCCGGCCTTTCCGCTGTTCTGAAAAAATCCCGGGGCTTCGAAGGCGGCTTCGCGAATTTCGGCCAGGTTCAACTTGAAATTATTTTTGCTTTCGCGAAGCAATTCCTCCGGGTCGCCTTCTTCAAGACGTTGACGTTTCGCCTTGGTTCTGCTTTTGCCGAACAGCCACAGGGTCAATGGAATTATCACACCAGCCGGACCGAGGAAAGGAGCCGCCGCTTCCAAAATGGATCTGGATCCGCCCTCAACCTGAATGAAAAGCAAGTCGCTCCGTTCGACAAAAACCCGGTATTTGCCGGCGGACGAAAGGGGAGAAACCAATATGACGTTGAATGATGTTCCAGCGGCTTCAAGCGGGGCTGTGATCTTTCCTTGTTTTCTTTCCTGATTTATGACCGTGTGCCCGTCAACCGGACAAACGGCGACGTTATCGGCGTATTGCTTTCCGCAGTATTCGCAACGTTTCATGTCTCCTCACGTCGCCCGGCGGGAGGGTCGTGCGGCGGCATCAGCCTATGAACGCCGCGTGAACGGCTTTCATCGCGGCTTCACCTTTGGCCAGGTCAATCACGACGGAAATTTTGATTTCACTCGTGGAAATCATGTCAATGTTCACGCCTGCCTGCGCCAGCGTATCAAACAGTTTTCCGGCCACGCCCGTGTGGCTCTTCATGCCGACGCCCACGATGGACAGCTTGCCGATTTTCTCGGCGGTAATCACTTCGCGCAGGCCGAGTTCCTTTTTCAAGCCGTCAATGACCTTCTGCGCCTTGAGCAAATCCGGCTTGTCCGCCGTGAAGGAAATGTCCGTCTGGGGCGTGCCGGTGCCGTGGCTGATGTTTTGCACGATCATGTCCACGTTGACGGTCGCGTCGCCGAGCGCCTTGAAAATGCGCGCGGCCACGCCGGGCTTGTCGGGCACGCCCACGAGCGTGATTTTGGCCTGGTTTTTGTCGAGCGAGACGCCGCGCACAACGACGCCTTCCATGCTTTTGGTTTCTTCTTTCACAATGGTTCCGGGGTTTTCATTAAGGCTGGAGCGGACTTCAAAGACCACTCCGAATTTTTTGGCAAATTCAACCGAGCGGCTCTGCATCACCTTCGCGCCGAGACTCGCCAGTTCCAGCATTTCGTCATAGGAAATCTCCGGCAGCTTCTTCGCGGTCGGCACGATGCGCGGGTCGGCGGTATAAACGCCGTCCACGTCCGTGTAAATCTGGCAGAGGTCGGCCTTGAGCGCCGCCGCCAGCGCAATGGCCGTCAAATCCGAACCGCCGCGGCCCAGCGTGGTGATCTGGCCCTCGGGCGTCTCGCCCTGGAAGCCGGCGACGATGACAACGTTGCCCGCTTTCAAAAGCTCATGGACTTTCTTCGGCGTGATGTTGTGAATTTTGGCCTTGGTGTGAACCACGTCGGTGACGATGCCCGCCTGCGGGCCGGTGAGCGACACCGCCGGCACATTCAACGCATGCAGCGCAATGGCCGTGAGCGCGATGGTCTGCTGTTCGCCGGTGGCGAGCAGCACATCCATTTCGCGTTCGCTCGGCAGCGGCATGATTTCCTTGGCCAGCTTGATCAAATTATCCGTCACGCCGCTCATTGCGGAAACGACGACAACGACCTGGTCGCCCTGTGCGCGATATTTGGCCACGCGCGCCGCGACGTTTTTAATGCGGTCGGGGTTGCCGACCGAAGTGCCGCCGTATTTTTGAACAATCAGTGCCATAGAAACCAGAATTCAGAGTTATTCAAAATTTTCCACGCGAATCATCACCGGTTTGCCTTTAACGACCGGCAGCCGGGCGATTTTTTTCAACGCGCCGTTGACTGCGCCATTGGATGCGTAATGCAGCATGAAAATCAGCGGCACACTCCCGCCTTCGTGGCCTTCCGGCTGGATGACGGACGAGATACCGATTTTCGCCGCGCCGAAAATGGCGGCGATTTTTGCCAGTGTCCCCGGACGGTCCACGACGTTGAGCCGGAGAAAATACTGCGAGACGGCGTTCTCGATCGGCACCACTGCCCCGGCGCATTCATGCGGCACGAATGGCGGAACGCGCTGTTTGCTGCCGGACTTCAAGTCCAGCGCCGCGTCGGCCAGGTCGCCGAGCACCGCGCTGGCCGTGGCGTCCTTGCCCGCGCCGCGACCGTAAAACAGCGTGTCGCCGACGATGTCGCCGCGCACAAACACGGCGTTGAAAACGTGGTTCACGCTGGCGAGTACATGCGCGTTCGGCACGAGCGTGGGATAAACCGAAACCTGCACCCGGCAACGATTTCGGATTTCGGATTTCGGATTTCGGATTTTCTTCGAATCGGCAATCGGCAATCGGCAATCGGCAATTCGCTTGATAATCCCCAAAAGCTTGATCGTATAACCAAGCTCACCGGCAAACTTGATGTCCAATGCGGAAACATGGCGTATGCCTTCGACATGGATTTTCTTCGGGTTCACCCAGAAGCCATGCGCGAGCGATGCCAGGATGCCAATCTTGTGGGCGGCATCGTGGCCGTCAATGTCCAGGTCCGGCGGCGTCTCGGCATAGCCCTGCTTCTGCGCGTCGGCCAGCACGGCGTCGAAGTCCGCGCCTTCCAGTTTCATCCGGGTGAGGATGTAATTGCAGGTGCCGTTGACAATGCCATACAGCGCCTCGATGCGGTTGCCGACAAAACCCTCGCGCAACGATTTGATGATGGGAATGCCACCGCAAACGCTCGCTTCGTAGTAAAGATTCGTGCCGTATTTCCTGGCCGCGGCAAACAGTTCCTCGCCGTGCGCGGACAGCAGCGCCTTGTTGGCCGTGACGACCGGTTTGCCGAGCTTGAGCGCGGCGAGAACCATCGTCCGGGCAATGTCCGTGCCGCCGACCAGTTCGGTGACGATGTCCACCTGCGGATCGTTGACGACGCTTTGCCAGTCCAGCGTCATGAGCGAACGCGAAATCGGATACGGTCGCGGTTCGTTGAACGCCTTCACGGCGACCTTGCGGACGGCGACTTTGACGCCGATGCGCGAGGCCATGAGGCCGCCGTTGAGCTGGAGCGCGTGAAACACGCCGCTGCCCACGGTGCCGCCGCCAATCATGCCAAGGTTTGCCTGCTGCATAGGAAGGGGAAGTTTGCCGCGAAACCGTGCAGGGGACAATTCAATTTTGGAGGCGAAAGACGTTGAAGCGAATTTCACGAATTGGCGCCGATTACTTTGGGGGGAACGGCAGACAACTTATTGCGCCGAAACCTGAAATTGCAGGAGCCGACGTGAGGAGGCTATGACTGAATTCTGCAACCTGACATTGAAATGAGTCTCGTCACCTCAACTCCTACAAAGACCAATTGCCGGCGTGGAGAAGTTATTTATCCGACCGGTCGAACTACGGCGTTCCGGTCAGGACCGCGAGGCCGGCCTGGGAAATTTTTACGTCGTCCGCGGAAGGGCCGCCGCTGAAAGCCGCGATCAAAATTCCCGTCCGTCCCTTCGCCACCACTCCGCCCGGCCAGCCGAACTCGCCCTTCATTGGAGGCCGGCCCGCACTGCCGCTGTTTTTGAGCGTGTCCGCCATTTCCGCAGCCTTGGTATAAGCGATGGCGAGCAGGTTCGCCCCGGCGGGGTCGTTCTTGGAAGGACCGCTGGTCAGATTGCCCACCACCACCATTTTTGAAGACCAGGATTTGATGCTGTCGCCTTCGCTGTAGGCGACCACGGCCACGCCCTTGACCTTGAGTTCCGCGGCGCGCTGCTGCATGGCCAGCAGTGCCTTGTCCGCCAGTTCATCGAAACTCCGGACGGATTTCTCACTGGTTGCAACCGGCTGGGGCTTTCCGGCATCGGGTGCGGAGACTGCCGGTTTGTCCTGGGCGGGCACGTTGGGAGTATTCATCAGTATTGCCAATATAGGTAAGGCCAGCAATGTTTGCCGGCAAGGTTTCTTGTGGATCATGGTGAGACCTTCAATGGCAGGCGGGATGCGGAAAGTCAAGACGCAGCGGCGTTGGCTTGCCGCAAAAAATCAATAAGGAAACCAGGAACGCAGGAGAAACGGCAAGCCCGTAGGGCTTTGAATGTAAAGAAGAGCATCCTGACATTATTCCCAACTCCCTCGCTCCGCCCGAGCGGGGGCCAGGGCTGTGGTGAGGGGATTGTAATCAAATTGGAGAAGAGTTTGGCGCGAGCAATCAGTCTTGAAGAAAAAATCTGTGTTCGTCGGTGTAATCTGCGGTTGAAAAATTCTGACTGTTTTCCATGAACTTCGTAGCAGTCCGCAGTGCGGGATGAGTCCGCTCCATCTTATCCAAAGCAATATCAGAGCCGACTCACGTCGGCTGCTACGAGCGATATTCATTCCACGGTGTAGCCCAGTTCGCGGAAGCGCTGGAGTTTGTAGAGCAGGGCGCGGCGGCTGATGCCAAGGGCCTTCGCGGTTTCCGTGCGGTTGGATTTGTGCTGGCGCAGGGCCTGTAGGATGGCTTCTCGTTCAATTTCCTCCAGCCGTTCCCGGTCGCCGGCCACCGGCGGCGCGGGCTGATCTGCGGCGGCGCGCACACGCGTGGGCAGATGGTCCGGCAGGATGAGTTCGCTGCGGGACAGCAGCACCGCCCGCTCCATCGCGTTGCGCAACTCGCGCACGTTGCCCGGCCAGGGATACCGTTCCAGGCAGGCGGAAACCGTGTCCGAAAATCGCGCGCGGCCCTTGGTCAGCTCCTCGATGAACCGGCCGGCCAGCGGCAAAATATCCTCGCGCCGCTCGCGCAGCGGCGGAACGTTCAGTTCCACCACGTTCAAACGGTAAAACAGGTCTTCGCGAAAGCGTCCGGCTTTGACTTCATCTTCGAGAATGCGATTGCTCGCGGCCAGGATGCGGGCATTGGTCTGGACCTCGCGGTTGGAGCCGACGCGCTGGAAACGTCCGCCCTGCGTCACGCGCAGCAGCTTGGCCTGCAACGGCTGCGACATCTCGGCGATTTCATCCAGGAAAATGGTGCCGTTGTTGGCCTCTTCAAAACGGCCAATGCGCTGCGTGTGTGCGCCGGTGAACGCGCCCTTTTCGTGCCCGAACAGTTCGCTTTCCAGCAGCGTTTCGGGGATGGCGGCGCAGTTGACCTTGACCAGCGGGCCGGCCGCGCGCGAACTCCAGGCGTGGATGACATCGGCCACCACTTCCTTGCCAGTGCCACTTTCGCCGGTGATGAGCACGCGAGTCTCGGACGGGGCAATCAACGCCGCGTCGCGGAACACGGCCTGCATGAGCGGGCTGCGGGCCACCACGTAATCCGGCAATGGCTTTTCCTGATCAAAACGCAACGGGGCGGCTCCGGCCATGCCGGTGGCCGAACGGACGCAAGCCATCAGTTCATCCAGATCAATTGGCTTGGCCAGGTAATTCACCGCGCCGTCGCGCATGGCGGCAACGGCATCGCGGACGTCGGTGAAGGCGGTGACGAGCAAAACGGGCAGGGTGGCGTGTTCCTGGCGCGCGAGCCGCAGCGTCTCCAGGCCGGAGAGACCGGGCATCCGCACGTCGGAAATCATCATGCCGAATTTTCCGGTGCGCAGCGTTTCCAGCGCCCGTTCGCCGGAATCGGCGGTGACGGTGTCAAATCCCTGGCTGTGCAGGAAGGAATTGAGCAGGCTGCGCTGGCTGGGGTCGTCATCCACGATGAGGATGCGCGGGGAATCGGGATTTTTTTTGCGCAGTTCGGTTGCCACGCGGCAAGGCTAGACAAACCGGGCGCTGGCCAAAAGAAATTTTCAGGATGTTTTTGATGCCGCCCGACGCCCGCGCTCCCAGGATTACAGCCGTCAAGCGGTGGCTCTTTGATTGGTTGTCAAAAATATGATCCCGAAACCGTCACCTAATGTTTGGCATCTGAAGGCTCACAGAATGCGTATTCATTGGCGATGTTTTAGGAAGTCTTGTAGCGAGGTTGAGCAGATAACTGCGGCACCCTTTTTCTCGTCCTCTTTCCAGCGCTTATAAGCTTCCAGAAATCTTTCGGGATAAACTTCCCGTGTTTTGAACGGGCGAATGACGCTACGCTTCAGCGCCTCTGTGGTGATGGCAATGTGAGGGCAAACCCACTCAATCTCCCAAACAGGCGAGCCTTGCTTTCTTGTGATTACGCTCACATGAGCGACGCCAGTATTTTTAGCCTCCTTGCTATTGTGAATTTCCACCCAAGTTACATTTCCTGCCTTGCCTCCAATCTCCCAAAAGTTGGTCGAGTAGATGTCTGGCTGTGAACCAGCTCTCGCTCCGTAAATTGCAAGAGATAGCACAGCCAAGAAAATGAGAAGACGATTCATTATACTTAACTGGCAAGCCTGCAACAAAAGTGTTGTCCAACCCGGTTCACGATTTGGACATTATTCCCGGCTTTCCGGCTTGTCCATTGCAAAACTCCAGATTGACCATAGCGGCGTCTCGGCAGAGCGCCGCAATCTCAGCAAATTGAAAAGTGCGGCTTTTTGCCGAAAGCCGCTACGTCTATTTCGCAAAGCGCCACTTCAGTCACGTCGTAATTTTCAAATGCGTGATGCGGAAAACGGCTCCCTTGGGTTCGTTGGGCAGGCAAGTGATTTCCCAGCCGTGCGCGAGCACGATTTGCTGGACGACGGCCAGGCCCAGCCCGGTGCCTTTTTGATTGGTCGTGAAGTAAGGCTTGAAAATTTCCTGCCGGCGTTCCGGCGGCACTCCCGGACCGTTGTCACGAATTTCCAGAAAGGCCTCCGTGGCGCCCTGCCGGCCCGTAATCACCCGGATTTCGCCGGCCTCGCCCACCGCCTGGATGGCGTTGAGGAGCAGGTTGAACAGCACCTGGCGGAGCAATTGTTCGTCGGCCTCGATGGCCAGCGGTTCACCGCCGGTTTCGACGCGCAGCTTCTTTTCCTCAATGTCGTGGGCCAGCGTGCGCACGACCTCGTTCACGGCGGGAGTCAGCGCGAGCTTCGCCCGGCGGACTTCGCGGGGACGCGAGTAGTTGATGAATTCATTCAATTGCGCCGTGACCTTGTCGGTTTCGTCCACGATGGCGCGGGCTTTGTCCCGGATTTCCGCCGGGGCCTCGGGCTGCTTGGACAGCATCTGGGCCATGCCGCGGATGATGTTGAGCGGATTGCGCGTCTCGTGCGCCAGACCGGCGGCGGCGAGGTTCATTTCCCGGAGATGCGAATTCAATTCGCTGGCGCGGATGAGGCGGATTTGGAGTTCGGCGGACCGGGTTACGCTGCGCCAGGCCAGCCCGGAACCGATGACCGAGATCGTGGCCAGCACAGCAATGATGGACCGGAGCCAGAGATCTTGATGAAGGGTTTCGTGGAGCGCCTGGGTGGACATGACGATGACAAAGCTATGCACGCCCTGTTTCTGGCGCAGGGTTTGGTACTCTTCCTCGCTCATCCAGCGGGGACGCCCAAAGCGGGGACGGAAGCCGCCTTCGCGCGAACGCATCCGGTTGGTGTCATTGTCCGGCGGCGGCGGCGGTTCTTCGGGAGCCGCGGCGAGATTGGTCGGATGGTCGCCGGGTTGGGATTCGGGCGGCGGTCCATGGAGCGGTTCGCCCGGGCGGTTGGTGGCGGCGAAGCGATTGGTAAAATCCTGCCGCGACAGGATGATGGGCAGGTTGGTGCCCTCAATGTCGTAGGTGAGGTTGGTGCCGAGGTCCACCGGATTTACGAGGGTGACGGTTTGCGCATTCCATTTTTCCGTCGGGCCGGCGGCGCCACGGGCTTGAAGATCAATTCCACTTCCGGCGGAAGCGACCATCTCGCCCGCGGCATTCAACAGCGCGATGCCGCTTAATTCCGCTTTTTCCTGCCGGACCAGTTCCGTCAACGAGGCTTCCAGCCGTTCCTTGGAAACCACGCCGCCGAAACGGCGCTGGGACCGGAGCACTATGCCGAGCGTCGTGGAAATGTCCTTGGCCCGGTTGACGAGCGCGGCGCGGGATTCCTCGCGGAACCGGACGTGCTCGGTCGCCTGCCAGGCCACGACCAGCGCCCAGACTCCCAGCAGGAGGCTGTAAATCAACGGGCTGTTTCGTTTCGGTTGCATCTGCGTTTAAAGTTATGCGCCGGTTGGTGAAAAATTCAACTTCATCCCGTTATTGTTTCTTTACCGGCACGCGTTCCAGAAACCGATCCAGCTCCTGTTCGGGAATCGTATTGGTGATGAGCTGCGACTGGCCGGTCTCACGCGCGGACAGCGCGGCGAGCTGCGACGGCATCTGGACGATGTGCGGCGTGATGAACATCAGCAGTTCGGACTTCATGTTCGACTTGGCGCTGAACCGGAACAACTGGCCGAGCAGCGGGATGTCGCCCAGCAGCGGGATTTTGCTGTCGTTGACGGTCTTTTCGTTGGCAATGAGGCCGCCGATGACGACGGGCTGGCCGTCGGGAGTCACGACCACGGTATTGGCGGAACGTTTGAGGATGTTGGGCGCATACACGGCGGACGAAATGATGCTGCCGCCTTCGATCACCTGGCCGGGCGTCGAGCCGTCAATGGACGTGATTTGCGGCTGGAGAATCATTTGCACCAGATTGTTCGCCCCGATGAACGGCGTGACGTCCAGTTGGATGCCGACGTTTTGATAGGAGCCGTTGATGGTCGGAACGGTGGTGGCGCTATTGCCGACCGAACTGAAACTGACGCCGCTGGGCAGATAGACGCTTGAGCCGACGACAATTTCCGCCATCTGGCCATCGCGCGCGAGAATGGACGGACGCGACAGCACCTGCGCCTTGCCGGCGGTGGCGAGGGCCTGGAGCGTGGCCGTGAAATCGTTGCCCATGAGTTGATAGAGACCGCCGTTCCCGGTTGCTCCCGACAAGGTCTGGGGCAGACCAAAGTTGTTGTTCACGTTCAAGGTCTGGTTGACCGGGGTGATGCTGCTGGGGACGATGGTTGGAATCGTAGTTGTTCCACCACTTCCGCTTGTTGTTACGGGTTGAACTGTATAATTGGTCATGTAGCCGACGAGTTGTGAATAGTTTTTGTTGAAGCCGGTATAGTCGCCTTGAACACCGATGGCGGACGCCTTGTTGTCCTGCACTTCGAGGAAGACGACCTTGATGAGCACCTGCGGCTCGGGCGCGTCGAGGCTGGCGATGACCTTGCCGATTTGCTCGCTGGTTTCCTTGTCGGCGATGACCATGATGTTGTGCGTCACCGGGTCCACGGAAATGACCGCGCTGCCCACCGTGCCGTTGTTGTTGTACTGGCCGCTGGTGGAACTGCTGGCGTTGTTGTTGCGATTTCCGCCGCCGAATCCACCAAATCCACCAAAGCCGCCGAAGCCACCACCACCGCCACCCGTGCGCTGCTGGGCCTGGATTTCCATTGCGGCGCACAAAAGAAAAATCAGAACGCCGACGAGGTATTTTTTGAAACAGTTGGTTTTCATAATTTGCCTTTTCATTAAAAAATTATTCAGGTTTTAGTACGTCCGTCCGCCGGTGCCGCCGCCGATGCCGGTGCCGCCCACGCCGGTGGTGGTCGTGGTCGTGCCCATGGTGGTGGTGGCGTTTACCGCGCGCTGCTGGAGCGCGCTGTTTTGCGACGACGAACTCGTGCCGCTGCGCGAAGTGCTGCTGCTCTGGAACATGTTTTGCAGTACCGTCAACGCCTGCTGCGGGTCGCCGTTTTTCATCTGGAACACATAAACGCCCTGGTCGCGATCCGAAGGCACGTCCAGTTGCGCCATCATCCCGGCGATTTCCTGCATCAAATCCTTGGAGGCGGTCACGACGACCGACGAGGTGCGCTGGTCCGCCACGGCGATGACCTGCGTCTGCTTTTGGATGCGGGTGTTTTGACTGGTGCCCGTGTTGCCCGCGGCGTTCGCCGCCGCCATCCGCGCGAAGAACGCGCCGGGACCGCCACCCTGACCGCCACCGCCGCCGCCGAACCGGAAGGGCGACTGGACCTGGCTGCCCGTCCCGCTGCTCGACGGGAAAATCTGGCCCAGCTCATTCGCCACGTCGGCCGGGCTGGCATGGCTCAAATGGAACACCCGGATTTCCGTTTCCCCCTCGGCGCTGTTGTCAATCGCCCGGATGATTTCGGCGAGATGCCGGATGTTTGACTGCGTGTCGGTGATGACAATGGAATTGCCGGCTTCGTTCGCCACCACGGTCGCCTGCGAGGAAACAAACGACGACAAATCCGACATCAATTGCCGGGCTTCCACAAACCGGATGGGGATGATCTGGGTGACGATCTCGGCGTTCTTCGGGATGCTGCCCGGGTCGTTGCTGACCTTGACCGGTATGTCGCGCGTCTTCGCGTCGTTTTTGTCCACAATCGTCAACGTCCGTCCGTCGCGGATGGCCGCGTAACCGTTTTTGTTCAGCACGGAATTGAGCAAATCCACGGCTTCATCCCGGGTCATGGGATGGCTGCTGATGACGCTTACGTTGCCGTGGACCTGCGTGTCCAGCACGATGATGAATCCCGCCGCGTCGCTCAAATAATTCAGGACCAACTCCAGCGGCGCGTTGCGGAAGTTCAGGCGCAGTTCGTCGGAATTGGTGCCGTCCGCCGATGCCGTCGGAACGAAGTCCGCGGACGCGGATTCCGCCGGCTCCGTTGTTGACTTGGGAACCGCCGCGGCCTGGCCTCTCCCCACGCGCAGGCGGAAGCGTCCGGGCGTGGATTGGTCCTGCTCCGGCGGTGTGCCGGCGTTTGCGGCCTTTGTGTCCGGCGTGCCCGTGGTGTCTGGCGCCGGCGTTTGCGCGGCATCGCCCGGCGCGGGCGCCGCCGTGGCCTGGTCCGACGCGTCGGCCGGCTGGCCCGGCGCAACGGCTGGCTGGTCCGGCATGATGGTGGCGTTGGTGTCGTCCATCGTTCCCTCCGGCGCCGTTTGCGCGGCCGCGGTCAGGAGCAATCCGGACGCGCAAAGCATCGGGAGGATTCGTCGAATCAAGGTTTTCATTTTAATTCCTGTTCTCTTTGTTGCATGAGTTTCTTCAGCACATCGTTCGGTTCGCCGCTGGAGCCGCCGGAACTGTCGCCGGCGGCGGGCGTCGCATCCGAAGTTGAAGCCGCGTCCGCGGCGGTGCCGGCGGGCAGTTCGCTCTGGCCGGACAATTCCCATTTGCCGGCGCTTTCCTGCCGCATTTGCATTCCGACTTTCATTTCAATTGAATTGGTGCCGGCGGCCAATTTGACGGCACCTGGCGTGATTTCTGTCACCGTGTAACCGGCAATGGTTCCATTCCGTTGCAGGGCCTGCCGGTAATCGGAGGTGGTTCCGTCGAAAAAGGCGAACAGCCCTTTCTGGTATTGCAGCGTGCCGACCAGCGAAAAGGCAGGCACCGATGGAGACGATGACTGACGACTGGACCGGCCGGATCGGGCATAACGGTCGGGATTAAAAATGTTCCGCTCGGCGATGATCCGGAAGGCGGTAAAATCCGTCACGGACGGCGTATTGGTCGGCTGCGCGGTGGCGACCAGGCCGCCGGCCAGCCAGACCGCCGCCATCGCTGCAAGGTGCCATCTGGCGGAAAGGCCGTTTTGATTGGGTTGCGTCAGGTTCATGGTTTGGGTTGGGTTTGCGAAACGAGCGCCAGCCCGTTGACTTGCAGGCTGAGGATCAGTTGCTGGCCGGTGTTGTCGCGTGAACTCAATTCCACCGAATCGAGTTTCAGCGCGAGCGGGCCTTTTTCAATGTCGTAGATGAACCGGCTTAAGGTTGCGAGCGTGCCGGACGCCTCCACCCGGCAATTCAACGTCAGGTAATCGTCGGTGTCGTTTTTCCATTGCGGCGTGGTGTCGGTGATGCTGACGCCGCTTTCCCGTTCCCAGCCGTAGAAGGCCTTGAACACCTGTTCCTCCGCCAGCGATGTGTTGTTCGGCAGGGTGTTGGTGCGCATCATATTCCAGCGGCTGCGGATGGCCGCCTCCCGCTGGATCAGGAGTTTTCCTTCCTTCACTTGATGGCGCAAATCGGTGATGGTGGCCGCCCGCGTTTTCCACCAGTGCGCCATTGGTCCCAGGACCACCCGGTCGCCGATGAGCAGCGCCAGCGCCGCGATGGTCAGCACGATCAACCATTGCTGGCGATTTTCAATTTTCATTGGCGCCTCCCGTTCCCCAGTGGAATTCAAACGTGAATTGCATCGGCGATTTGCCGCGGAGCTGGTCCACCTTCAGATTGTTCACGCCGGGCGCTGCGCGCAACTGGCTCAACGTCCGCAGCAGCGCCGCGTTGTCGCTCGCGTTGCCGGAGCAGATCACCACGCTGCCGTTGCGGATCTCCACCGCCTTGGCCGTGACGACGCCGCTTTCGGGGAAAGCCGTGGTGAGCTGCCGCAGGATGCTCAAATCGCGGAAGGAATCGTCGAACCACGGGCGATATTGGTGAATCAGCTTTTGCATGCCGTCCAACTCCCGGGCTTTGGCTGACATTCCCGACCATTGCGAGCGCAGAACCAGGAGCTGGATTTCCTGGAACAAAAACAAACCGCCGATGATGGCCACCACTCCGGCGGCCACCGCGCCGGCGGAGCGCAGCCGGCCGGAGGAAATATTTCGCGGTGATCTGCTGCCAGGCAGTCGGCTTGGGCGGCAAAAATTCAAACACCGGCGGCCGTTCCACCAGACAACCGGCGGCCAGACTGAAGGCCGGTGAAACGGAGACCGCCGACGGCAGTTGGACGCCAAATTCATCCGGGGCGTAGGCCGAGACCACTTCCACGCTCAAGCCCATCGGCTCGAACCGCAATTCCATTTCGTCCGCGAGCGGCTGCGCCAGGTCGCGCGGGCCGAAAATGCGGATGCGTTTCACGGCGTCGCGCAACGCGGCGGGCAACTGGCCCAGCGTAATGCGCGCCTCGCGCGCCACGAGGCCGCTTTGCAGCGCGCGGCGTCCGCCCTCGTTTTCAATCGCGCCTTCCAGCGCGCGCAACGCCGCCACGCCGCCGCCGCAGTTGATTTGCAGCGACACCATGCTTTCACCGATGGCCAGCGCCAGCACGCCGTTGTTTTCGTTTGGAGTTCCGCCTTTAGGCGGCAAGCCCGCGGAACCGCCTGAAGGCGGGACTCCGAACATTGCGCCGACCGGTTGCAAAGCCGCCACGCCGAGCGCAAAGCTGATGGGTTTCAATTTCGCCGCCGCCAGAACCTGTTCCAGCGCGGCCACCTGGCCGCCGGGAATTCCCGCCAGCGTCACCTGCTGTCCGCCGCCCGGCAGCGGGCACCGCGAATGCGCCAGTTGCAACGTCGCGACGTCGCACGGAAATCCCCGTTCCGCCTCCAGTTGCAGGAGGCTGGCGGCATCGGCTTCCGGCAGCGGCGGCAGTTCGGTGCGCGCCGTGAGCGCCCACTTCAGCGGCAGACCCACCACGCAATGGCGTTCGCGCACGCCGGCCGCGTCCAGATGATTGCGGATTTCGCGTCCGACCAGTTCGGGCGCCGCCGTCAGCGGGTCGAGCGAGAGCGTCACCGAGAACGTCTGCTGGACCTGTAGCGAGCCGTTGGTGCGGCGGAGCACGACGCCGTCCAGGCGGCTGCCGTCCAGCGCCAGTCCGAGCAGGCTGGCCGGCTTTTTGCGTTTCGAAAAATTGATTTTTAATAACGGATTCATGGCGTTGCGGTTGCGACCGTGGTTTCGCGGGCCTTTTCCCCGAGCGCCCAGCCGAGCCGGCTGAGGTCCTGGCGATAAAGGATTTTGGGCGTGCCGTCGCTGGTGTCGAAAATGAATTTCACCCGCCGGTAACCGCGGCCAAACGGGCCGACGGCGGCGATGTCCGCGGTGAATTGAAAACTGCGGGTGGTGACGTAATCGCCGAGCCGCAGGGCCTGGAGCGCGGTGCTGCTGGTGCCGAGCGCGTCAATGATCCACGCCACCGACGTGAGGTTGTTGGGATTTTGTCCGCGGTAGTTGACGAGGGTTTGCGCCGCGCCGGTTGCGGTCTGCTGGTCCACGTTCAAACCCATGAACAACGCCTCCAGCACGGCGGCGCTGGCGGTGTTGACGTTCACCCGGCCGCGGAGGTACGAGGCGGTGGAGGTGGTGACATCGCTGTAAAACTTCGTGAAATCAGCCGTGTTCATGCCCGCGTTCCGGCAACGGACGGCCAGATCCAGGAGGCCGTTGCAGGGGATGGTCCGGCCGGTCGTGCCTCCGGGATGCATGCTGGCATAGACGGCGGAGGCAAGGGTGCCGGCATTGTTGACGCCGGCGCCTTGAAAGAGCGACTGCAGGGTTCGCTCGCTGGCGGTGTTCACGTTGGTCAACGTGCTGCCGTCGGAATGGAAGTTGGGTTCGCGGGTATAAATGGTCGCGTATTCGAACAGGCCGGGGGACACCGTGCCGCCTCCGTTCAGGCTTTTTTCATTTGTGTCGAGCACGCCGTTGCGGTTGAGGTCGTTGCCAACCAGCAGGTCAATCGTTGCGCCATCCACCAGCCGCAGCTCGTCCACCGTTTCAAACGCGGAGTTTTTGTCCTCGTAACCCAGGGCCGCGTAATTCAAGGCATAGACGCCGCCGCCGTTGGTGCTGCGCCAGTCGGCAATGGCGTCGGCAAAATCGAGCGTCATGCCGGGCAGATAGGACAGCGTGTTCGTGTTGGCGGTGTTCAAATTCAATTTTGAGCCTTCGTCAATCAGTCCGAAATACGGCTCGGTGGAAGGTGTCCCGGACGGGTCGCGGCCGATGATCCAAAAACGCGCGTCCCCGACCGGCACGGCTTCGCAGGCGAACTGGTTGGTGGCCGGCACCGCGCCGTTTGTGGCGTAATTGGCCAGCGCGTAGCTGACGTAACGCGCCGCGCCCTCGATGGCCTGGTCCGCCGCGAGGCCGGTGGCGCGGTTGTCCGAGGCGCGAAGCTCGAACGTCATCGAATGCGCAAAATAAAGCGCGATGCTGACCAGCCCGATGGCAATCCAAAGCACGATGATGAGCACCGAGGCTCGCTCATTCGACGACCATGTTGAATTGCGCAGTTTCATTTCAGTTTCCACCGGCGCTGGCGGTGATGGTCAGGTTCGAGCGCGATTGCGAATCAATCGGCACGAGAATTTCAATCGGTTGCGGACGGGCATTCGCGTTGTTGTTTCCCGTCATCTGGATCAGGACCCGCACGGCCACCGGCAGATTGGTGTTGCCCGTGGTCGAGTCGGAGGTGTCCCAGGCCGGCAGCCATTGCGCGCCATCGAAACACGAAAATTGGATGCTTTCAACTCCGCCCATCAGCCACTGGTCTTCCACGTCGGGGGTGGTTGCGGTCAAAAGATTTCGCGTGACGCTGCGGAACAGATCCTTGCCCGCCGTGGCGCGGTCGGCGGGAGCCTTCAATTCGTAGGTGACCCTTTGGATGTCGCCCCACGGCGCATTGTCACTCAACGCGCCGGTGGCGGTGAACATTTCAGCGGCCACGGGGTCGCTGATGCCGATGCTGGTCACGAAGCCGGTTTTGAAATCGCCGGACAAAACGCCGTTGGGTTTTGGCGTCACGGCGCATTGCAGGTCGCGGCGGATCGTCGTCACCGCCTGGGTCACCGGGGTCGCTTCATCCACCGCCGTCTGCGTCGCTTCCCGCAGATGCAATGCGGTGAAAAACACGGCATTGACGGCCACCAGCACGATGGCGGCCACGCCGATCGCCAGGATCATTTCGATCAGCGTGAAACCATTGACGATTGACGATTGACGATTGACGATTTGCAGGCACGAAGCCCGCGGCACAAAGCGCGGGTGGAACATGCTTCGGTTCACAAGCCACGACGAGCCGTGCTCCGATTCAATCGTCAATCGGCAATCGGCAATCGGCAATCGGTTTGGAGGGTTGATTTTCATTGTTGCGAACCCATCGTGGTGTTCAGCGTTTGCAAACCGGCCAGCGTGCTCAATTTCACTGAATAATCGCGGCCCTGCGCCGAAAACTTCACTTCGGCGGTGACCAGTTGCATCAGGTCCTGCGGCCAGCTCTGGCTGCTCAACGTCCAGCGGAATTCGCGGTTGCCTTCGGTGACCGTTCCGTTTTGCGTTCCACTGTTCCAATTGGTCAGCACGAGGCTCTCGTTCAGAATCCGGTCCGCGACGCGCGCGGCCTCGCCTTTGCGCGCGGCCACCTCGCCAGCCAGGCTGGCCACGTGCAGCGCCTCCACGGCCGCCGGGATGACGATGGCCAGAAACAACAGCGCCGCCAGCACCTCGGCCAGCGTGAAGGCAGCGCAACTCGTTTTCGTAGCAGCCGGCGTGAGCCGGCTTTTTTTTGAAAACAAATTTTGAGCGGACTTACGTCCGCTGCCACGATTCGGAAAAATTTTATTTGTCGGTGTCGCGAATTTCATAACCCATGTGATTGCGCGCTTCGACCAGCCAGAGGGCGTGGCCGGCGGCGTCCATCAGGCGCAACGTTTGCGGACTGGTTTCGTCAACCGTGCCATCGGCCTGGAACCGGATGGCCGGCAAATTCCTGAAGGTGGCCAGCGCGGAGGAGCCGGTGTTGACGACCGTCATCTGCAACAGTCCGTCGAGCGGCAGGTTTTCCGCCTTGGGATCGCCGCCTTTCGGGGGCGTTTCCGCTTCGAGTCCGTAGGCGCCCTGTTTCTCGTCCAGCCAGAGCATCATCGGCGCGCCCTCCGACACCGCGCGGCTCTGTCCGGCATGCATCAGCGCCATGAGCCGGCGCGCCTCGGAATCCAGCGCGCGTCCGCGGACAAAGTTCGACATGGCCGGCGCCACGAGCGAGGTGATGACGACCAGCAGCGCCAGGACGAGGAGCAACTCGACGAGCGTGAAGGCGGAGGAGTGAAACGTGAAACGTGAAACGTGACAAGAATTTGCCGCGCGCACGCCGTGTTTCGGCGCCCGACTCTCGACTCTCGACTCTCGACCAAGCAAGTTCATTTATTTGGTTTGCCAGTTGCCAATATCATCGTCGGTTCCTTCCTTGCCGTCCGGCCCGGTGGACAGCAGGTCATAGGAATTCTGGTTGTGTTTGCCGGGATAGTAATAAATGTAGTTGTTGTACCAGGGGTCTTGCGGAAATTTATCCAGATAAGGTCCGTGCCAGTTTTTGGCGTCGCGCGGTGACTGGAGCAGGTCTTGCAGGCTCTTGGGATAATAACCGTTGTCCACCTCGAACGCGTCGAGCGCGGTTTTGATGGAGGAGAGGTCCGCCCGCACGGCGGTCTGGCGCGCCTGTTCGCTGCGTCCCACCATTTTGGGAATGACGATGGCCGCCAGGATGCCGATGATGGTCATGACCAGCAGGATTTCCACGAGGGTGAAGGCGGAGGCGTGACGCGTGATGCGTGAAACGTGAAACGGAACGCCTTTGGCCATTACAGATTTTGGATTTTGAATTTTTATTTTCATAAATTTTGCGTTTGTTATTTGATGTAATCCTGCAACGAGAACACCGGCAGCAACATGCCGATGAAAATGATGCCGATGAATCCGGCGATCAAAAACAGCATCAGCGGTTCGGCAAAGGCGACCGCCGTCTTCAAATTCCGGTCCAGATCGTTTTCCGTCACGACGGCGATGCGCACCAGCTCGGCGTCGAGTTTGCCGCTTTCTTCCGCCACGGAAACCATTTCCAGGACGGACCCGGGGAAAAGGCCTTTGCAATCCGCCAGGCTTTGGCCGAGCCGCCCGCCCTGCTGGACGCGCTCGATGGATTGCGTGACGGCGTCCACGAGAATCTGGTTGCCGATGGATTTGCGGGCGACGTTGAGGCCCTGCACCAGCGGCACGCCGGCGCCGAGGAGGGTGCCGAGCATCCGGCAGAACCGCGCCATGGCGAATTGCGCGACGAGCGGGCCGACGATGGGCGAGCGCAAAACCAATGCCTCCCAGACCCGCCGCCCCTTTTCCGAGGCGAACCAGGTGCTCAACAGAAACCCGGTGACAATCAAACCCACCGCCACGAACAGTCCGTAGGAGCGGACGACGTGGCTGGCGCCGATGATCATCTGGGTGATCAGGGGCAGCGTGCCATGCACGCTGGTGAACATCTTCTGGAATTTAGGGATGAAAAACACCAGCAACACCGTGAGCACGACGAGGGCGAGGCAGAGCAGAATGCACGGATAAATCATCGCGGTCAGCACCTTCGATTTCAGCTCCTTTTCGCGCGATTGAAATTCCGCGATCTGCGCCAGCACCACGTCGAGAAATCCGCCGGTTTCGCCCGCCTGCACCATCGCGGTATAGACCCGCGGAAAGGTGTCCGGCGATTTGGCCATCGCATCGGCCAGCGACATGCCGTCCACGACCAGATTGTGGATCTCGCGCCACTTGGCGGAAACCGCCGGCACCGAGGCTTCCTTGTAAAGGATCACCAGCGCGCGGCTCAACGGCACGCCCGAGGCCAGCAGGCTGGACAGCAGGCGCGTGAAGTTTTCCAGCGCCTTCGCGGAAACTTTTTTTGCCTCGAACTTGAAGGAAAAGTTTCCGGGCAGGGCGGACGGAGCGGAACCGTTTTTCGATCCCGCCGGACCGGCCTTTTCCGCAAGGCTGACCGGGCGCAGACCCAGTGTCTCCATCTGGCGGAGCGCGTCGGGCCGTCCCGGGGCGTCAAGCTGGCCCTCGGCCATCTTGCCGTCGCTCTGCAATGCTCTGTAGGAAAAGGTGGGCATCTGATTTTAGAAAAACATCGAACGCTGAACATCGAACGCTGAACATCGAATGAAAAACCGGCAAACAGCCGCGCCATTCGACGTTCGATGTTCTGTGTTCGATGTTCGATGTTCCCGTTTCATGGTCATCTCGTCACCGCGATGCTGGCCGGGGTCGGCGCCGTGGCATCGAGCGATTCATTTTTGGTCGAGCGCTCCACCTCCTTGGCGGTGGTGACACTCAAAACTTCCTCAACGGTGGTGATGCCCATCCGGACCAGGCGCCAGCCGTCCTCGGCCAGCGTTTTCATGCCGGCGCGCCGGGCGGCATCGCGAATCTGGTCCGATGAGGCGTTTTTCAAAACCAACTGTCGGATTTCGTTGTCGCTGTCCATCCACTCAAAAATCGCGTGCCGGCCATGGAAGCCGGTGTTGCGGCATTCGCGGCAGCCGATGGATTTGAAAAGGGTGACTCCGGCGGGAATGCCCAGCCGCGCCTTGAAGGCCTGGGCGGTCGGCGAGTCGTCGGCCTGCTTGCAGTGTTTGCAAAGCACGCGCACGAGGCGCTGCGCGAGCACGGCTTCGAGCGATGATGCCACGAGATACGGCTCGACGCCCATGTCCACGAGCCGGGTGACGGCGCCGGGGGCGTCGTTTGTATGCAGCGTGGAGAAAACCAGATGGCCGGTGAGCGAGGCTTGCACGGCGATTTGCGCGGTTTCCTGGTCGCGAATTTCGCCGATGAGAATCACGTCCGGGTCGTGGCGCAGAATCGAGCGCAGGCCGCGCGCGAAGGTGAGACCGGACTTTTCGTTGACCTGGATCTGGTTGACGCCCTTGAGCTGGTATTCGACCGGGTCTTCAACGGTGATGATTTTGCGGACGGAATCGTTGATTTCGTGAAGCGCGGTGTAAAGCGTCGAGGTTTTGCCGCTGCCGGTGGGGCCGGTGACGAGGATGATGCCGTGCGGCAATTGGAGGACGCGGCGGAAACAATCCAGCTCGCGCTGGTCCATGTCCAGTTCATCCATGCCGCGCAGCGTGGCATTTTGCCGGAGCAGACGCATGACGACCGCCTCGCCGTGCAACATGGGAATGATGGACACGCGGATGTCCACCTCGGCCTCGTCAATGCGGACCTTGATGCGGCCATCCTGCGGCAGGCGTTTTTCCGCGATGTTGAGGTGGCTCAGAATTTTGATGCGCGAGACAATGGCCGGCTGGAAGCGCTTGAGCTGCGCGGGCACCGGCACGTCCTGCAGCACGCCGTCAATGCGATAGCGGATGCGGAATTCGTCCTCGAACGGCTCCAGGTGAACGTCCGATGCGCGCAGTTCAATCGCGTCCTTCAACACCTGGTTGACGAAGCGGATGATGGACGCCTCGTCCTCGGCGGCTTCATCGAGGTTGGTGTCCTCGGCGTTTTCATCAACGACTTCAAATCCTTTTTCCTCGTCGAGGGTGCCGATGGTGTCGGCGCCGACGCCGAGGCGTTTTTTGATTTCGCGCTGGATGGCTTCGCTGGAGGCGAGGACGGGCTTGAGGTTCAAGCCGGTCATGGTCTTGAGCGCGTCGAGACCGTGCGTGGCGAAGAGGCGGCTGGTGGCGACCTCAACGGTGCCGTTGGTGCGCTTGAGCGGGAGCAATTCCTCCTTCAGCAAAATGCGGGCGGGAAACAGGGAGAGCAACTGACGGTCCGGGTCAACGTCATCCAGGGTGGTGTAAGCTAGGCCGTATTCCCCGGCCAGCCAGCGGAGCACTTCCTCCTCGGTTTGCACGAGGGGCTTCACCCGCGCCAGGGATGCGGCATCCACCGACGACAGTTGCTGGGCCGCGACCATGCGGTCCAGCAACAATTTCGGAGACGGGTTTTGGAGGATCGTTTCGCTCATGTGGGAACGTCAATTTCTCCAGTCGGTGTTCTGGTTATTGCAACAATCCCAGCAGGGTGGCCTGGGCCTCCCGTTTGACGGAGAGCACCTTGCGGAGGTCCGCCTGCGCTTGTGTCAGCTTGGCTTGCTTGGCCTTCTGCGAAGCCTGATATTTTGCCAGCAGGTCTTTTACCTGTGCGGCCGGCGCGTTGTCATCCAGCGCCTTTTGCAGGGCTTCGGCCTCCGGGCTGGGAGTGCCGCCAAATCCGCCCCGGCGGCGCCCGCCGTTGTTGTTGGCATTATCGCCGCCGCGATTGCCGCGGCCAAACAGCCGGCCCATGCCGCCGCCAAATCCGACGTCGCGCCGGGCGTCCATGACTTTTTGGAACAGAGGCTGGACGGCGCTCCATTCGGTGTCGTTGGTAAAATTGAGTTCTTCCTTGATGTTGTCCATGATGCGTTGCTGCATCTGGGCCGGGTCAAAGTTGCCCCGACCGCCGCCGCCACCGCCGCCGCCGCCGTTGTCATTTTGCGCGGAAACATTGCCGGCGCCCAGGAACAGGGCGGCGGCGATCCCGCATGCTGCCAGTATTTGATTCATTTTCATCGAACGTTCTCCTCTTGTGGTTGGATTAATTTTTGGTCGTTGAGTTTCACCATCGGCGGACACCTGCCGGTGGCCTGGTGATGGTGGATTCACCTAATGCAAGGAACGTACCAACGCGAAAAAACGCGGTTTTCCGAACAAACGGAAGAACGGGCTGCGCAATTGCTGCCCGATTGATTCCAGCGCCGCGCAAATTTTGCGCGCTTGAACCCAGTCGGAGAAGAAGCCGGCGGACGATTGGTTACAACTTCACTTCATCAGCCCGGACTTGCCTGGCGTCAAGGCCAGAACCACCCCGGCGCTTCGGTTTTTGCAGGAAAACAAATCAATGGATTTGACTTCGAGGAAGGGCTTCGGATTTTCAATCGCCGTCAGGCAGAAGAGCAACGGCCGTTTTCCGTCCGGCGTGAACGAGCCGCCCACCCAGGCCACTTTGGAATTGGCGCCGGTGGGATGCGCGTTTTTTATGCTGCCCGGGGTGTTAAAGTCGAGAACGTCAACGCCGTAGCGGATGGTGTTGGTCACCGAGTAATCGTCTTCGTAACGGAACACCAGGTTGTAAACCGGGGTGTTGTTGGGCGACCCGTAAAAGGTGCAATGATAAACGTAGAGGGTTTCAAACTTCTGGTTCACGGTGATGCCGAGCACCTGTTCTGGAAAAACGCCTCCCGTTTGCGCGTTGCCCTCGCCCCAAAGAAGCATATACCCATCTATCTGGAGCGGCACATGGTGGAACACTTGAAATCCGATGGGTACAGCCTTCCAGACGGGTGACTTGTAAAACCTGGCGGTTGATCTAATGTAATTGCCGGTGAGGTCCAGCGGCGCAGCCAGATGGTTGGCGATGGCGCGTCTTCCGCCGGCCCGCGCGAACTGGTTTGCGATATTGTGCCGGAAGACAATCACCGTGGTTGCGGCCAGCGCCAGCAACACCGCGGTTCCCAACACGCCAGCCCTTTTTGGATTTATCCATGCCATGGGTTTCAAGGCCGACTTTACGCGGAGGCTCTTTTGTCTGCAAATCAAATGACGACAAAAAGGCGGATCCTGTTTTGGAAACGACTTGAAAGCACGCGCGGGCCAAGCCCGGTCTCGCAAATAATGGCGCGGGAGGTTAAGCTGCATCAACGATGTTTGCATGAACCCTTTTGAGCAAAAACTTTCCGGTCACGGGCTGACCTTGCGCCGCGCCCGGCTGCAAACGCTCCAGATCAATCTGGGCCGCCAGTGCAACCAGACCTGCCGGCATTGTCACGTGGACGCCGCGCCGGGGCGCACGGAAACGATGCCCGTGCCGGTGGCGCAGCGGGTCGGCGAGTGGATTCAACGGCATCGGCCCGCAGTGGTTGACCTCACCGGCGGCGCGCCGGAGTTGAGCGAACACTTCCGCTACTTTGTCGAGACGGCCCGCGACTGCGGCTGCCATGTTATAGACCGCAACAACCTCACCATCATCGAAACCGGCTCCCATTGCTGGCTGCCGGAATATCTCGCGGCGCACGAGGTGGAGGTCATCGCGTCGCTGCCCTGTTATTCCGCGGACAACGTGAACGTTCAGCGCGGCGACGGGGTTTTTGAAAAAAGCATTTCCGCGCTCCGGAAGCTCAATGCCGCCGGCTTCGGCACGCGATTGCCGCTGAATCTGGTCCACAATCCGCTGGGGCCGAAATTGCCCGGACCGCAGGCGGAACTGGAAGCCGATTACCGGGAGATGCTGGCGCGCGAGTTCGGGATTGTGTTCAACAAATTGTTTACGATCACCAACCAGCCCATCGCGCGTTTCGCGGAGGACCTGCGCCGGCGCGGCCAGTGGGACGCCTATCTCGAACTGCTCGCCAACAGTTTCAATCCGGCGACCGTGCCGGGGCTGATGTGCCGCACCACGTTGAACGTGGGCTGGCGGGGCGAAATTTACGACTGCGACTTCAACCAGATGCTCGGAATGCAGATGCGCAATGGCAAGCCGTTGCATCTCTGGGATGTGACACCGCAGTTGCTGGACGATTGTGAAATCCGGACGGGCGGGCATTGCCTGGCCTGCACCGCCGGCTGCGGCAGCAGTTGCACCGGCGCGCTTTTGAACATATGAGCGGCAGCCGGCGCAGACTGATTTTGTTCGCGCGTTTTCCAGAACCGGGTTGCGTGAAGACGCGGCTCATTCCGGCGCTGGGCGCGGAAGGCGCGGCGGCGCTGTATCGCCGGCTCGTCCTGCGCACGCTCCGCAAGGCACTGGCCGCCAGTCGCGCGGCGGATGCGGAACTCGAAGTCCGCTTCACCGGCGGCGATGAAAACGCGATGCACCACTGGCTTGGCGATGAGGTGATTTGCCGCGCGCAAAGTGACGGCGATCTGGGCCGGCGGATGGCGGGCGCATTTGAAGACAGCTTCCGGGAAGGCGCGCGCGCCACCGTCATCATCGGCAGCGATTGTCCGGAGCTGACGGCGGATCTGCTGGCCGCCGCGTTCGACAAACTTTCCCGGTCGTCCGTTGTATTCGGCCCGGCCCGGGATGGCGGGTATTATCTGGCCGGTCTGACGCAGCCGGTGCCGCAACTTTTCCGCGACGTTCATTGGAGCACGGGGACGGTGCTGACGGAATCCATTTTAATTTCGAGGCAGGCGGGGATCGAACCTGTTTTGCTTGCTCAATTGAGCGACCTCGATGTGCCGGGCGATTTGTACGCGTGGAAACCCATTGCTGACGCTGAAAATGCCGGCTTGAGCCGCATCAGCGTCATCATCCCGGCATTGAACGAGGCACCGTACATCACCGCGACTTTGCAATCGGCGCAACAGGGCCGGCCGCATGAAATTCTGGTCGTGGATGGCGGCAGCACGGATGACACGGTGGCGCTGGCGCGGGCCGCGGGCGCGCGGGTGATTCGTTCCCGGCCCTGCCGCGCGCGGCAGATGAACGCGGGCGCGGCGCAGGCTGCTGGAAATCTATTGATTTTTCTACATGCGGACACGATGCTGCCCGCCGGTTATCCGGAAGCGGTGGCCGGAATCTTGCGCGACCCGGCGGTGGCGGCGGGAGCGTTTCGATTTCAGATGGGCGAAGAGCTGGCCGGCCAATGGTTCATCGAATGGACGGCGAACCTGCGTTCGCGGTGGCGGCAATCGCCTTACGGAGACCAGGCGTTTTTTCTGAGAAAATCGTTGTTCGAAGAGATCGGCGGATTTGCCGCCCTGCCGATCATGGAGGACTGGGAAATCGTGCGACGGCTGCGGCAGCGTGGCCGCGTGGTCACGGCTGATGCCGCTGCCATAACGTCAGGCCGGCGCTGGCGCCGGTTGGGACTGTTCCGGACAACCCTCATCAACAAGCTGGTTATTCTGGGCTATCTTTGCGGCGTGTCACCGGACCGGCTGGCGGCATTCTATCGCGGACAGGAAAACCGAAGTTGAAACCGCGGATGACGCGGATAAACAAAATTATGGAGGCGAAATTACGCGAGGACTTTCCCATGCGGGTTTTCCCGCAGGGCGGCGTAGATGAAACCCGCCTGGCAGCGGTTCACCGAGCCGAGCTTACGATGGATGGCGCGCCAGTGGCCTTCCAGCGTGCGGGGAGAAACGCCAAGCCGGTCGGCAATCATCTTGTCGGGCGTGCCAATGCAGGCGGCTTGCAGGATTTCTTCCTGCCGCCTTGACAACACCGTCAAGATCGGAATCGTCAGCATTTTCATTTTACATCCGCCATCTTCGTCTAGCAGTTCACGGGCAACGGAACCCGCCGTGCCGGAGGCCGGCGCTCCATCCATCGCAACCGTCCCGCCGGACGGAACGGAAACTCCAAACCGGACCCGTGCCATTAATACGCGAAGATGCGGTAAAACTTCGGGCTGGTCTGCGGGCCGGTCTGGCCGTTGTCAATAAAGGTATAGACGCCGTTATTCAGCGTGAGCACCGGACTAACAATGAGGGACCACCCGCTGAACGGCAGCATGAGATTGGTCGTCCATTGAATTCCATACTGATAATTCGTCGGCTCGCTCCACTTGAACATCAGGTCATTGGTCCCGCCAATGTTGGTGGCGGTGATGCTGGAAAAGGACAGGGTCTGGGATGCCGGCGGCAACGGCCAGGCGATGAGCCGGTAAAATTTCCGGGGGCCGAACCCGGCCCGTCAACGAGCCGTTGTCGAAGAAGGTGAAAACTCCGCTGGTGGAGGACAGCAGGATGTTCGAGACCGTATTCCACGCCACGGGTGGCGCGATGTTGGTGGTCCACTGCACCTGGTACAGATAATTCGTCAGGCCGTTCCACTTGAGCCAGATGCCGCCGTTGGTCACGGTGATGCTGAAATGGGACACCCCGCCGGACGGCGCATTGGTGAAGGGGAGGCCAAACGCCACCTCGAAAACGAACGTGACGTTGCTGGTGCCCGGGTTTTGGAAGCCGAGGTAATAGTTCGCGCCCGGCACGAGCGGCGGCACGGAATTGCTCGTGAGCACGAAAGTGCCGGCGGTGACGGCGGACAATATCAGGCGGTCTCCCGCGCCGGGGTTGCCGGCGGGCGGATTGGTCTGGTTGAACCACACGTTCAACGGGCCGGTGGCGGAAATCAGGAAGTTGCTCGCTGAGAAGGCGCTGGCCGGCACGGGCACCACCGCCTGCGACGTGGCCCCGGCCAGGACCGTGTTGGTGACCGGAACTGAACCGATGACCGTTCCCAGGTTCAGGCCGCCCACGATCCGGTAGAATTTCTCGGACCCGAAACCCGCCGGACAGCGTGCCGTCGTCAAACCAACTGAAGTGTCCGTTGGTTGTCGTCAAAATGGTGTTGATGACCGGGTTCAGAACCGTGCTCCATGCCACCAGCGGCCCGATATTGGTCGTCCATTGGATTTCGTACTGGAAATTCGTCGGCCCCTGCCACTTGAGCAGGTAGCCATTGGTTCCGCCGAAGTTGGTGTAAGTAATCGAGTCAATGGTGATGACCTGTGGCGTGATGGGCACCGGCGGCGGCGGATAAAAATCAACTTCAATCGCAAAATTGACCGGGCCGCTGTTCGGGTTTTGGATTCCCAGATAATACGTTCCGCCGGGCACGATATTCGTCGGCACGCTGATGGTGCTCAAAAGCGATTTGCCGCCTGTCGAATTGGCCAGCAGGATGTAGTTGCCGGTGTTGGTTCCGGTCGGGAAGCCGGCCTGGCTGAACCACACGTTCACCGGCGCGCCGGCGAACAGGAGGATGTTCGTGGCGAGTTGCGCATTGGTCGGCACGTTGACCAGATAATAGGCGAAGCCATTGGCCGGCACCGAGTTCGTCTGCGGCACGCCGTTGGTGAGCGGCGGGTCCATCATCACGATGTTGGTGGCGCTGACCATGACGCTGACCGTCACGTCAAATTGATTGGCGGTGGCCAGGTTCGTGACGCTGAAACCGAAGGAGGCGAAGCCGAAATAATTGGTCGCGGGCATGAACGTGGCCGTGTGGCCGTCCGTTCCCAGGGTCACGGCGCCGTTGGTGCCATTGGTCACGCCAAAGTTCAGGTTGCCCGTCCGTCCGGCGAGCGCGAAAAGGTCCACGGCCACCGGCGTGTTGGTGACAGTCAGCGCGTGCGGGACGGCCAGCCAGTTGATGTAGTGTTCCAAGTCCGTGTAACCGTCCGGGTTGAAGTGATCGTTGTTGGCCACGTTTGGATTCATGTTCGTCTGGCCGGTCTGGAACAGGGTGATTTCCCAATAATCCGGCATACCGTCCCCGTCGGTGTCCAGCGGCAGCGGAGCGGAGTCGAGCAACGGCCAGCCGCCCACCTGGGCTTGCGAGTCAATGATGAATCCGTTCTTGTAGCGGACGCCGGCGACAATGCCCGCATCCACGGAATCGCGTGCCAGCAGCGATGCGCCGGCGAAATCGAGCACCTGTTCATAAGCGTTCGGGGCGCTGTTGGTGGTGACGGGGATTCCGGGCCACCCCGGCAACTGGTCGAGCGGGCCGGCGAGCGAAGTATAATTGCCGCTGAACATCCCTGTTTGGGTGTTGGCGCCGTTGAGCACGGTGTTCGTTTGGCTGTCAATGAAATTTCCCAACTGGTAAATCCACGTGTAGCTAATGTTGGGCACGCCGGAGGCGAAGGCCGTGGTCTGGTTGGCCGTGGTGTTGGTGCCGACGATGAAATAATTGCCGATGTAGTTGAGGGCATTGGTGTAGCCGCCCGGGTTGCCGGCCGTGTCATCCAGATTGAAGCCGGCCTCGATGCCCCAGTTGAAAACCACGTTGTTGATGAAATCAAGCTGGAGGCTGTCGCCCAGCCGCGGGTTGCTGCTGTAGTTGTCCGCGTAAAGATTGTGATGGAAGCTCACCATGCCGGAGCCGTACCGGAGCAGGGAGCCGTAACCGTTCAACTGGGTGCCCGGGCCGCTGGCGTTGGTGTGGCAAGAATTGTTGAGGGCCTCGGCCATCATGGACCATTGCACCGTGACCTCCGACGACCGGAGGGCGGACAGCGTTGCGTTGATGCTCCAGGAGGCGGAGACGTGATCCACAATCGAATTCGTCACGGTGTCAAAATTAAATGAATCCTCCTGGTTCAACGGGCAATTGAGGTCGCCCGGGCGGAAACGCATGAAGCGCAGCACCACGTCGTGGGTGTTCGCCACCGAGGTCAGCCAGTTGCCAAGGGTGACGCCGTCGCCCGGCGCCGTCTGGCCGGCGATGGTGAAATCTGTGTTGGTGATACTCAACGCCGACAGCAGATTGATGTTGCCGGAAAGGTCGAAGACGATGGTGCGGTTGCCGGGGACGTTGGTGATGCCGTAACGCAGCGACCCCGGGCCGCCATCGTTCAGGTTCCGGACGTGATAAACGTCGCCGCCGCGTCCGCCCAGGGCACCCGCGCCCGCGCCTTCCGCGCCCGGGAATGCCGGCACAATCACCGTCACAAGGAAACTGTTCGTCGCGCTGAGCGGCGGCGTGTTGCCGTCGGTGACGACCGTGGTGATGGTATAGGTGTTGGGGGCCTGGTAATTGGTGGGCGTCCAGGTGATGATGCCGTTAATGTCAATGGCCGGCGCCGGGAGATTGGTCACCGTGCTGGTCATCGTGTAAACCAGCGTCGGCTGGCCGGTGGCGGTATTGGTCACGGTCATCGTCTGGCCGGGAACGATGTACTGGTGCGGAATGACCGGCAACACCGGCGGGAGGATCAGGTGGAAATCCACCTCAATGCCATAGGTGACGCTGATAACGCCCGGGTTTTGCACGGCGAGATAATAACTGCCGCCGGGCACAATGTTCGTCGGACTGGTAATCAGGTTGGTGCCAAAGATGGCTTTGCCGGTGGTCGCGGCGCTGAACAGCAGGGTATCCGGCGGATTGGCGGGCACAGGCAGGTTGGTGGAGTTGTACCACACGTTCAGCGGGCCGCTGGCGAAGAGCAGGAGGTTGGTCGCCCAATCCGCGTTGGTCGGCACGTTGACCAGATAATATACGATTTCGTTCGTGGTGATGGTATTGGTCTGCGGCTGGTGATCAATGAGGACGATGGGTACAGGCGGGACGACGAGGTGGAAATCTACGTAGAAGTTGGGAATAACGGTGACCGCGTTCGTGTTTTGGATGCCGATAAAATAGGTGGAGCCGGGGATCAGGGGCGGGACGCCGTTGGTGTAAAGTATATACGTGCCGTTGGTTCCGTGGATCAGCAGGTAATCGCCGGGTGAATTGGTGCCGCTGGGCAGGTTGGTCTGGTTGAACCAGACATTGAGCGGCAGGTCGGTCCCGAGCGAGTTGGTGGCGTACAGCAGGAAATTCGTGGCAATGTCCGCGTTCGTCGGCACGATAATTTTGTAATACTGGATGCTGCCGGCGACGATGGGGTTGGTGAGCGGCACTCCGTTGGTGAGGGTGCCGAACGGGCTGTAGGGGGTGGCGAAATTGAACCGCAACTGCCAGTTCACGAGCGTGTTGGTGAGGCCGGCGCCGGCGCGGTTGTCCCAGATTTCAAGCTGCCACTGGCCATACGCGCTCTCGCCGTTCTCTTTGTAGGTGTCGAGCGATTGTTCCGGCTGATAATAAATGTCACTGCCATCCAGGTTCGTGGTCAACAAATAGTTGGTGGCAATCACAGGCTGGGTCAGGACGAAATTGTCCAGCAACATGCCCGGCTCCAGTCCGGTGATTTGCAGGACCGAGTTGCTCTGCGCGGCGTTGAAGGAGATGGTGTTGGTCTGCCAGTTGGTGTTGCTGCCGTAGAATGGCGGGAACGCAAAGCCATCCACGACCATCTGGGCCTCGGCCAGGCCTTGAGCGATGGTCGGCGCGGTGGTGTCGTATTTGCCCGAGCTGCCATTCTGGTAAATGGCCAGGATTTCCGAGGCGGACAGGGTGCGGTCATAAATCGTTGTCTCGTCCATCTTCCCGTCGAGGACATCAACGTATGGGAAAGGATTTCCCAATTCCGCCATGCGCAATAGAAAGCCGATGCCGATGGTGTTCGGGACTCCGCAGGTTGATTCGGCAATGCCCATGACGCGATTATGGGGGGAGTTGGTCGTGGTGTCCAAAAGGCCGTTGATGTAAATTTGAATTTTGCCGGTGATGACGCTGCGGGTCACGGCCACATGCGTAAACGTATTCAGCGGAATCACGCTGGCCGACTGAAACGCGGAATCATAACCCCCGACGCCATTGCCCATGAAGAACACCAGGTGGCCATTGGACAGTATCCCGATGTGCCAGTCGTCAACGATATTGCATACTTCGTCGGAAAGCAGCACGGTGCCCCATTCGGTGTCATTGGTTTTCAAGGTCCGGGTCCGCTGATAGCACCAAAAATCAAACGTGCAATTGGTGAGGGCGATGGGTTGTATTTCCACGAAATTTGACCCATGGAAATCAAAGGCATTTCTAACCTCGCCGGGCGAGTTCGTAACATAGCCCAAAAATGCAGTTGTGATGATTCCGTTATGGGTGCCGGTCGCCTCGTCCTGCGCATTGTTCGTCTCTCCGCGCCATAGTGCAATGGCGCTTGGCCCGCGATACGCATACGTCAGGTTATAAGCATGTCCCGCCACAGTGGGCAAAACGCGCGTAATCGTGCCGTTGGCCAGCGCCAGCAAATTGGTGCCTTCATTGGCCAGCACTGTGTTGCTGATGACTGTGACCTGCTGGTTGGTTACGACCCAGCCGTCAAACATCCAGCCCTGGGTGTAATCTCCGGCCACGGCCCCTTCAAAACCGTTGGTCGCCGTATTGGTGCAAACGGTGATGATGTTGGTGTAGGTGATGTTGGTCACATACACAACATTGGTCAGGGCAAAGCTGTCCAGCAACATGCCCGGCTCCAACCCGGCGACTTGCAGGACCAGGTTGCTCTGCGCGGCCACAAAGGTGATGTTGGTGGTCTGCCAGTTGGTGTTGTTGCCATAGAACACAGGGAATGGAGTGCCGCCCAGGGTCAACTGGGCCTCGGCCAGGCCCTGTGCAAAGGTCGGTGCTGCCAGATCGTATTTGCCCAAGCTGCCCTTCTGGTAAATGGCCAGGATTTCCGAAGCCGAGAGGTCGCGTCCATAAATGCTTATTTCATCCTCGCTCCCGGGGAAATGGAAATTTTGGGAAGGTGTATTGATGTTGATTCGGCGTCCGATAAGCACATTCCCGGTGGTCCAGGTCACGAAGTTGCCTACATTATTTGTGCTGGCCACCCTGACTCCATTTAAATACATGGCAGCAGCACCGGTTGTGTGATTATAAGTCAAAGCCACATGTTGAAAGACATTCGCAGTGACTATGTTCGGGGCGCTGAAAATCGAATTACCCACCGCCACATTGTTCGATGCGACAAAACCTGCACACAAGCATCCGGAAGAGTTGAAGAAAAACGAAGAAACAAAAAAACTCAGACCGGAGTAAACACCGCCGGCCTGTGACCATTCGATGATGGGATAGGGATTTGCAGCTGATATGGCGGTAGGAGCTATCCAAGCGTCAAGGGTAAACCCCGGTCCCGGCCCGATGTCCAAAGACGGCGAGGCAGGGATAAATACATACCCCGCAGTCGCCATGTTGAATGCTGAATTCACCTCCCCGGCGGCATAGCCGAGATCGTTTTCCGCAGTCCCATTGTTCGCGCTGATGGGATCAATCGCATTGCCTTCTCCGCGCCACAGGCTTATGGCGCCCGGCCCGCGATACGCATACGTCAGGACATAAGTCTGTCCCGGCACTGTGGGCAGGATGCGGGAAATCGTGCCATTGGCCAGTGCCAGCAGGTTGGTACTGCCACCGTAAGCCAGCGTTGTATTGCTGATGACCGTGACCTGATTGGTGGTCACAGCCCAGCCGGCAAAACCCGGATTGACTCCCGCCGCATAATTACCGATCGCTGTGTTTTCAAAACCATCGTTCATGGGGGACGCCAGATTGACGCAGTCCAGCAGCACCCCGTAAGCATCACCGGCGGGATCCAAAGATTGGAAGGAGATTTTTGTGGGGTTGGCGGTTGCGGTGAAGACGGCGGAGGTCGTTGTCCACCCCAGATTTGACCAGCCATTGGTCTGGTTTACCGTGAGGCTCAACAATGGATTGCTGTTTTGGAGAACCTGCATTGACGCCGTGGGATGGTCAAAGCTTTTCCCGTCTGCATTCTGGGCGTAGGTAAAAGTCAGCGTGTAGCTTTGGCCCGGCACGGTGGCCAGGTTGGTTGAAATGGTTCCCGGAGTACTACCGTCCAGGTCTATGTAGTTGGTTCCTTCGTCGGCGGTGCTGCCGCTGGGGGGTGGGCCGCCGTTTACATAGACATCAACGGACCCGGAGTCCACAGACCACCCTCCGGCAAAATGGCTTGGCGCGGAAAAGACCGAATAGCTGTAGCCTTCAAACGAATTGTGCCATTCGTTGGCAATCAGATTGGTGGTGATGACCGTATTGGTGATGATTAACGTGTTGGTGACCACCACCGTGTTGGTGAGCGACGTTGTGATATTGGTGACCACCGCTTTGCCAAAGACGTTGGTCAGGACGCCCACGAACGGCGGCGGCGCGAACTTGATGGGCGTGGTGGTCAGGTTCGTGTTCTCCGTCAGCGTCAGATAGGTGTATTTGACCTGCGCCGCGACTACCGCGTAATCCCACAGGTCGCCCGTTCCTTCATTGTTGCCGAAGGGGTTCATCTCGATGGTCAGGAAATTGGAGTTGGTGTAGGCGATGTTGAAAATGCCGCTGCCGCTGATCAGGCCGGAATCAAAAATCGGGACTCCGCTTCCACTCTGGTCATAAATGACCATCTCGTCCGGCAGGGTGTAGAAATTATAATTGATCTCCAGCGCGCCGCTGCTGGTGACCGTATTCACCACGTTGGTCGTGGGCGACGAGCTGCCGGACGACGAGACGGGCACCACGTTGGTGATGGCGAGCGTCTGGCCCATGCCGTTGGTGGTCGTGCCGCCGCGGTTTTCCACCAGCAACACCCGCGAGCCGGCCGGACTGGTCAGGTGGAACACCAAATCCGACACGCGCGGATGGTCCACGCGCAACGACACGTCCACCGACGAGATGGTCTGGGCCGCCGTCACGTAAATGGTATTCGTCACCACCGCGTCATCCAAAATCGGCGCCGGGCCGCTCGAACCGAAAACCACCTGCGCCGGAACCGCGCCCATGTAATAAGTCGCGGTGACGGAATTCGATTGGCTGGCGGTGTCGCTGCAAGGGGCGTACACGCCATAGAAATAGCGCCCCGGAGTCAGCGGCGGCCCGATGGAAATCACGCCATTGGTCACCGGTGGAACGAGGTTGGTCACTTCGTCGAAATTGTTGGTCGTCGGCCAGGCACCATATTTGACATACAAAGAAATGGGCTGCGGACCCGGAGTCGTCAGGTTCGTGACCAGAATGGTCAAATTCGTCGCGCCTGGCGGCACATCAATGAAATCGGTTTGAGACATTACGCAAGGCGGGGTGCTTTCGAAAGTCGTCGCGCCGTTTTTCCCGTTGTGCGGTTCGATCAACAGGCTGAAGCCGGTCACGGCGCCGGTATGGGTTAGCGCATCGTCAATCTCGGTCAAAATCCACGGGCCAACGGCCTGCTGGCCGAGGAAATTATTCAGGCTGCCCGGCCCGTCCGACGTTCGCGCGCCCGCAGATGTCGCCCTGCCCGCTGTCGTCATAAATGTTCGTGTAAACGCCCGATGCGTTGTAGAGCGAATCGTGATTATTCAACACATCCCGCTTCCCCAGTCCCGTTTGCTGGCTGTGCGTGAGCGTGCCGATGAGGTCGCCGAAATTCTGGTGCGCAATGGTGTCGTTCACCACAACGCGCTTCACCTGCATGGGATTCAGCGCCAGCGCGAAAACGTATGCGATGCCCGGATGTATTGTGCTGCCGTCGGGAATGTTGACCGGCACCGTCAGGCCGTTGACGATCTGGCTGCCGTTCGGGCCTTGCTGGTTGAATGGAATGTCGGTGAAGATGGGGATGAAGCCGTATTCCGACGCCTCCTGGTCCTCCGAATACACGCCGACGTAATAAACCTTGCCGGGCGCCGAGTTGGAATAGGCGACAAATTCCACGCCGCCACGGCCCCGACCGATTTGTCCGCGTTGGAAATGACATCGGGATGCATCAGCAGCAGGTTCGGATCGGTGGTGACGTAAAGGTCAATGTCCGCCTCCGGCCGCGTTGCATTGTCCTGCGAATCCGCAAAAACGCCCATGCGCGGAACCGACAGCGTGGCGGGGACGAAGGTGATGAACGCGGCGTTGGTGAAGTCCGACGCGCCGGTGTTGGTGACCACGTAGAAATGCCACTGGTTGGTCATGCCCAGCGTGACGAGGACGTTCGATGGCCACAGTTGAATGCCGTTCAGCTCCGTGGTGCCACCGGTCAATTGAATGTTGTTGGTGCCCAGCAGCGGCGTGCTCGCGCCGGCTAGTTAATTCATCAACGGCATGTTCGTCGTAATCACATAAGTAATTTGCTGGTCGGCCGTGGGGTTGGAAATAATCGGACTGTCCGTCACGGTGAATGCGTTGGTCACCTGGCCGTTGCCGCTGGAAATCACCAGCGCGAAATCCTGCACCACGTTGTTGGTGTGGGCGGTAACTGCATTCACGTTGACGCGATAACCCAAAACCGTAACAGAGAAGTTCGTTCCTGCGCCCGCAGGCAGACAAATATTTTCCACGTTGTTGATCAGATCGGAAACCGGCGTATTCGTGCCGTTCTCCTTGGAGTTGTAGGTGCTGGAGGCCGGGATGTCGTTGCCGTAATAGACGTTGGTGGGATGGTCAAGATTGATGACAACGAGATTGAGATCGTTGACGAGCTTGATGGCGGCGGCCGGATCTCCGGGCGGGTCCGTCCACGCCAGTGTGATGCGCAACGGCAACGCCGCCGCGGCACCGGTGAGGGTGACGTGGTAGGTATGGCTGTCGCCGGTGGCCAGCCCGGTGGCCGGGTTTTGGTCCAGAATGAGCATGGACTCACCGGTTCCGTTGTTCACGTTCGTCGTAATTCCCGGTGGCAGCGAATCCGGCAAATTGATCAAGCCCCAGCCTTGATAGTTAATGTTTGTGAACTGAAAACCATAACTTCCATCGGGGCGTGCGCCATTAATAAGCATTCCTTTCAGCAACGCCGGGCTGGGCTGCAACGATAATTTGTTCGTGAAATAATCCTGCATCAGTGCCAGCACGCCGGATACGTCCGCCGCCGCCATGCTCGTGCCGGTTTCATAGCGGTAATACGGACCAGGCCCGGTTGGATTTGGATTGCTCAACGGATTGTTCGTGCCGAGGGACTGGTTCAAATTACTTAACACTTGGAAATAGTTTCCAAGGTCGTTCGTTGTAATGATTTCGGTGGTTAGGTTGTAATTGATTGAAAAATCATTGGTGTTCCCCACCGCAAAGAAAAATCCGCTGTTCTGGATGCTGGTGATGTCAATAATGGCGCCGCCGCTGTTCGGGGGAATGGCAACTCCGTTGCTCCAGGTTGCGAAATCGTCCAAAGCAGTGTTCGTGGAGGGGAAATCCCCCATCCGGACGTAAATCGGCAGGTTGGTCGGGAAAGGTGACGGTGAAAAAAGGTTGGCGGAGATGGTGATGATTGCGCCAACGGTGTTGGCGGGGATGGAAAGGCTGTAACGATTCAGTGTGTTGGGATCAACGACTTGGTTGGTAAAAAAGTTGTAGGAATAATTCGTCGGGTTGTAATACGCATATTGGTCCCATTGGGCGGAGCGGGTCGAGACGATAAAGGTCCCCGGCGCGACCACGTCCGGCTTGAACCGTCCGTAAGTGCCTTCCGTGCCTATGCCCACGTTGCCGCGACTGGAAAAGCTGGCCACCTGAAAACTTGTGTCCGTCTCCGGTTGCCAGGCGGCGGATGAATTGCTGTTGCGGTCGGTGACGATGTTGGTGATGCTGCGTAATTGCTCCAGCGCCCCGACGGTAATCACGTTTTTGGCCGTGGCCGGTGACAGAATGGTGTCCGGGTCTCCACCACCGCCACCATCGTTGCCACCGCCGGAGTTGCCCGCCGCAAACACAAACAACACCGGCTGCGAACCGGTCATCCCTGGCAGCGCATCGCGCACCGCCGCGTCATAACTCGCCGCGTACAAATCGTAGGCATTGTCGTTGCCGTAGTTCCAACTGTTATTGGAAATCAGCGCGTTCGTCAGCGCCGCCGCTCCCTGCAGGTCTTGGTCCGAATCATTTAAATCCATGGCCAGCAATTTTGCCAGCGGCGCTTTGCCGCGGAACTGGCCGTTCGTGGCCGGTATGATGGACCCGCGCACGTTAGTCAGCGTTATGGATTCTATACCGTTACCGGCGATGATACCTGCCACATGCGTGCCGTGACCGTCGGTGTCGGTTGTCAGAGAGCCAAACACCCGCACGGGTGCGCCGTTTCCTGTTTGAAAATCCGGATGGGTGGCGTCAATGCCGGAATCGTTCACCTGCACCATCACATTCGAGCCACTCAGGTTCAGATAATTGGTCATCGTACGCGTGTTCACCGAAACCCCGGTGGTCACCCGGCTCAAGTCGTTGGCGCGAACGCGCGGGTGGTACATTTCAACCAGTTGCACGCCGGGCAGTGTGGCCAGCGCTGTCCAATCCGCCGGCGGCTGCACGCTCACCACGGGTCCAAACGGCGAACTGCCCTGGCCCAAAATTGTTCCGCCGAGTTTTTTGATGGCCGGAATGGTTTGCGCGGCGGTGTCGGCGAACAGGCCGAGATTTAATTCCATGCCGGGCGGGAGGATCTCGTTTTCCACCGCCGCCGCGAGCAACGGCAGTTGAATTTTGTAATACGGCTCGTAGGGAGTCACCGATTGCGTGAGCGGATTGGCTGCCAGTCCGTTGGCCGTGCCCGCCTGCGCGCGCACGAGATAGGCGTTGTTCGGAATATAAGAAACAATCTCCGCGCCCGCCGCCGCCAGCATCGCGCGGAACGCGGCGTCAACCGGTCCGCGCGCCTGGACGATGTAGGCGCCGGGGTCGCCTTGTGACTGCAAGTGTTTGGGAAAGGAAAAATTCAGCGGCAGGCTTGAATCAATCAGCGCGTTTTCCAGCAAAATCGCATGGCGGTCGCGCGCCAACTGATCCAACGATTTGGTGGTGTTGCTGAGGCGGAAGGCAAAGGGGTTGGTTTTGGCTGAAGCGGCGTTGTTGGTGGAAGCGGCGGCCAAAAAGTGCGGCGCGGTGGACGCGGAACGGACGGTGGTGGCCGCTGGCGCGGCGGCTTTTGGGGGCGCGGACGGTTTCGTCCGCGTGTCCGCGGTGTGTTGCCAGAAGAACCACGCGCCCGCGAGGAACAGCAGGCACGCCAAAGTCCAGATGAACGGACGCCGTGTACTCATATCATTTAATCCTCAAGGTTTAACCGCCAAGACGCAAAGGACGCCAAGTTTATTTTTTGGAAACGTTTAAGAATTGTATTCACAGGAATTTAATCCTTGGCGTACTTGGCGCCTTGGCGGTTTATCTGTTTGTATAGACTATCCTTTGAATCCCATTTTTTAAAATTGGGACATTGAAATTAATCAGCAGACCCAGCGACAGGCGGGTTGCCTTTAGATAAGAAATCACCTGGGCCTTGTGGATTTCTGCCAGCGCTTCAATGGCCTTTAATTCAACGATCAGAGATTCTCCAACCAGCAAATCAATTCTTTGCTGTCCGATCTGCCGGCCCTTGTAAAGCACGCTGATTTCCTTTTGCCGTTCAAAGGGAATCTGCCGGTCTTCCAATTCGACGCACAAAGCTTCTTCATAAACGCTTTCCAGAAAACCCGGTCCCAGCTGACGATGCACCTCTATTGCCGCGCCAATGACGGCGTGTGCCAGTGCATCCACCCTGTTCTCTGGTTCAATCAAGGTTTTCATGGAAACTTAACCGCCAAGGCGCCAAGGACGTCAAGGCAAGGCCAACCGCCAAGAACGCCAAGGACGCCAAGTTTTTTGGGGAAAGGAATTGCAGGCGGCGAAGTGATGAATCGAGCACTCGTTACCTCGCACCCTGCGGACTGGATTTTTTTAAGAAAGAATTTTTTCATGGGTTTATCTTGGCGCTCATGGCGTCTTGGCGGTTGAAAAGGTTTTGTTATTCCTGGCAGTTCATTTGCCTGGCGGTTAATCAGGGGGTAAAATGTTAAAGCTCTCGATCACGACGTTGTTGTTCGTCACCATCGGCTGAGTGAACACAGCGCCCAAGAACTGTCTCTTTTTGACCTTTTCAGCCTCCAACACGCCATTTTTAGCGATTTTTGGGGTTATGAAAGCCTCGGACTTAGTTAATTCCGGCTTGGACTTAGGTTTGTTTGTCGTAAACAAAGGTAATTCCGTCGCAAAACAATGTTGTTTTGTCGCAAACAAAGGTTTGTTTGTCGCAAACAAAGGTTTGTTTGTCGTAAACAAAGGTTTGTTTGTCGTAAACAAAGGTTTGTTTGTCGTAAACAAAGGTTTGTTTGTCGTAAACAAAGGTTTGTTTGTCGTAAACAAAGGTTTGTTTGTCGTAAACAAAGGTTTGTTTGTCGTAAACAAAGGTTTGTTTGTCGTAAACAAAGGTTTGTTTGTCGTAAACAAAGGTTTGTTTGTCGTAAACAAAGGTTTGTTTGTCGTAAACAAAGGTAATTCCGTCGCAAAACAATGTTGTTTTGTCGCAAACAAAGGTTTGTTTGTCGTAAAATTACCTTGGTTTGGAACGAAATTAAGTAATTTCGTCACGGAATCACCTTTGTTTGTGACTGACTTAGTTAATTCCGTGGCCATTTTAAGCATATTGAGGCCAAAAAATGGCGATTTATCAATCCAGTTGCCAAAACCAGCAGAAAGCGGCCTTTTTCCACAGGCCTTGCTTGTTTGAGGAAGCATGGGCTGCGCTGTCATTCAGAAAGCGAGCAATGCACCGCCCCTCACCCTGACCCTCTCCCCCGGGGAGAGGGAACCGACGCTCGCCAACTGGCTGACGACAATTCTCCCTCTTCCGCCGGGAGAGCGGGGTGAGGGGGAGTAAAATCAGCGTCTTCATCTTGGCGTTCTTGGCGTCTTGGCGGTTAATCAGGAGGTAAAATGTTAAAACTCTCGATCACGGCATTGTTGTTCGTCACCACGGGCACGGTGTACCAGACAAGGTTGCCAAGGCCGTCGTAGTTGGTGGTAATCGCATTCGTCACCGAGCTGTTAAAGCGCACGACGGCGCGGGTGGCGATTTCCGACACGATCTGGTAATTCGTAACCATGCCCAATGGATTTAGTCCGCTGGGGAGCTTGGACGAACTGGAAATGACGGAACCCGGCGCGGGTTTGAGCGCCTGGCCGTAGCAATAAATGACGTACCGCGGCGAATCGCTGACGCGCAACAGCGACATCGTCTGCTGCGGCAGCCATTCATACAGCTCGTCGCTGATTTGCGCATTCGGGTCAAGGCCAGTGAGGAACGGCGATTGTTCAGTTAGCGCCGGCGCGGCGAGAATATCGCCCACATGTTCAAACGTTCCGACCAAACCATCGGCATTTGTGAAATTTGCCCGCACAGTGTTAATGTTCGTCACCAACGGCCACAATATCGAACCTGCGCCCAAGGTTCCTGCCGGAGAAATGATCGCGTAAGAATTGGTGAGACTTGTGGGTACAGCGATTCCACTGAACATAGCCGACCATGCCGCCAGCCCCGACCCCGGGTCAGAACTCCCGGCGCTTTGATTGACCGAAAGCGTTCCGCGCGTGGCGTTGTCGTTGATCGCGGTGGTGAACAGATCAAACAGCAACCGATCCTGCGCGGGTGCAGCGTTGGTGGCGTCAAACAGATTTTGGTCGCCGGTCCAAGTCACCCAGATGTTAGTGCCGATGTTGGAACCGAAGGAATCCAATTCGGGGAGAATATCTGACGCCTTAAGATAAACCGTTTGCCACGGCGTGCCGCGATGAACGCGGCCCAGCCAGCCGACGGTCGGGAATTTGTTCGTCGGAAAATCCCAGAAATCTGATGACGACACCAATGGATCTTTGATTGCCGTATTGTAACGACTAAGAGTCTGCCAGCTTGTATCACCCGGTGGAGCGTTGAAATTAGGATTGCCACCCCACGGCATATAACGGTCGTTCACCTGGTTGAAACTCGGCCTGGGCAAAGGCGTTGTTTTGGTCCAAACATTTATGCCGGTCGTCGGGCCGCCGTTCGCCTCCGTGCCCTGAAAGTTCAAATCACTGGCCAGATAATGCACCAGCGGGTCGTTTGCCTGCCAGGAAATGTATTCACAAGCCGTGACCGTGGGTGTGTAAGGGACTTGCACAATATAATTGGTCGCGTAATACTGAGCCGTGCTGCTGCCGTTTGCCGTGCCAAATCCCATAAATTGACTGAATCCACTTATTTCATCCGGAGCCGACCCATTGTTCCAATACTCCCCGTTCCATTGCACCCTACCATCCGATGCGTCAATCTGGCTGATGATTCCCCAAGGTACTTTATTTTTATTAAGATTTGTGCTCCACAGGTAGCCATACCCGGAAGCTTGGACGTTGGTTTGGATTTCCGCATTCAAATTGCGGCTGCTTTCCGGCCCGGCGAACTGGGCATAATCAATGACGTGGCCGCGACAGAGCATGAACACCTGTAGGCGGTTGGTCGTTAGCAAACCAAAATTCGGAAAGGCGAAATCATGTTTGTTCGTTTCCCAGCCCAGGTTGTCTCCTTCGGGATAGAATCCTTGCACCCCGGGTGGCGTGGTGCCGGAATAAAAAACGCTGTTCGTCAAAAACTGAATTGTGGTGTTGATCGGGTTGGTGAAAGAATTTGCGGCTGGTAAACCGGTACCCGGATCCCACGCCGAACCCGGCCAGGAGGGAGTCACAGGCAAGTTCGTGTTGATCGAATATGACAATGGACCAGATGGACCAACGGACGGTGCACCCCCATCATTGGTCAATATCATTGAAAGATTGTCTTGGACCACAATTTGCACCGGATTGGGAAACAAGTTGCTGTACGAATTCCAACAGTCCATGCCAATCGAGTTGCTGATGCTGAAGACAAACAATTGATTGGTGTAGAGAAGGTCTGAAACAGATGAGATGGGGGCCTTTGAGCGCGCAATTTGAAGTTTGCGCGTGATTTGCACAACATTCTGCATGGAAAACTTGTTGAAATTCGGGAAGCCCTTCTTTGCGCCAATGATCCACGGCACGCCATAGATATTTACATTTGGCGACACGTTGCTTACACCCACCAAAGCGGAGATGGTTGAGGCATCGAAAGGCACGGAAATGTCGCCCGCTCCTGAAACGGTTCCAACATTGGTATATCCCGTCACGAAGATATTGCCGCCTGCATCCCGCGTAAAGAGCGGCCGGAAGACGGACGGATAATTAAATGTATTGCCGTTTATACCTCCGAGGTTGTCAGTCGCGGCGTCATACATGTTGGCGGCGAGTTGGAGCAGGCGGTTGACGGCGGAGGAATAGACGAATCGGTTGCTCACCAAAACCGGAATGTGATTGATGCCGAACGCGGGATAATTGGTCCATTGATCCGCGTTGATGAAATTGAAATTGGCCACGCTATAAAATGAGGCGGCGAAGTTGGTGGGATTGCCATTGCGCCACTCGGTGGTGTAGGCGCGCAGCAGCCGGTCGGCGGCATTGGTGAAAAATGCCAGCGGCGTCCAGGCCATGAAATTCGTGGAGGAGGCAACCCCGTTGGTCGGAGTCAGGTTGTCGTAATTCAAATTCATCCTGCCCGATTCCGGCGTGGTGTCGGTGCCGAGCTGCGAAAGCATCCGGTAAAACGTGTAGCGGTCGTAAGTGGAATTGTTGTTGCCGGCGGCGAGCAGGCTATTGACGAAAAGTGGCGAGATTTCATTCGGGTTGAACAATTCCGACGGCGTGAACAAGTGATTCGTATTGTCCGCGCCGACCCACGGCCATGAGACGGTCGGGCCGACATTAATTCCCGCTGGAGTGGTCATCAACGGCCCATAACTGTAAGCATCAATGTTGTTTTGAAATGGAGGGAACGAGTTTGCGGTTGTAAATAATCCGTTGGGGGTGGTCCCGCCAACCGGCGATAGCGAGTTGTAATTGGTCGCGTAACGATAACTCAACAAGGACAGGGCATCCTCAAAACCGCGACCTTGATTGGCAAAATTGGGCGTCATCCACTCGCGATAATTGTAGGAATCTACCGCTGGATCCCACTGGTTTGTATTCAAGTCCGTGAGGAAGGCGGCGAGATTGATTTCCCATGAACCAACGCCTTGGTTGCGAAGAAATCCATCGGCTCCGCCACTTGCCGGGTTTACGGACCGGGTCATTGCTTGATTGTAAATGGCGTTCAAATCGAGCGAGTTGCCGACGGGCAGGGCGATGAAAGCGTAGCGCGCCACGAACGGATTGTTCGGCCCGTACGGCTGGTCGGGCCGCTGCAACACGCCAATCCATTCCGGGTCGCCCACCTGGATACCAGCGGTGCCGAGACCCTGCAGGTTGTTGTCCAGATTGGTCACCCAGCCGTTGGTGTCGTAACGTCCGTTGCGGTTCAAATCCAGATAGTAGCGGAAATCGGGTGGCAGGGATGAGTTCGTGGGGTTGGGAATGAAGACCGGCGGGCGCGGGCTGTAATATAAATTGGCCAGCAGTTGCAAAAAGTCGTTGCCGGCGACAGGCGCTCCGCCCGGATAGGTATAATTGACGTTGGTCGGGTTGGCGATGCCGGTTTGAAACCCGTTCGGATTGATATAATTGGTCGAGACGAGCAGGCCGAAGTTGAAGGGGTTGGTGGCGGCGAGCGCGTTGGCCACGATTTGCCCTTCGGCGTTGGCCAGCGCGGCGTCGGCGGCCAGCCGCGCGCTGGTGGTGTCGGTGACGGTGGCGACGGCGCCGCGTTCGCGGCGGCTGAGGGCCAGGAAGGCGATGGCCATGAACGTGACCACGCCGAGCAGGATGAGGGTGATGATCAAGGCAACGCCCTCTTTTGATTGCGGATTGCGGATTGCGGATTGCGGATTGTCAATTGCCGGCGCCAGAGGATTAACAGATTGGGACGAAGGTTTCGCCGATTTTTTCCAAATCGTAAATCGTAAATCGTAAATCGTAAATGGAGGTTTCATTGATAGGCAGAGGGGTCAACGTTGCGGGTGACGGGATAATTGGGAACATTCAACATCGAACACTGAACGCCGAACGCCGGATCATCCAGCCGGCACGGCCATTGAATGCTGGACGTTGAATGTTGAATGTTCGATGTTCGTTTGGTTTTCATTTCATTGATAGGCAGAGGGGTCAACGTTGCGGATCCAGACGCGCTGGCGGAAGACATGCACCTGGCCGGCCTGCCGCGCGAGGTAATTGGCCTGGGCCAAGGCGGGCGCCACGTTGGGCAGGGATTGCGCGCGCTGAATGACGCGGTCTTCGAGCACGCCCAGATTGATTTCCACCGACGCCGGCAGCGTGTTGCTGAACATGTAAAAACCGACTTCATTCAATTCATTCGCTTGCGGCGCCGAGAACCAGGCATTTTTGGCAATGTTCGTATATCCGAACGGGTAGCCGTTGGTCATCCACAAACCGTTGGGGTCATAGGCGCGCACGCGCAAATCCACCACGCCGTCCAGCAAATGGCTCATCAGGGGGTTGTTCGGCGCAATCGGAAGGCCGGTGTAGGAGGGCAGATTGGTGAAAAAAATGTTGAACAGCATCGTTGGATCGGCGGCCATCACGTTCGTGCTCATGGAAAAACGGTAAAGCGGATAGAAGTAATTTGTCGAAAAGTTGTCCACCACGTAACCGACGCCCGTCCAGGTGGTGTTCTGGCGCGTGAGAATGAAGAAATATTCCAGCACGTTGGTGCGCAACTGGCCGGCGCTGCTGCCGACCAGTGATTGCAACAGCGGTGCGGAGCTATATTGATTCTGCCATACGTTGTTACTAACGCAAAAATTCACCGGAACCGTGCTCCAGCCACCGACCAAAGGTTGATTACTCTGGCCAAACGACGGGGTCATCGCCTCCAAATCGCTTTTAATCATGCCCATGGCCGAGCGGCCGCCTTCCAGCACGTCGGACTGGGTGAGGCTGGCGCGAAACGCGGTCTGCGTGCTGTTGAACACTGCCATCAGCGCGATGATGATGAACGACATGAGCACCACCACCACGAGAACTTCGATCAAGGTAAAGGCGGCACAATTGCGGATTGCGGATTGCGGATTGCGGATTTTGATGGTAGGGCGCGTTACCACCGCCGTCGCAGTGCTACGGCGAGACAAGCCGTCGCCGTTTGGAGTTCCGCCTTCAGGCGGCTGCTCACCCTGCCGCGCAGACGCGGAACTCCGAACGTGCCGGGCAATCCGCAATCTGCAATCCGCAATCTGCAATCTTGTACTCATGGCGCGTTGGTAAAGGATTGGGACTGGTAAAAATACACGGGCATGCCGGAGACGTTGGCGGTCTGCACCAGTTGCCCGGCAACGGTCGTGCGGAAGGTCTGGCGGCCCGGACCCACGTTGCCGTTGGGCAGTTGCGGCCAGAGAAACGTCAGCCGCAGCTCGTGCAGGTTGGCGGTCAGTTGCTGGTTGTGAACGTAAACCGGGTCATTGGGTGACAGGCTGAAGATGTTCGCATCCACCGCCACCGGGCCGTTGACGCACAGGATGCGGTAGCTGAAGGAGTCGCCGACGACGATGTCGTTGTTCTGCGGCGGCTTTTCAATCGCCGGCCCGCTCATGGAACGGACATAGGCAACGACGTGATTGCTGAAACCACCGCTGAAAAGGTTATTGGTTGGATTGAAGTTCAAATCCATGTACTCTGGAGTGCTCAAGAGGCCCACGATATTGGCGCCGTTGGTCAGAATACTTGGAACCCCATTGGTCCAACCAAAGGTTACAGTCGGGTTGGGATTGGGATTATATTTTGTTTGATAATTCGTGATGGCATAGACGTAGTTGGCCAGGTCATCCAGGCCCTGCGCGCCGTTGCGGATGGCCTCGATGAACACGGTGGCGTCCTGGTTGATGATGGTTTCCTCGCGGTTGTCGCGCTGGGTGTTCATGCCAATGGGCAGCACGCCGATGATGGCAACGAGGGCGAAGCCGATGATGGCCAGGCAGATGGCGATTTCGACCATGGTGAAAGCGGACGAACCGCCAAGACGCCAAGGACGCAAAGAAGAGTTTCCCAAAAAACCTTGGCGCTCTTGGCGCCTTGGCGGTTTGCACCACCTGCCGCCTGTCACTGGGTTGTTAATTTTCATTTCACTTTCTGGAATTCCAGGACCGCGCGGCCCGTCAGCCGGTCAATGTGGACGATGTTGTAGGTGGAGTTGGTGCTGTTGCCGGGCGGCATTTCCAGGACATCCGCCGGGGAGAATATCATCGCCCGGGTGTCCGGGTCCCGGCCCGGTGAAATGCTGCCTTTGGCGAGCGGGATGTATTCGTCCAGCGGCGCGAGGTTCACCCCGTCCACCGTCAACTGGCCGAGATAGTTGAACGCGATGTAAGGCAGATAAGGCAGATCCGAGATTGAAGGCGGCGTGGTAACGGTGTTGGTTTCCACGGGAAACGGAATGGTGTTCATAACGTTGAAACCATGAATGTTGAACAACACCGCGCCGGAAATGGGATCGGTGATCGGGTAGGATTGGGCCGGCGAATTGGCAAACTTTGCCATGGCAATGAACGTGCCCTCGGGCAAATTCTGCCACGGCGCGAGATAATGCCAGCGGTGATTGCCCGGCTGATCGCCCATCGCGCCATAAGCCATGAAGGTGAAGCCGGTCAATTGTTTGTCGCAGAGATTGGTGGCCGCCGTTTGCGCCGCCGGGGTCAGGTTGCTCCACCAGGGGTTGGGCCAGCCTCCGGAAAGAGTGTCGTTCCAGAAATTCGTCGGGACAAAAACCATATAGACAGTGGTGCGCTGGCTGATGGCAAGCTGGCGGGCGCGGGCGGCGCCATCGAGCAACTGGCGCGAGGCGCTGATGGTGGCGTCGGATTTGCTCCAATTCTTGAGCGCCGGCATGGTCAGCGCGGCGAGAATGCCGAGAATGGCAATGACCACCAGCAGCTCGATGAGCGTAAAGCCTGAAACGTGAAACGTGAAACGTGAAACGTGACGGGGATGCGCCGCGTTGACCGCGCTCATCCCGACACTCGACGCTCGACGCTCGACACTCATTTTCATTGCCAGCTTAGGATGTGGTTCTTGTTGGCTGAGTCAGTGGCCGGCAAGGCAGGAGCAACCACCGACTTTCCACCGCTGTTTGGTGGCCCAGCGGACCAGACCATGACCTTGCCGTGATAGCGATAATTGTCGGCCGTTCCATCCGGATTGATCAGGCCGTTGATGCCGGAAGATGCATTCGGAGTGCCGGGAGGCGAAGACACAGCGGTCAAACTGTAAAACGCGTCCTGGCACTGCTCGTCGTAGCTCAAATCCAAAGTGATGACGTAGGGATTGCCCCACGGGTCGCGATAAACCAAATCCGGGCCGACGCCCGGCAAAGTCGGGTCGCCCGACATTTTGGCCTGCAGGAAAACGGTCTGTTGCGGGTTTTTTTGATAATTAGGATTGGCGGTGGGCCGGGTGGGATTATTAGGATAGTTGGTGTAATTCATCAGGATGGCGATGACTTCGTCATTGGTCAGAATCGAATTATTTGGGGTTACGACTACTGTTCCAATGGGCGTGGTTGTCCCGTCGGGTTTTTGAAACACGCCGCCATAGGTGAAATCAGGATTTTGGCCGGCCTGCGCATTCAGTCCAGCCTGGTTTTGAGCTGCGGCGGAAACGGGGAAGCGGCCATAGATGGAATCATATTGCTGGATGGCGCCGACAATCTGGCTGATTTCCAGCGCCGCCTGTTTTTTCCTGGCATTCTCCTTGGCCTTGGCCAGCACCGGCAGCAGCAACGCCGCGAGAATGGCAATGATGGCGATGACGACGAGCAGTTCGACGATGGTGAAGGCGGAAGCGTGAAACGTGAAGCGTGAGGCGTGACGGGAATGCTCCGTGTCAGCCGGCTTGTCACCTGTCACCTGCCACCTGTCACTGGTTTTAATCATGGTTTTCATAGGTTTTTAGATAAATCCGGTTGCGGCGCGAAGGACGCGGAATCGGAGCGCAATTCCCGGGAGCGCCGGCGCTCCCGGGAGGTTCAGGGAAAGGCAAACACGCCGGGTTGGAGACCGGCGCTCCCGCCGCCACCGGGTTCCGCATCACGATGAGCGGCGACCACGCGGAATCCTGCCAGCAGACCGCGAGGGAGTTTTTGCGGCGGCGGGGTTGGGATGGTGGCGTGGCGCACATGGGAAAGTTCAAGGCAGCGGGCTGCCCGTTCGCACCGGTTTGCTCCAGTTGCAGATGAGGTTGGTCTGGCCGGAAATCCGAAGCTGGACATACAAATCATACGAGCCGGGGCTGTTGACGGGGTTCGAGGAAATGTAGCGCCAGGGATTGACGCCGTACACTCCCGGGTCCAGCGGCTGGTAGGTGGTGTCCGGCCCGCCGACGGCAGTGATCAGATTGGTCACCCATACTCCGCCAACGATGACTGTTCCCAACTGGTTCGGTTTCAGGTCGGGAAGAAAATTTTTGGCCACCGAGGAATCTTCGCCGCCGCCGGGCTTGGTGCAGTTCATGAAGCCGCCCACGCCGAAAGCGGCGGTCACATTCGCGGTGGTCAATGACGAACGGCCGTCGAGGGTGGTGTAGGTATCATTGGTTTGGTTGTACTTGGTTCCCACCAGCTCATAGTAGAGCTGGTTGCGCCGGCCATCGGAGGCGGGGCTGTCCGGCGGATAATAACCGTAGGCGGCCTTGTAACGGTCAATGGCAGTCTCCAGCTTCTCCATTTCCGACTGGGCGTTGAATATATATTGGTGTTTTTTCACCGCGCCCACCACCGGCAGCAGGAGCGCGGCCAGCGTGGCCATGATGGCGATGACGACGAGCAGCTCGATGAGGGTGAAACCTGAAACGTGAAACGTGAAACGTGAAACGTGAGGGGAACGCACTCCGCGCGTCGCGCTTTTTGTCCTGTCACCTGACACCTGCCACCTGTCACTTTTAGTCGTTTTCATTTTTCGCGCAATTCGTCTTCCATGCGTTCGCTGAGCCATTGTTTGATCATGCTCTGATAATTCAAGTACCGCGACCGGGCGAGCCGCTTGATCCGCGCCAGCATCCGCGGGTCAATCCGCAGGGTGATGGTGATGGACTCGGCGGCTTCCGCGTTGCCGGCGGTGGCGGCTTCCATCAGGCGCAAGTCCGGCCGGTTCTCCACCCAAAAATCCGCCTCGGCCTCTTCGCCATCGAAGATCGGCACTTCTTCCCAACTGGCAAAAGTTCGCATCATTGCGTCACGCCTTGCGTTTCACGTTTCACGCCTCACGTTTCACTTCTCACTCCGTCAGCGTCTGGTCCATTTTCCGCTGGTAAAAAAACCGTTCTTCCGGCTCAAACACGCGGGCAAACAAAACCCGGATCAACCGTCCGTTGGTCCGATAGACACTGAAGACTCCAATGCTGCCCGCCGACATGCCCAGGTTGAAAAAGCGGGCCTGCACGCCGAACCGCGGCGAGTCCGGCAGCAGCCGGACGGCAAACGCATCCTCAAAGGACTCTTCAATTTCCCGCTGAGTCAAAGAACCATCCAACTCAAAGGGCGGATTGTTCCAATCGAACTCCATAACGAGCTAATTGTAAATAGTACGCCCATGCAATGTCTTTACATTGTATTTACGCATAAGCGCCTCGGTTGTCAAGGTTATTTTGGCGATTTTGAAACAAAATTGAAACAAAAGTTACCAAGCTGGCCGCCGGTGATGGTTAACCGCCGCCGCCTTCACTGCCGCTCAGGTTGCTGATCATGGCAATCAGCGGCAGGAACATGGCAATAACGATGCTGCCGACGATGACCGCCAGAAAGACAATCATAATGGGCTCCAACAGCGAAGTCATTGACGCCACGGCATTGTCCACGTCCTCGTCGTAATTGTCGGCGATTCTCAGCAACATTTCGGGCAGGGCGCCGGTTTGTTCGCCGACGTCCACCATGCTGACGACCATGGGGGGGAAAACGCCGGAGGCCTCGAGGGGCGAGGTGATGGTTTCGCCCTCCTTGACGCTTTCATGCACGCCGGCGATGGCGTTGCTGATGATGACGTTGCCGGCGGTTTCCTTGACGATGGTCAGGGCCTGCAAGATGGGAACGCCGCTGCTGACGAGCGTGCCGAGGGTGCGCGTGAAACGGGAGATGGCCACTTTGCTGACGACCGCTCCAAACGGGGGCACCTTGAGTTTGATTTTGTCCCACACCAGCCGTCCGATTTTTGTTCTGATGATCAACAGGAACGTGACCACCACCGCCGCCGCCACTCCCAGCGTTGGCAGAATATGGAGCCTGACGGCGTCGCTGCACGACAGCACAAACACGGTGAAGCCCGGCAGCTTGACGCCCATGCCTTCAAAAACCTCCTTGAACTTGGGAATGACCATGATCAGCAACAAGGCCAGGATGCCCACCGCCACGACCAGCACCGCCACCGGATAAAACAGCGCGGCCTTGACCTTGCCCTTGATCTTCATGGCTTTTTCGGAAAATTCCGCCAGGCGTTTCAAGACCACCTCCAGCACGCCGCCCAGTTCGCCCGCCTTGACCATGTTCACGAACAGGCGGTTGAAAACCTTGGGATGCTGCGCCAGCGCCTCGGAAAAAGTGCTGCCGCCTTCGATCGCCAGCGCCAGTTCGCCGAGAATTCTTCTGAGCGTGCCGTTGCGTTCCTGCTTTTCCAGCACGCGCAGTCCGCGCAGGAGCGGCAGACCCGCATCCACCAGCGTCGCCAGCTGCCGGGTGAAGGTCGTCAGCACCTTCGGTTTGACCTTGCCGCCGATGCCGGGGATTTTGATGTTGATCTGCATGTCCAGGGCGCCGCGTTTTTTGCCGCCGGGTTTGGGCCGGGACGCTTTCTGCTTGGGCGCCTTTTTTTCCTGGACTTTTTCTGTCTCGATGATTTTGGTGGGGAACAACTGCATGTCCTTCACGCGCCCGATGGCCTCGTTCTGGCTGGCAGCTTCGACCGTGCCTTTGGTTTCCTTGCCACGGTTGTCCAACGCCACGTAATCGTATTTTGGCATAGAAAATTGATTCAGCCCGAACGCGTTCGGGGTCAGGTATATTTGACGACTTCCTCGATAGTGGTATCACCTTCAAAGATGCCGCGCAAGCCGTCTTCACGCAGCGGCACCATGCCCAGCTCGATCGCCTTCTGCCGCATCACCACCGTGGGCGCGCGTTCATTGATCAGCACCCGGACCGGCTCGCTGATGACGAGCAGCTCAAAAATGCCTTTCCGGCCCTTGTAGCCGGTGTCGTTGCATGTCGAGCAGCCGCGGCCATAATGAAAAACCTTGTCGCCCAGATCGTGCGGCGAAAGGTTCAACAGGGCTAGCTGGTCCTCCGTCGGCTCGAACGGCGTCCGGCAATTCTTGCAAATGGTCCGCACCAGCCGCTGCGCCAGCACAGCCATCAGCGTGGAAGAAATCAAGAACGGCTCCACGCCCATGTCAATCAAGCGCGTCACCGCGCCCGTCGCGTCATTGGTGTGCAGCGTGCTCAGGACCAGATGGCCGGTCAGCGACGCCTGAATGGAAATTTGCGCCGTTTCCAAATCGCGCATTTCCCCCACCATGATGATGTCCGGGTCCTGGCGCAAAAACGACCGCAGCGCCTTGCCGAAGGTCATGCCCACGCTGTCATTGATGGCGACCTGCATGATGCCCTCAATGTCGTATTCGACCGGGTCCTCGGCGGTGAGCAGTTTGGAATCAATCGAATTGACCTTCCGCATGGCGGAATAAAGCGTCGTCGTCTTGCCCGAACCGGTCGGCCCCGTCACGATCAGAATGCCATTGGGCCGCAGAACGGCTTCGTTCATATACTCAGTGATGTATTTGGGAAAACCCAGCGTGTCGAGGTCCAGGTTGACCGAGGCGCGATCGAGCACGCGCAACACGACGGATTCGCCGAACTGGGTCGGGAGCGTGGACACGCGGAGGTCCACCTGGCGGCCGGCCACCTGATAAGTGATGCGGCCGTCCTGCGGCAGGCGGCGCTCGGAAATGTTCAGGTTGGACATGACTTTCAGGCGCGAAATCACGGGCAGGGCGAGGTGCTTGGGCGGGGGCGACATTTCGTAGAGCGCGCCGTCCACGCGGTAGCGGATGCGGAATTCGGTTTCAAAAGGCTCGAAGTGGATGTCGCTCGCGCGGTCCTGAATGGCCTGTTGCAGCACGAGGCTGACGAATTTCACGATGGGCGCGGCGTCGGCCAGACTTTCAATCTGTCTGGCGTCTTCCGTCGTCGCCGCTTCGCTGGCCTCGCGCGCAATTTCCGAGTCGGAACCGATCTCCTGGAGGATGTGCGAGAAATCCTCGGTTTCTTCCTGGCCGTAATGGCGTTCAACCGCCTTGTTGATTTCGGCGGGATCGGCCACGACCACCTGCACGTCGCGCTTGCTGGCAAAACCGATTTCATCCGCGTGCGCCGGGTCGAGCGGATCGGCCAGCGCGACCTGCAACGTTCCATTCTTCAACGCCACCGGAATGCAGTGATACATCCGCGCGACGTTGGCCGGGATCGTTTTCAAGAGGTCGGCGGAAAATTCGCGGTCCCGCACCGAAACGACTTCCGTGCCCAGATTGGTGGCCATCACATGCAGGATGTCATCCACCTTCATGATCCCGAAATCCTGCAGGAGCTGGAACACCGGCGCGCCGCTGCGCTTGAGTTCGGCGACGACTTCCTCGTATTGCAGGTCATCCACCAGTCCCTGTTCTCGGACGAGGGACAGCAACGGGTTTGAAATCTCTTCGGCCATAAATGTTTACTTGCCTGCGTTCGAGCCGCTGACCTGGGCCAGTTCCAGTTCCTGCAATTTCTGTTGCACGGTCGTCGGGTCTTGTGCCTTGGTGATCACTTCTTCGCGCGAAATCAGGCCTTGCGAGTATTTATCCATCAGAAAACTGTCGAGCGTCACCATGCCGAACTTGGCGCCGGTTTGGATGTCCGAATTGAGGCGGAAGGTCTTGTTGTCGCGAATCAACGCGGAAATGGACGGCGTGTTGACCATGATTTCAAACACCGCCACGCGTCCCGGCTTGTCCACGCGCGGAATCAGCAGTTGCGAAATCACCGCCTGCAACACCGTCGAAAGCTGGATGCGGATCTGCTCCTGCTGGTTGGTGGGAAAGGCGTTGACGACGCGGTCAATCGTCTTGGCCGCGCCGGTGGTGTGCAGGGTGCCGAAGACCAGGTGGCCCGTTTCCGCCGCCGTGATGGCCGCGTCAATCGTCTCCAGGTCGCGCATTTCGCCCACGAGCACCACGTCCGGATCCTGGCGCAGCGCGCGGCGCAGGCCCTCGGCGAAATTCGGCACGTCCACGCCGATTTCACGCTGGGTGATCAGCGCCTTCTTGTGTTTGTGATAGTACTCAATCGGGTCTTCGATGGTGATGATGTGCGCCTCTTCGCGCTCTTCGTTGATGATGTTGATCATCGAGGCGAGCGTGGTCGTCTTGCCGCAGCCGGTGGGCCCGGTCACCAGCACCAGGCCGCGCGGCTTGTAAAGCAGTTCCTTGGCGCTCGGCGGAATGCCGATTTGCTCCATCGTCAGCATCTTGCTCGGAATCTGCCGGAGCACGAGGCCGAAGTTGCCCTTCTCCTTGAACACGCTGACGCGGAACCGCGCCACGTCGCCAAAGGCAAAGCCGAAGTCCGCCCCGCCGCGTTCGCGCACGCTCTGGATGTGATCCTCCGACGTGATGCTGCGCATCAGTTCTTCGGAATCCTCCGGCTTGAGCGGCGGGCCTTCCACCCGGTGCAGAATGCCATGCACGCGAATGACCGGCGGCGCGCCCACGCGGATATGCAGGTCGGACGAGCCTTCGGCCACGACCAACTGCAACAAATCAGACATCGAATAGGACATAAAAAATTACCGGGCGTTACGATTCGTCACCCACCGTTGAGCGGATGACCTCTTCCGCCGTGGTGAGGCCGGCGAGCACCTTGCGAATGCCGTCCTCGCGCAGCGTGCGCATGCCCATTTCCCGGGCGTGCGCGCGCAAAACCGACGCGGTCGCCTTGTCGTAAATCAACTTCCGCGTTTCATCATCAATGACGAAGATTTCAAAGATGCCAAATCGCCCGCGGTGGCCGGTGTTCGAGCAATCGTTGCAACCGCGCCCCTTCTGGAGCGTGGCGTTTTGCAACATGTCCGGTGTGAGGCTCAGCGCGTGCATTTCCGCCTCCGTGGCCTGATACGGTTGCGCGCACTTCTTGCAAATTTTGCGCACGAGCCGCTGCGCCATGAGGCAGCGCGTGGACGACGCGACCAAAAAGGGCTTCACGCCGATGTCCATGAGGCGCGTGACGGCGCTGGGCGCGTCGTTCGTGTGCAGGGTGGAGAAAACCAGATGGCCGGTGAGCGACGCGTTGATGGCGATGCTCGCGGTTTCCAGGTCGCGAATTTCCCCGATCATCACGATGTTGGGCGCCTGGCGGAGAATGGAGCGCAGGGCCGAGGCAAACGTCAGTCCGACGGATTCGTGGACCTGCACCTGGTTGATGCCGGCCAGAATGTATTCCACGGGATCCTCAACGGTGATGATTTTCCGGTCCGGCAGGTTGATGAAGTGGAGGCAGGAATACAGCGTCGTGGTTTTTCCGGAACCCGTCGGGCCGGTGACGAGCAATATGCCGTCGGGCAGGTTGATGATCCGTTCGAACGTCTGCTGGTCGTCCGTGAAAAATCCGAGTTCCGGCAGACCCAGTTTCAAGCCTTCCTTGTCGAGAATACGCATCACGATGCTTTCGCCGTGATTCGTCGGCAGGCAGGACACGCGCAAGTCAATCAGCTTGCTGCCCACTTTCGACTGGATGCGTCCGTCCTGCGGGATGCGATGCTCGGAGATGGACATGTTCGACTGGATTTTCAAGCGGGTGATAATGGCCGATTGCAGGCGCTTGGGCGGCGCCTTCATCTCCTGCATCACGCCGTCAATGCGGTAGCGCAACCGGAATTTTTTCGCCAGCGGTTCCAGGTGGATGTCCGAGGCGCGCAGCTTGAAGGCATCTACGATGATCTGGTTCACCAGCCGGATGAGCGGCGCGTCCGCATCCACCGACCCGCCGTCATCCGAGCCGGGCAAGATGGCCTGAACGTTATCCTCCGTCAGTTCCTGGATGACGTCCTTGAACCGGGCGTCCTCAACGATGCCCTTTTTGTCGCCGCCGTAATACTTGCCGAGCGCGGATTCGATGTCCGGCTCCGATGCCACGCGCAGTTCGATTTCCGCGTTGAGCAGATGCGTCAGCGTGTCAATGGTGTTGAGGTCGGACGGATCGGCGATGGCGATGGCGACCTTGTTGTCATTTTTGAAAACGGGAATGACGCGGTATTTTTTGGCGATGTGGCGCGGAATGATGGAAATGACCTCGTCGGGGATTTTTATGCCGGCGAGTTGAATCACCTCCGCGCCGAATTGCGCGGCCTTGGCCTGTGTGACGTCCGCCGGGCGGATGAGCTTGTTGGCCAGCATCAAATCCACCACGCCCACGTTGGAAGCCTGGGCTTCCGCGCGCGTTTTGGCGGCCTGCTCGGAGTTCACCAAGCCAAGGTCCACCAGCATGTCCACCAGATAGTCGTCTTGTTCAGCCACAAAATTCTTGCATCACACCATATATCTATACCACAACGGTTCGCGAAATGCAGACAGACAGGTTATTCACCTGAAACCCCCGTTGTCAATGCAGACTGACAATTCTCTGCCGGCATTTCGGTTTCGTTCCGCCGTTGGGCGGGATCGTTTTCAACCGCCGGGTCGGGCGCTCAAGGGATGAAATCCAGACCGTGCCGCAACCATTTCCCATGTTGTTGGACAAGGCAACCCGTCCCGGCGCACGGACAATTTTGCGCCCGCTGCGAATTTTGGCGGCAGGTTCAGAATCCGATACTTTGTTTGGGGACTAATATGCATCGTTACCCGAATGAATACGCCCTGCAAACACCGGATCGCAAAGAGATTGATATGTGGATTTTGCAGTGCTAAAATTTCCCCGCAATTGCATTTAGGATTCCGATAACAGAAAACTTGGAAGGGTTGTGATATGAGAATCTACGTTATTCTTCTGATGGCGTTGGCAGCGGCGCAAGCGTCCCTGCGCGCGCAGCCTCCCACGATTACCAACCAGCCGGCCAGCCAGGCCCTATGGGCGGGCGGCAATGTCACCTTTGCCGTGGGGGTTTCCGGCACCGGACCATTCACTTACCAATGGCAACTCAACAACACGAATCTGCCCAACGGCATCATCACGACGGTCGCAGGCAATGGCATACTCGGTTATTCCGGCGACGGCGGTGCGGCCACCAATGCCAGATTGGATGCCCCCCATAGTGTGGCGGTGGACGCCTCTGGCAGCCTGTTCATTGCGGACTATGACAACCAGCGCATCCGCACGGTAAACACCAACGGCATCATTAGGACGGTGGCAGGTAACGGCACAGCGGCGTATGCCGGCGACGGCGGTGCGGCCACCAATGCCAGCTTGTCCTGGCCCGAAGGCGTGGCGGTGGACGCCACTGGCAACCTGTTCATTGCGGATTGTGGCAACAGCGTCATCCGCAAAGTGGACACCAATGGGATCATCACGACAATCGCGGGTGGCGGCACGATGGGTTATTCCGGCGATGGCGGCCCCGCCACCAATGCGAGTTTGAGTTATCCTTTCGGCGTGACAGTAGACGGCCTTGGCAACCTTTTTATTGCGGACTACTACAATAATTGCATCCGCAAGGTGAGTACCAACGGCATCATTAGGACGGTGGCGGGCAATGGCACAAACGGTTATTCCGGCGACGGTGGCCCGGCCATTAATGCGAGATTGAATTGGCCCAATGGCGTGACGACGGATGTCCCCGGCAACCTGTTCGTTGCGGACACTGGCAACAACGTCATCCGCAAAGTGGACACCAACGGCATCATCACGACGGTAGTGGGCAATGGCACAAACGGTTATTCCGGCGACGGCGGTGCGGCCACCAATGCCAGCCTATCCGAACCAAAAGGCGTGTCGTTGGACGCCTCCGGCAACCTGTTTATTGCGGACTATGCCAGCATCCGCAAGGTGGACACCAACGGCATCATCAGCACGGTGGCGGGCACTGGTTTCGGGTTTGGGGGGAATTTCCATGATGGCATCGCCGCCACCAATACGTCGTTGTATTATCCTTCCGGCGTAGCGGTGGATGCCTCCGGAAATCTGTTCATTGCAGTAAATAACAATGGCAGCGGTCGCATCCGCAAAGTAACCAACACCCAGGGGCCAACTTTGGCGCTCAACAATGTAACTGCGGCCAATGCGGGCAATTATCAATTGGTGGTGACCGGTCCCGATGGTAGTGTGACCAGCAGCGTCGCCACCTTGATCGTGGCCACTTCCCCGCTCGTTTTCCGAACCGTCCACAATTCCGACGGCAACCTTGCGCTCAATTTTGTAAGCCAGCCAAATTCAACCAATGTGGTGCTTTGTGCCACCAACCTTTCGCCACCTGTCGTCTGGCAGCCTCTTTCGACCAACATGGCCGGTGCCAACGGCAACTGGCAATACACCGACACGAACGCAGCTAATTGGCGGGCGGGGTTCTATCGTTCCCTCACTCCTTGAATTTGCCATCAGCACTGTGCTACGTCTTCCGTTCGCAGAACTGGTTTCAAATCCTCCGGTTTTCCAATCATAATGGCGGGTTCCAGTTTTTTGTCGGATTGGCCGTCCGGTGGCGCTTTATTGGTAATATTATATATGGCGATCAACGAACATGGTTTGCGGGTTAGCCGGCGCTTTTCCGCCGGGGTCCGCTTCATGCGCCGCGCAGTTTTATTGCATTGTCGCCCAACGTTAAATAGTTTACGCCCAATGAAAACGACATCCGCTCGTGTTTTGCTCGGTATCCACCTCCTGCTCGCCGCCGCGGGTTTGAATTTATTTGCCGCCTCCGCCGCCGGCCCGCGTGAACGGTTGCTGCTCGATACCGGCTGGAAATTCCATCTCGGCAACGACTGGGGCCTCGGCCAGAACCTGGCCAAGGCCGGCACCGGCAGCGGCCCGGCCAGCATCTGGTTCGGCGACGCGAGCTGGCGCACGGTGAATCTGCCGCACGATTGGGCGGTGGAACTGCCCTTCGACAAAACCGCGGACAGCCCGCACGGTTTCAAGCCGCTGGGCCATGATTTTCCCTCCAACAGCGTGGCGTGGTATCGCCGCACCTTTGATCTGCCAAAAGAAGATTCCGGCAAACGGCTCTGGCTGGAATTCGACGGCGTGTTTCGCAATTGCGAAGTTTTCGTGAACGGCTGGTTTGTCGCCCATCACGAAAGCGGTTACGGCAGCTTCCGCTGCGACATCACCGACGTGGCGGATTGCGGCGGGAAAAATCTGGTCGCGGTGAAGGTGAATGCCACCGACTTTGAGGGCTGGTTTTACGAGGGCGCGGGAATTTACCGCCACGTCTGGCTGGTGAAGACCGAGCCGCTGGCCATCGCGCCGGACGGGATTTTTGTTTACAGCCAATTCAAAAACAACGCGCCCAAAGGTCCGGCGGAAATTCACATCCAAACGCGGCTGCTGAATTCGCAAACCACACCCGCCGCCGCCACGGTTAAAAACCAGATTCTCGACCCGGATGGCAAACCGATTGCCAAAGCTCAGGCGTCGGCCAGTGTGAATCCCCGGTCGGAAAACGAAGTGGAGCCGGTTGTTTCTGTAAACTCGCCGGTGCTCTGGTCGCCGGAATCGCCCAAACTCTACAAGCTCGTCACGACGGTCGAATCGGACGGCAAAGTGGTTGACCGCAAGGAAACCGGGTTCGGCATCCGCACCGTGGGGTTTGACAAGGACAAGGGTTTCTTGCTGAACGGCAAACCCTACGTTCTCAAAGGCACCTGCAATCACCAGGACATGGCGGGCGTCGGCGCAGCGCTGCCGGATGCCTTGCAGTATTTCCGCATCGCGAAGTTGAAGGCATTGGGAATGAACGCCTACCGCACGTCGCACAATCCGCCCACGCCGGAACTGCTCGAAGCGTGCGATCACCTGGGCATGCTGGTCATGGATGAAAACCGGCTGCTGGGCAGCGACCCGCTGCATCTGAAGTGGCTCGAAGAATTTGTCCGCCGCGACCGCAACCATCCGAGCGTGGCCATTTGGTCCCTGGGCAACGAGGAGTTCAGCGCGCAGGGCACGCCCGCCGGCGGACGGGTCGTTACGACGATGCAGAATCTCGTCAAGCATCTCGATCCCACCCGGCCGGTCACCTGCAATGCCGCCGTGGGCAATGAATTTCCCGGCATCAACGAGGCCGTCGAGGTGCGCGGCTGGAGCTATCACATCGGCAAGGACAACATGGACGCCTATCACGCGGCGCATCCGAACCAGCCGAACGTGGGCAGCGAACAGGGCAGCACCGTCAGCACCCGCGGCATTTACACGAACGACGCGGCGCGCGGCTACGTGAGCGCCTACGACGACAACGGCCAGAAATGGTCGAACACCGCCGAGGAATGGTGGAGCTTCTTCGACCCGCGTCCATGGCTGTCCGGCGGCTTCATCTGGACGGGGTTTGATTACCGCGGCGAGCCGACGCCCTATGCGTGGCCGTGCATCAATTCGCACTTCGGCATCCTGGACACGTGCGGCTTTCGCAAGGACAACTCCTGGTATTACGAGGCGTGGTGGACGGACAAGCCGGTGTTGCATCTGCTGCCGCACTGGAACTGGCCGGGCCGGGAAGGCCGGGAACTGGACGTGCGCGCGTTGAGCAATTGCGAGGAGGTGGAATTGTTTCTGAACGGCCAGAGCCTCGGCAAACAAACGATGAAGAAAGATTCCGAGTTGAAATGGAAGGTGAAATACGCGCCCGGCACGCTCTCGGCCAATGGCTATAAAAACGGACAGCTTGTGGCCGAAACCAAGGTCGAAACCACCGGCGCGCCCGCCGCTATCCAACTCACGCCCGACCGTTCCGCCATCAACGCCGACGGCGAGGACGTGAGCGTGTTCACCGTGGCCGTGACCGACGCGCAGGGCCGCGTGGTGCCCGTGGCGGCAAATTTGATTCATTTTGAATTGAGCGGCCCCGGAAAAATCCTCGGCGTCGGCAATGGCGACCCGAGCTGCCACGAGCCGGATGTTTATCTCCCGGTGTGGCCCAATTATTCGGTGGCTGCAAACGACGGCTGGCGCTGGCAAAGCATTTCCGATCCGTGGAATCCCAACCTTCCGGAAACCACCGTGTCCTTTGACGACTCCGCCTGGGCCAAAGCCAACGTTGAATCGGCTCCCGGTCCGCTGACCAACGGACAGCACGCGGTTTTCCGCGGCCATGTCAACGTGACGGAAAAAGAACTGGCCGCCGGGGTGGTCGAGCTTTGCTTCGGTTCCATCAACGGCAGCGGGACCATTTATGTGAACGGCGTAAAAGCCGGCGAATCGCACGACGGCGGGATGTTGGTGCCCGTGGACGTGAAACGGCGGCTGCATCCTGGCGACAACACCGTGGCCGTGGTGGTGTCAAATTATTCCGAATCCGGCGGCCTCAGCCGGGGCGTGAGCCTGCGGATGCAGGACAAGCCGGTTTTGCCCGAATGGCAGCGCAGCGTGTTCAACGGCCTCGCGCAAATCATCGTGCAATCCACCCGGGAACCCGGCGACATCAAGCTGGCCGCCACCGCGGAAGGTTTGCCGCCGGCAACGGTGTCCATTCAATCGCAATCCTGCGCGCCCCGGCCGGCAGTGCCGTAAAATTTGGCCGGACGAAAGCCAATGCCATCCGTTCACGTTGCCTGAAGGTTGCGTCTCCGGCGGCCTTTTCAGCGGCAACTCGTTTGACATCTTGACACCTGCTGTTGCCAGACTACGGTGCGCGCGCCGTTGCCGGCCGTGGCACAATCGGCAAAGGTTTATTCACGGAATGATTTCGGAACGGCACACTTTTTCTTGACGCGCCGGCCCTTTCGCGCAAAGCCTGATGAAAATCGAACGGCAAATGCCGTCCAAGGAGGAGGCACGAACGTTTATGAATTCCGCCGTCAAAACCGCCGCGCTGGCCGTTTGCCTGAATCTGGTTTTGGCGGCGCGCCTCATTGCCGGCCCGCCGTTTTTGACCGACGACCCGGAGCCGGTGGACTATCAACATTGGGAAGCATATTTGTTCACGCTCGGCGACCATTCCGGCAGCTATACCGTCGAAGGCCCGGCCGTCGAGCTGAATTACGGCGTGCTGCCCGATACGCAACTGCATTTGATCGTGCCGATGACCACGGTGGGCGGCGGCGGCGTGCCGCCGCAACCGGACTGGGCGACACCGAGTTCGGCATCAAATACCGGTTCCTGCATGAAACGAACGGCTGGCCGCAAATCGGGATTTTCCCGCTGGTTGAATTCCCCACCGGCGATGCGAGTCGCGGATTGGGCAACGGACAGACCTGGTTTCAATTGCCCTTGTGGCTGCAAAAAAGCTGGGGGCCGTGGACGACTTACGGCGGTGGCGGCGAGGTTTTGAATTTCGCGCCCGGCCAGCGCAATCATCCCTACGGCGGCTGGCTGGTGCAGCGCGATTTCGGACCGCATCTTACGCTCGGCGGCGAATTGTTTGCGCAAGACCGTGACACGGACAAAGACCGGGGATTTGCCGCGCTCAATTTTGGCGGTTCCTGCAACGTCAACGAACATTTCAGCTTGCTGTTCAGCGCGGGCCACAGCGTAACCGGCGACCAGCACACGCTCTGGTATTTCGCGCTTTACTTGACCTGGTGATTTGCACCGCGCCTTTGCATCATATGCGCCTGATGGAGCACGTCTGGAATCGGGTGCCAAGTCACTGTTTTGTTGCTTCGCAGCCCGATAGCCGGTAAAACGAAACCAGTGGTTCGAAAACTTTGTGGGCTGGTGGATTGACCGCATTCTCCTGCTGGAATCCGAGAGATTGATTGGTGCAGTCCCGGTTCCGCTTCCAGCATTACATAAGTTTGCAAATCGGATCGAATCGGAATGCTTGCCGAAAACATCTTCAATCTTCTCAGCGGTGATTTCAGAACTCATGGCGTCAGATTTATAGAGCCGTGGGTGTCGAGTTTGCGCCGGAATCCCGACAGCGTCAACGTTTTGGAAAGCGGAATTCGGAATTCGGAAAGGGAAAATCCGTGTCCATCGGTGTTCCTCCGTGGTCAAATCAGCCGAGAGGCAATTGGAGCACCAGCAGCCGCTCGGTGGATTCGTGGGCCGGAGATTTTTCTGGACAGAGTCGCGCATGGCTCTGACGATTCTTCCATCAGCGTGAAGGTCCAAAATCCCAACCGGAAATTGTTTCTTTGGCCGATGGCGGCCATTGTGCTCGGCGCATTCGCGGCGGTGAATCCGTTTTATCAACCGAACATTTCCCCGTTCATCGGGTATACCGTGTGGGTTGCCGACATGGCGCTGGCCATCGCTTGTTTTGTGTATCCGCCGCTGGCGCGGCCGGGTGTGCTGCTGTGCGGATTGTTTCTGGCGGTGCCGTGTTTTCTCGATGTCGGACCCTTGTTCCGCGTCGGGCTGATATGTCTCGCCCTGCTGCCATTGCTCATGGCCGCGACGCCGTTGCTCGCGCCGTCCATCACGGATTTGCGGCCGCGCCTTTATTTCCTGATGTCATGGTTTGGCACGCGCGAATTGAAACGGCGTCCCCGCTCGTTCCATGCCGCCGCGCTGTTGCAATCCGTCGCCGGCACGCTTGCGTTTGCGGCAATGGTTGCGGCAGTGCAGGCCATTCCCGCGTCCGGTCTTTGGTTTGTGCCGCGGTGGCTCGCCGGCGGATTCATGCTTTTTGCCTTCGCGGAAGCGGCGACGGGGTTTCACCATTTCCTGACGGCGTTGCTGGGATTGACCGTGCCTGGAATGTTGAATTCGCCGGTTCTCTCCATGTCCATCGGCGAGTTCTGGACGGAGCGATGGAATCCCGGCGCGTCGGTATTTTTTCGCAAGGCATGCTACGAACCGTTGGCGCGGCATGGGCGGGTGCGGGCGTTGTTTGCGGCGTTCATCGTCAGCGGCATCTGGCATTGGTTGCTGGCATATGTGGTGCTGGGGCGCTGGGGAATGTCCGTCGTGTGGGGCGCGTTCTTTTTTGTGCAGCCGTTGCTCATCCTGCTGGAGCACCGGATGAAAGTGCGGCGCTGGCGTCCGGCGGTGGCGCGCGGGTGGACGTTGTCGGCGCTGGCCGTGACGTGTCCGCTGATCGTGGAACCAACGCTGCAAATCATCGCGCGCATCCTGGGAGCGGCCGGCCCGATGCCGTGGACGGCGGCGATGGTCGTGCTCGTGGTGGTGGTAACGGTTTTTCCTCTGGCGGTTTCGTTGATGGCCTCTTCCCCGTCCATCCGCGGCCATAAAACAAAAGCTGAAACGCTGGGATGTTGAAAGCTGAAAGCTGAAATCAAAGGCCAGGTTTTTATTGAGCCATCTTTTGCTTTTACAGGTTCAATTCCGCTCTTGCTTGGGTGGCTTTGGCGACAATCGAGGGGATTGGCCGGAATTTACGATCCAGTTTCTTTTTGAAGGCGCTTTGTTCCGCCGGGGTCAGGTCGTTAAAAACGGTTGATGGTTGAGAGTTCATGGTTGAGAGATGCAAAACACCCGGCGGGACGCCCGCGCTACGTTGCATCCGCCCGGATTTGCCGGACAGTCAATCGAATTCCCATCCCTCCCAAAAACAGGTTGGCGCGAACAGCTTTTGCCGTGTAATTTGAATGTCATGCAAAGGTTGCTACTTTTTGCGCTGGCGGTTTCCACCCTCTGGCTTTCAACTCCCATTATTTCCGGCGCCGCAGAGACCAATGCGGAAGATGCCACCAGCTTGAATCCGCCCGTCGTCAGCGGGCGGGAAATTTGGAAGGATGCCTCGCAGCCGGTCGCCGCGCGCGTCAACGACCTGGTGAGCCGGATGTCGCTCGCGGAAAAAGCGCAGGAGATGTGCAATACCGCTCCGGCCATTCGGCGGCTCGGAATTCCCGCCTATGATTATTGGAGCGAATGTCTGCACGGCGTCGCGCGCGCCGGCAACGCCACCGTTTTTCCCCAGGCCATCGGCATGGCCGCCACGTGGAACGTCCCGCTCATCCGCGCCGAGGCGGAGGTCATCGCCACCGAAGCCCGCGCCAAGTACAACGATTACATCAGCAAACATAACGGCGACAGCGCGCGGTTTCACGGCCTCACTTTCTGGTCGCCAAACATCAACATCTTCCGCGATCCGCGCTGGGGCCGCGGCCAGGAAACTTACGGCGAAGACCCGTTTCTCACCGCGCAACTCGGCGTGGCGTTCATCCGCGGCTTGCAGGGCGACGATACGAATTACGTCAAGGCGATGGCCTGCGCGAAACATTTTGCCGTCCACAGCGGGCCGGAACCGGCGCGGCACGTGTTCGATGCCCAGCCGCCCGAACGCGATTTTTATGAAACCTATCTGCCGGCCTTCGAGGCCGCCGTGCGCGAGGGCCATGTTGGCGCGGTGATGGGCGCTTATAATTCCGTTTATGGCAAACCGGCCTGCGCGAATCCGCTGTTGCTCACGGACCTGTTGCGGAAACAGTGGGGTTTTGACGGCCACGTCGTTTCCGATTGCGGCGCGATTTACGACATTTACGCCAATCACAAATTCGCGGACACGCCGGAAGCCGCCGCGGCGCTCGCGGTCAGGGCCGGCGACGACCTTTGCTGCGGCACGGATTACAATTCGCTGCTGGGCGCGGTCAAGCAGGGCCTGATTTCGGAAAAGGAAATTGACGCCGCCATCAGCCGCGTGCTCGAGGCGCGTTTCCGGCTCGGCCTGTTTGATCCGCCGGAAAAGGTCGCGTACGCGCAAATTCCGATTTCGCAAAATGACACGCTCGATCACGAGGCGCTGGCGCTCCAGGTCGCGCGCCAGTCCATCGTGCTGTTGAAAAACGACAGCCTGCTGCCGCTCGACCGTGCCAAGATCAAACGCCTTGCCGTCATCGGCGCCAGTGCGAATTCCGTGCCGGTGCTGCTCGGCAATTACAACGGTTCGCCGGCCCGGCCGGTGACCATTCTGGACGGCATCAAGAAAGTTGCCGGCACCAACATTCAGGTGGTTTATGAACCAGGCTGTCCGCTGGCTCTGCGTCAGGACGGGACGGGACGGCCCGATGCGCAAGCTTGGACCAAGGCCCTTGCCGCTGCGTGGATGTCGGACGTGATCATTTACGTCGGCGGCATCAGCCCGCAGCTCGAAGGCGAGGAAATGAAAGTGGACTATGAAGGCTTCAGCGGCGGTGACCGCACACAAATCGAATTGCCGTCGGTGCAGGCTGAATTGCTCAAGGCGTTGCAGGCCGCCGGCAAGCCGGTCGTGTTTGTCAATTGCAGCGGCAGCGCCATCGCCATGCCGTGGGCCGCCACCAACCTGCCCGCGATTTTGCAGGCGTGGTATCCGGGCGAACAAGGTGGGCGCGCCGTGGCTGAAGTGTTGTTTGGCGAGGCGAATCCCGCCGGGCGGCTGCCGGTGACGTTTTACGGTTCCACGGATGATTTGCCCGCGTTCGACAATTATTCGATGTCCAACCGCACTTACCGCTATTTTGGCGGCCAGCCGTTGTTCGCCTTCGGCCACGGTTTGAGTTACACCAAATTCGGGTACCATGACCCGAAGCTCAACGGCACGAATTTTGCCGCGGGTGACATGATCAAACTCTCGTTTGCCCTGCTCAACGAGGGCGCGTGGGACGGCGATGAAGTGGCGCAGGTATATTTCCGGCACGTGAATTCCGCCCGGCCCCAGCCCCGGCTCGCGCTGTGCGGCTTTGTGCGGATTCATTTGCAGGCCAATCAGGGGGCCAGATTCACCATGAACATTCCGGTGGAACGGTTCCGTTATTGGGACCCGGAGAAAAAGCAATACGCGGTCGAACCCGGCGACTACGAACTCCTTGCCGGCGCGGCGTCGGATGACATCCGATTTCAATTGCCGCTGAAAGTTGTCGCTGCACAATAACAACCTTTGACAGCGGAATAAATTGAATTGGAAATCAGACGTGAAACCAGCATTTCAAACGCTCCTCGCGGGCGCATGCATTTTTGCCACAACGCTTTTTTTCTCCATGACGGGCCGGGCCGGAGATTCCGACTCTTCGCTCTCGCTTTGGTACCGGCAGCCGGCGACGAACTGGCTTGAAGCCCTGCCGGTGGGCAATGGCCGGCTCGGCGCCATGGTTTTTGGCGGCGTTGCCAAGGAGCAGATCCAGCTCAACGAAGACAGCATCTGGTCCGGCGGACGCGCGTATCCGGCGCCGGCGGGCGCTTACCAGTCGTTGCCGGAAATCCGGCGGCTGCTTTTCGACGGCCAATACGCCGAGGCCGATGCCTTGGTCCGCAGCAAGCTGCTGGTTGGCAGAGGCGAAGGGAACAGCTACCAGACAATGGGGGATTTGTTTTTAACCGCCGACCTGAAAGGTGAACCAACAAACTACCGCCGCTCCCTCGATCTCGACACCGGCGTGGCGGCGACGACATTCAAGTTGGACGGTGTGACTTATCGCCGTGAAGTTTTCGCGAGCGCGCCGGATCAGGTTCTCGTGGTACGCTTTTCGGCTGACCGCGCGGGCAAAATCAGCCTGGGTATCGAGCTGCAACGTCCCGGCGTGCAGATTGAAGCGTCCGGCAACGACACGCTCGTCATGAGCCGGCTGGTTTCAAGCGATCCCGACGGCGGCGTGCAATTTGCGGCTGTGCTGAAAGCCGTCACCGCGGGTGGGAAAGCAAGTGCCGAAGGAAACCGCCTTGTCATCACAAATGCCGATGAGGTCACCTTGTTCCTGGCCGCCGCCACGGATTACAACCGCCAGAACCCGCTCCAACCGCTCACCACCGATTATCGCGTCAGGGCGCTCAAGGAGGCGGACGCGGCGTCCACGAACGCCTATGCCGGTCTCAAGGAACGCAGCCTCGCCGATCATCAGGCGTTGTTCCGTCGCGTGGACCTGCAACTCTCTTCCGCTTCCGCGCCGGACAAACCGACCGACCAGCGTCTGGCGGCGGTGCAGAAGGGCGCGGATGATCCCGGTCTCGTCGCGCTTTATTTTCAGTATGGCCGTTACCTGCTGATCAGCTCGTCCCGGCCCGGCGGCCTGCCGTCCAATTTGCAGGGGCTTTGGAGCGATGGTATGACGGCTCCCTGGGGCGCCGACTATCACATCAACATCAACATCCAGATGGATTACTGGCCGGCGGATGTGTGCAATCTCTCCGAATGCCAGGAGCCGTTTTTTGATTTCATCGAAAATTTCGCGAACGTTTCCGGTCGGCAAACGGCCAAAGATTATTACAACGCGCGCGGCTTTGTCGGCCATTACACCACCGACGCCTGGCTCTACACGCCCACGGGCGGCCAGCCCAAATGGGCCTTGTGGCAGATGGGCGGCGCATGGTGCACGCGGCATTTCATGGAGCATTACTGGTTCACCGGCGACCGTGAATTCCTGAAGGACCGCGCATATCCCATCTTGCGCGACGCCAGTTTGTTCCTGCTCGACTGGCTGGTGCCGGACCCGAAGACCGGCAAGCTGGTGGCCGGCCCCGGCACGTCGCCCGAAAACGAGTTCACCGGCCCTGACGGCAAAAATTATTCCGTTGCGATGGGCGTTTCGATGGACCAGGAAATCACTTGGGACACCTTCAACAATTTCCTGACGGCGGCGCGCGAACTTGGCGTTACGAACGAACTGACCGTGCAAGTGCAGGCCGCGCTCGACCAGCTCGCGTGGCCGGGCATCGGCTCGGACGGGCGGCTGATGGAGTGGGCGCAGGAATTCAAGGAGCCGGAGCCGGGTCACCGTCACATCTCGCACCTGTTCGGTTTGTATCCGGGTTATCAATTCACGCAGAACAAGACGCCCGAGTACATGGCGGCGGCGCGGAAGACCATTGATTATCGCCTCGCGCACGGCGGCGGGCACACCGGCTGGAGCCGGGCGTGGATTATCAATTATTGGGCGCGGTTCCGCGACGCGGACAAGGCGTATGAAAACGTCCAGGCGCTGCTCCGGAGATCCACGGTGAAAAATCTTTTTGACATGCATCCGCCGTTCCAGATTGATGGCAACTTTGGCGGCGCCGCCGGCATCGCCGAGATGCTGCTTCAAAGTCACGACGGCGGGATCACGCTGCTACCGGCGCTGCCGAAACAGTGGGGCACCGGCCAGTTCAAAGGACTGCGCGCTCGCGGCGGGTTCGAAGTCAGCGCCGACTGGAAGGATGGCAAGCTGGTTTCCGCCACCGTGCGTTCACTGCTTGGCAATCCCTGCCGCCTGCGCTGCGGCAACGTGACTCGCGACGTGAAAATTCCCAAGGGCGGAACATTTGAGTGGGACGGCAAAGCTCAATGATCCCCGCTGGGACGCGCTTTTTGCCATCTGTATTTTGGAAAACGCATCAATGAAAATTCCGATTCTGCTTTGGACCGCCCTGCTGCTTCCGACTTTGCTGTTGGCCGCCGAACCGCCGCGCCAGCAGCTCAACTTCAACCGCGAATGGAAATTCCGGCTGGGCGACCCGCCTGGAGCGGAGGTTGCCGGTTATGATGATTCGCAGTGGGATGACATCGGACTGCCCCATTCGTTCAGCCTTCCCTATTTCCTCTCCGACCAATTCTACGTGGGTTCCGGCTGGTATCGGAAACATTTCAAGGTGCCGGCGAAATGGGCCGGCCGGCGGCTGTTCCTCGAATTTGACGGCGCGTTTCAGGATGCGGAAATTTTTGTGAACGGCCGGCGCCTCGGCGAACACCAGGGCGGGTACACGGGATTTTCCCTGGACATCACCGATGCGGTGAAAACCGGCGACAACGTGGTGGCCGTGCGGCTCAACAACCGTTGGAATCCGGAACTCGCCCCGCGCGCCGGCGAACACGTTTTCAGCGGCGGCATTTACCGCGATGTCCGGCTGGTCGTGACCGGGCCGCTGCACGTCACCTGGTACGGCACGTTCGTCACCACGCCAAAGCTTTCGGTGGAATCGGGCATGGTGAATGTGAAGACCGAAATTCGCAACGATGGCCCGACCGCCAAGCAGTGCAGGCTCAAGACGGATATTCTTGATCTGGACGGAAAAACGGTCGCCAGCGTTTCTTCCGAGCAATCCGTTCCCCCCGGAACGACGGTGACTGTTGACCAGACCACGTCGCCCATTGCCAGACCAAAGCTGTGGCATCCCGATCACCCGTTTCTCTACACCGCGGTGAGCAGGGTTTATGACGGCAAAAAAACCGCGGATGAATTTACAACGCCGTTCGGCTTCCGCTGGTTCAAGTGGACGGCGGATCAGGGATTTTTTCTGAACGGCGAACATTACTATTTCAAAGGGGTCAACGCGCATCAGGATCATGCGGGCTGGGGCGACGCCGTGGCGGACAGCGGTTTTTACCGCGACGTAAAGCTGGTGAAGGACGCGGGCTTTGATTTCATTCGCGGCTCGCATTATCCGCACGCTCCGGCGTTCGCGGAGGCCTGCGACCGGCTGGGCGTTCTTTTCTGGTCGGAAAATTGTTTCTGGGGCACGGCGGGTTTCAAGAATCCCTGGGGCAGCAGCGCTTATCCGCCGGAGTCAAAGTATCAACCGGCCTTTGATGAAAGCGTCAAGAACAGTCTGCGGGACATGATCCGCATCCACCGCAACCATCCGAGCATCATCGTGTGGAGCATGGATAACGAAGTGTTCTTCACCCAAGGTTCGACGCTGCCCAAGGTGCGGGAACTTCTGAAACAGCTCGTGGCGCTTTCGCACGAACTTGATCCCACGCGACCCGCGGCCATTGGCGGCTGCCAGCGCGGTGACATTGACAAACTTGGCGATATTGCCGGCTACAACGGCGATGGCGCGAGGCTGTTCATCAATCCCGGCATTCCGAACGTGGTTTCCGAATATGGCTCGACGGTGGCCGACCGGCCGGGCAACTACGAACCGGGCTGGGGCGATCTTCAGTCGGAACAATTTCCGTGGCGCAGCGGCCAGGCGCTCTGGTGCGCTTTTGATCACGGCAGCATCGCCGGCCATTTCGGGTGCATGGGCATGGTGGATTACTTCCGGCTGCCCAAGCGCCAGTGGTATTGGTATCGCAACGAATACCGGCACATCCCGCCGCCCGATTGGCCCGCCTCCGGCACGCCCGCCGGATTGCGGCTGACGGCGGACAAGACGACGCTCAAAAGCGTTGACGGCACGGACGACGCGCAACTCATCGTCACCATCGTGGATGCTGCGGGCAGGGCCTTGAGCAATTCTCCGCTGGTCACACTGACGATTGAATCCGGGCCGGGCGAATTTCCGACCGGGCCATCCATCACATTTGCCCCTAACTCCGACATTGCCATCCGCGACGGCGCGGCGGCGATGGAATTTCGCTCCTACTTTTCGGGCAAAACCATCATCCGCGCCACCTCGCCCGGACTCGCGGATGCAACGATCACGATCAATTCCCTGGGTGAACCCAAATTTATTGCCGGCAAAACGCCGCCGGTGAAACCGCGCCCGTATGTGCGCTACGAAGGGCGGCTCGTGCCGGTTCCGGCGACGCAAACGAATTCCGTTTTCGGTTTCCAAAATCCGACGCAAGCCAGCAGTGAAGCGCCCGGCCACAACGCGAGCCTCGGCAACGACGGCAACGCCGCCACATACTGGCAGGCCAGCGCCGCCGACACCAATGCGTGGTGGAGCGTGGACCTGGAGCGCATGGTGACGGTCAGCCAAACCAAGCTGACCTTTCCGGCGGAAGCCAACTGGCGTTACCGCATCGAAATTTCCAACGACGGCAGCACCGGCTGGAAGCTGGTCGCCGACCAAACCCAAAATAACAGCACCGACCAAGTGCGCACCGACGTTGCGCAACAGGTTGTGAGCGGACGTTTCCTGCGCGTGACCTTTACTTGTGTGTCCGGCGGAAAATCCGCTGCGCTGGCCGAAATGGAAGTCGTGGGCCGTTTAGCAACGCCATAAGCCGGCTCTGTAAATCTTTCGATGCAAAAGCACACGTCGCGGAGGGCGATAGATTCTTGCGTCATCCTCATTGATGCCAGCAATAAAGTTGGTATTATTCCGAAAGCACGGAATAAATGCCCAAGAAAACCAAAAGCGTTGGTAGAGCCAAACGTCAGCAAAGCAGGGTTGCTGTGCTGCATGAGGACGCGCCGCCCTATCGCATCAACAACGACGGCACGAGCAGGAGAAAAGCACTCAATGTTCTGGACACTTTCGCCGGTGCGGGCGGCTTCAGTCTGGGATTTGAACTCGCAGGGTGCAGGGTTGTCGGCGGAATCGAAATTGATTCGTGGGCGAGCCAGACGTTTGCCTACAATCACAAGGATGCTTTGGCCATCACGCGGGACATTCAGTTGATCACCAATGATGAACTGCGCGACACTTTCGCCGACCGCCAGCCAGACATTTTGCTGGGTGGCCCGCCGTGTCAGGGCTACTCGATATGTCGCAAGACCGCTGGCGATCCGACCGACCCAAGAAATTCCCTGTTCAACGAATTTTTGCGCGTGGCCAGTGCGTTGCGACCGGATTTTGTCATCATGGAGAATGTTCCGAACATCGAAAACGCGCGAACGCATCACGGAGAATCTGTTTTGGGAATTATTAAGCGGGAGTTGACCGATTTGGGCTATCACGTCGCGCACAGAGTGCTTGAAGCAACGGACTTTGGCATCCCGCAAATTCGGAAGCGCTTGTTTGTTGTCGCGTCCACTCTCGAACTGGAAAGGCCATTCCCCAGCGCGACGCACAGTGTTCGAGGCGGTGTGGGCGATTTGTTTGGCGGCGCGTTGGAGTGTTGCCCGACTTTGTGGGAAGCAATTTCCGATTTGCCCGCCTTGGAAGCTGGCGAAGGCAGCGAGGTTCAGAATTACACGCAAGCGCCGGACAACGATTATCAGCGCCAGTTGAGAGAGGGCAGTGACAAGCTTTGGAATCATACGGCCATGCGTCATTCGAAGCGCATGATTGAGCGGTTTGCTTCGATGTCGTGCGGCCAGTCGGTTTCCGATGTGGCTCAACATCTCCGGCCATTGGAACGCAACGGTAACGGCAAGATTTCGGGCAAGGTTTATGACCAGAACAATCGCCGGATGCACCCTGACCGGCCTTGTCACACAATTCCTGCTTCGTTTTACGCGAACTTCGTTCATCCGTATCAGCATCGGAATTTCACCTCGCGCGAAGGCGCGAGGCTGCAATCGTTCCCAGATCGGTTTGTGTTCAAAGGCAAGCCGACGGTTGTCAGTCACAAGTTGCTGGCTCGTGAAGGCCGCACGGACGAGAAACATCTTTGCCAATACAACCAAATCGGCAATGCTGTGCCGCCGTTGCTGGCAAAGGCAGTGGCTGACAACCTGTTGGCCCAAGTGAAAATCGAAGCGGGAATCGAATATGCATGTTCACGGTGACAATTTGCATCAGAAGGAAACAGCTGAAGCTAAATACGCTGACGCGGAGTCTCGAAAATTCCTACGAGAGATTCGCAAGCAATATGATGTCTGGAAAAAGGCCAACACGGGCTTGAAAGGCCCGACGAAAACGGCAATTCCGAAGGATGCGGAAATTCTTCGTCAGCGTGTCGCCCTTTTCACCACTTACAAAGATTTCATTGACCAGCAGAAGTATGCGGAAAAGTTCGATTCGCGCTCCAATCTTCATTCGTCGGTGTTGGAGGAATTCATCTACTACCTGTTCCGCGATTTGGTCGGCGAATTCACAGACCGGGCGCTCATCGGCAAGGCACACACGTTCAAGGACATATTCTTCATGCCGCCCAACTATGGGGCAATGCTCGAATTGCCATACGCGCGCATCGAGAGAAAAGACCATGATTTTGCCATCGGGGTGAGCGTCAGTGTGTCATTGAACTGCGCCGGCCAGGAAAAAGGCGAAATACATCACTTTCAAATCCCGGCAGTTGCCATTGAGTGCAAAACCTATCTGGACAAAACTATGCTGGAAGGCTCTTCAACGGCTGCCGAACAACTCAAGTTCCGGAATCCAAACGCGCTTTACCTCGTGGTTTCCGAATGGCTCAAACTGACCGGCAACGTGAACCTCCGAAAATTCAAAGTGGACCAGATTTACGTCCTGCGGAAACAGAAGAACACAGACCGGGAATTTCGTTTTCTACCGGATTACGAAAAGAACCCTGTTTATCTTGACGTCGTCGAACATTTGTTCAACACGGTTAGAGCACATCTAACGGCGAATTGGGAGGGCGGCGTTTCATTTGGCTTGCAGCGCGGCTATTTGCTTTGACCGATGGTAAAAACTGCCCGCACCACACCGATACGCTGCTTCAATGAGCAGAATCAGCTTCGGTCACGATTTGAACGCTGCTTGATTTACGCAATGAATACTAACCAATTTTTTCAACGCTTCGCGTTCACAGCGGGCGTATTTTTTAATCAGCTGGTCATAAACCTTGGCGGCCTTCGGATTCGGACGGATTTCGCTGCCGGGAATCGGTTTGGTGAAACCGGCGACGATTTTTTCCCATTTCGGTTTTTCCCCGGCGTGAACCAGCCAGCCGTGCGCGGCCCGCAACGCGGCGCCCAGCGCGGCGCTCTTGGCCACTTCAATGCGCAAAACGCGGCAGTTCATCACGTCGGCCATCACCTGCAGCAACGGCACGTTGTCCGACGCGCCGCCGGTGGCGTAAATGCAATCGGGCGCGACTTTCATCCATTGCGAGTGCAGCCGCATGGACATCATTTGCCCTTCGACGATGGCGCGACAGTTGGCAGCGGCGTCCTTTTTGTCGAGGTCGAAACGGTGGATGCCGGGTTTGTTCACGCGCGGAACAATTTCCGCGTCGAACCACGGCAGCAGGATTCCGCCGTTGCCACCCGGCTTCGTCGCCGTCAGCGCCGCGCCGAATTTTTTCCAATCCTTGATGCCGTAGGCGTCGCGGATTTTTTCGCGGGCCAGCGACCCGTTTTTGAAACAAATCAGCGTCATGTAATCACCCGTCGGTGAACCGAACACGTGGCCTTCGCCATTCGCGTCGGTCTGGCAATGCTTCATCGAGCCGAAGAAGGTGTCGCTGGTGCCGAGGCTGATGGCGACCATGCCCGCCTTGATGAGGCCGAGGCCGATGACGCTGCACGGATTGTCGCCCGACCAGGCGAAGGTTTGGGCGCGGGGATTCACGCCGTATTTTTTTACGAAATAAGGGCTGACCATTCCGACGAAGTGCCATGATTCGGCCAGGCGCGGCAGTTTTTTCCGCAAGTTGGGCGCGGTGGCATCCAGCGCCTTCGGATGCCAGTTTTTTTTCTGGATGTCCATCAGGTTCATGCCCGCGCCGTCGCCGTGGTCAATCGGCGCGATTTTGCCGGCGAGCAGCGATGCCATGAACGAGCTGACCAGCGCGATGGAGTCTGTCTGCGCGTAGGCCTTCGGTTCGGTCTTGTAAAATTTGCGGATTTGCGGGCCGGTGAAACGCTCGAACGTGTCAGAACCGGTGGCCGTGGCGGTGGCCTTGATGCCGCCGAGCTTTTTGCGAATCTCCGCGCATTCCTTGGCGGTGGAGGAATCCATCCAGATGGGCGAGGTTTTGCGCGAGAACAGTCCGCGCAGATTTTCGACGAGCGATTTTTTGGGGTCCAAGTTCGCCAGCACGCTGGCGGCCTGGTCATTCAAATAAACCGAGCCGTGCTGCTGGCCGCTGCCGCTGATGGCAAGGATGCTGCCGAGCTTGACGCCGTCCTTTTTCATCACGGCGAACAGTCGATCCAGCGCGTCGGCCCACATCAGCGGCGAGCTGTGCTTGACCAGCGGATTGCGGTTGGGCAGGACGCCGTTTTGCGTTTTGTATTGCGGCAGCGCCTGGTCGAAGTTCAGCGATTTGTCATACACGACCTTGCGGCGGTCGCAGTCAATGACCACCGCGCTGATGCTCTGGGTGCTGGAGTCAAGTCCGAGAAATAGTTTTGCCATGGGAATTTGAATTTGTTGTTTGCTCTCGATTAGGTAACAAAAAATTCGTACTATGCAATCGAAAATCGCATTTCGGTCCATTTTCATGAGCGGTAGATCGAACAAAAAAGTCGCTGCCCTACAGTCAAGCCTGCCCGCTTCGCCGGCCGGTGAAATGCCGGAAGGGAAAGGCTCCGGCTCGCTGAAATCCGAAAGCCCCGCGGCCGGCGGGAATGACCGCTGGCTGGTCCCCGGTGTTTGCATTTTTCTGGCGGGGATTGTCTGGGTGGTCTTTGGCCAGACGCTGGGGCATGAGTTCGTCAATTACGACGACCAGGTGTACGTATATGAAAATTCCACGGTTGCCCACGGGCTGAGCCTGAAAGGAGTCGAGTGGGCCTTCACCCATATCGTGGCGTTCAACTGGCATCCGCTGACGATGGTGTCCCACATGCTGGACTGCCAGTTGTATGGGTTGAAGGCCGGGGGGCATCATTTGACAAACGTTTTGTTGCACACCGTTACGGTGATCCTCCTGTTTCTGATATTGCGGCGGATGACGGGATTCCTGTGGCGCAGCGCGTTTGTGGCGGCGGTGTTTGCAATTCATCCGCTGCGGGTGGAATCGGTGGCGTGGGTGTCGGAACGCAAAGATGTGCTCAGCGGGCTGTTTTTCATGCTGACCCTCTGGGCGTACACGCGCTACGCGCGGGTGACGGGTGGCAGGTGTCAAGTGACACGACCGGACCCCGCTTCGTCACGTTTCACGTTTCACGTTTCACGTTTCTACTGTCTGGTGCTGTTGTTTTTTGCGTTGGGTCTGATGTGCAAGCCGATGTTGGTGACGTTGCCGCTGGTGCTGCTGCTGCTGGACTACTGGCCGCTTGGAAGGGTGACAAGTGACGGGTGGCGGGTGGCGGGCTCTGATTCACGCCTCACGCCTCACGCCTCACGTTTCACGTCTCACGTTTCACGTCTCACGCCTCAGATCAACCATTTACTGCTTGAAAAGCTGCCTCTGCTCGGACTGGCCGTTGCCTCGTGTGCGGTCACGATTTATGCCCAGACCAAGGCCATCCAGCCGTTCGAGAAGTATTCCCTGCCATTGCGCTTGGGCAATGCCGCGATCTCCTATGCGGCCTACCTGGATCAGATGTTCTGGCCGTCGAATCTGGCGGTTTTGCACCCATTTGCACCCGGGGACGTTGGGGTTTCAGGAGTGGTGCTGTCACTGATTTTGTTGGCCGGCATATCCGCGGGCGTTTTTGTCCTGGGCCGCCGGCGTCCCTATTTTTTGACCGGGTGGTTGTGGTATCTCATCATGCTGACGCCGGTGATCGGGATTGTGCAGGTGGGCACGCAGGCGAGGGCGGATCGTTACACGTATCTGCCGCAGATTGGATTGTATTGGTTGCTGACCTGGGCGGTGGCGGAACTGAGCACCGGCTGGCGTCACCGCCGTGAGGTGCTGGGCGGACTTGCCACGGGCATTCTGGTGGCTTTGATTTTTTGCGCGCGGACACAGGTTTCGTATTGGCGAAACAGCGAATCGCTGTGGAACCGCACGCTGGCCTGCACGTCTGACAATTTGATTGCCCACAACAACCTCGGCAACGCATTGCTCCAAAAGGGCCGGGTGGAGGATGCGATGGTTCAATTTCAAGAAGCGTTGCAAATCAACCCTGACTACGCGCCAGCCCACAACAACCTCGGCAACGTTTTGATCCAAAAAGGCAAGATGGATGAAGCGATGGTTCATTTCCAAAGGGCGCTGGACCTCAAACCCGACTACGCGGAGGCCCACAACAATCTTGGCAACGTTCTGCTCCAAAAGGGCCGGGTGGACGAGGCGGTCGCCCATTATCAAAAGGCGCTACAGATTAACGCCGACTACGCGGAAGCCCACAACAACTTGGGCCGCGCGCTGATTCAAAAGGGCAGTGTTGACGAAGCAATGGTTCATTACCAAAAGGCGCTGCAAATCAACCCCAACAACGCCAAAGCCCACAACAACCTCGGTTACGCGCTGCTCCAAAAGGGCCGGGTGGACGAAGCGATTGTTCATTACCAAAAGGTTGTGCAAATCACACCCGATAATGCCAAGGCCCACTACACCCTTGGCAACATTCTGCTCCAAAAGGGCCGGGTGGAGGAAGCCATCAACCAGTACCAACTGGCGCTGCAAATCAAGCCCGACTCCCCAAGTGTCCTGAACAATCTGGCCTGGCTGCTGGCGACCTGTCCGGACGCACACATCCGGGATGGAGTTCAAGCCGTCCAATATGCCGGGCGCGCCTGCGAACTAACCCACCATGGCGTGGCCCCCTTCATCGGCACCCTGGCGGCAGCCTGCGCCGAGGCGGGACGATATGACGATGCCATTGCGGCGGGGGAGAAAGCTTGCGCGCTGGCCACGGCGGCGGGTGAGCCGGATTTGCTTGAGAAAAACCAGAGACTGCTGGTTTTGTATCGCGCCCACCAACCGTATCACGAAGCGGCCGGAAAGTTTGTTCCCGCCGCGCCCTAGTTTTCCCGCAATTCCTCACGTTGCCGGACAATTTCTCGATCCTCGCTGGTTAGCCAGGTTTTCACAGTGTGGCAGTTAAAAAGATAAAGGCCGGACACCACATCCGGCCTTTTCTTACACACTACGAGAACAAGAACAACTCTAAAACCAAGGTCATAATACCCCCAATCCCAAATTTTGCATGTCGCCAGTGCTGGGGACAAAGGGCGGTCGGGACTATGCCTTTCCCGTATGCAGAAAGTTTAAGAAAACCAATGTTTATGCGGGCAGAATTGGCCTAATTTCGCCGCAATTTTTTGAGGGTCTTTTTAGCCTCTTTTTTGGCTATCTTTTCAGGCATCGGCGGGGCGGAAATAATACGCTTCAAGGCGTCCTCAAATTTCACGCCTTGCAGTCTCAAATCAATGGCTTTGGGCATAGGTCAAGTTAGCGGCATCTGTTCATAGCCCTTTTTGTGTTCCAACACTTCGAGAATTTCATATTCGGACAAAATTGTTGACCCCTCCCGGAATTGTGTTTGCTTGACCCGCACTTTCAAAAAGTCATTTGCTCCAATTGTGCGCTGCCCTTTTAGGAGTTCTTCAATGAATTTTTGGTCTTTAATTTCGGCAGACCATTCATTTCCGCCTTTTCCGCCCTCGCTAAATTTCCATTTATTGCCACCCCTGAACCACATGTGAACCACATTAACGTAAGTTTCGCGCGGCGGAATATCCGGCAAAGGCTCAATTTGTTCAGACGGCGGCACATAAAGCGCGGCTTCGTTCTTTGTAACCGTGACGGTCTTTTCTTCCGAATTTATGAAATCAACCTTTTCCACGCCGGATTTTTCTAGCGGTCTGAGGATGCCATAAATTGCCCTGCGAACTTGGGGCGATTGATACATTTCCCATTCAAGTTTTGAAACTCTTACAACACCAGAATCAGTTTCGATTTCTATTTCCCCCGCATCCGTTTCGCGTGCTTTTAGCGCCTTTTTCCCGCGCAGTCTTTTTATCAAAAAAAATACCCCGCAACTTGTTGCTGTTGCCCACCAAATAATGCTGGTTAAATTTGAAATCGCTGTGACTTTTTCTCCGGCCAGAACAGCAACCGAATTGGTATAAATATCTTGGATTGCTTGAATTGAAATTTGGAAGCAACCCGTTTCCGTCGCTTTTACCTTGATTGAAACTTTTGAAGTGTCATGGTTTGCGATGCGATTCGCCTCCTGCATCAAATCGCCCAAAGCCAACAACGCGGGCGCAAGGTCATTAACGTCTATGGTGTGATCGGAAAACGCTTCGCCGTCGTATTTAATCCGAAACGATTGAATTTCAGACATGGCAGAATCATCGCCGGTATCGCCAAAAACAAAAGAAAAAAAACGATTACTCACTTTTCACAATTAATCGAAAATTACGCGAAGTCAATTTGCGGTTCCTGATACGTTTCCGCCATTTGCGGACTTTCATCCGGCATTTATAGCAAATGAGGAATTTTCTCCGCCGCCTGCCGCATCGTGGACAACGGCCTTGTTCTTTTAGGCGGTGCTGGCTGATTGCCTGACGGGAAATGCCCTGTTCCCAAAGAGGGTTGAATTTCAGCCGGTCTTCCAGATCGGCCATACTCTCCGCTTTGCTCCTGACAAGCCAAGCGATTGGATGGCCTTTGCCTAACAGTTGCATTCAGTTGGCGGGTTGGCGATACAGAAGCCTCTTGCCTTCAACCATTGGAACAAATTTTTCCATCCGCTTGCCATCCGTATCTTTGCGCGTGTTCCATCGGAATTCAAATTCGCTGGCGTATTTGGGAAGATGCTCGCGGCTCACACAATGCCACGCCCCAAAAACTCCGCGCTTTAGCAAGCTAAAGAAGCTCTCCCCGGTGTTAATATGGCTGACAGTTCCGTCAGGATTGTGCCGGGCATATTCATATTTACTATGATTCACGCAATCATGGCGCTTAAAATCTTTCAGGGCCAATTTGTAGGCGAAATGCTCATCCGTATTGACTGTGGCTGATTTGCTCACGCATTCGTTCAAAAACTTTCCGACGTTTTTGGCCGTGACACTTGGAATAACCCGCGTGCGGGCCTGCCCGTCTCGCTCGACAATTAACGCCACAATCGTTTGCCGGACATTGCGAGATGCGATGTCACCCGCGCCCCCGACCCACGTTTCATCTGCTTCACAGGTATTGGCCAAGAGTGGTGCTTTTTCCAAATCGGTTGCCATTGCGAAGCGAATGCGATGCGCCAGAAACCATGCCGTCCGGTAGGTTGTTCTTATCATCCGAGAAAGTTGCAATGCGCTTATGGATTTTTTAGATGAGCAAAGAATGAAAATGGCCATCAGGATTTTTGAAATTGGCACATGTGAATTTTCAAACACTGTGCCAACGGTGGCGGTGAACGGCTTGCGGCACGCCGCGCAACAATAGACGCCCGCCCTCAATTTGGTTTTGCTGTCCCGTTTGGATTTCAGCTTGTAAGTTTCCTCAAACCCGCAATGCGGGCAAATCGGTTTGCCGCCCGGCCAGCGCAACGCTTCAAACAGCTTGCGCGCCTTTTTCTCGTTTGAGTATTCCTTCGCCAGCGAAACCAGATTCAGGTCGTCCGCATCGAATTTCGTTTTCATGTTGACTAAAGGTGACACATAATGTAGTTTCCGTCAAGATAAAAAGTGACACATTTAGTATGACAACCGAAACCAAAATGGGCAGGCCAACACTCCCGAAAAGGGAAAAGCGCGGGAAATTCATTTCCACGCGGCTATCGCCGCCCGAATACGACGAAATCATGCAGGCCGTGAAAGAGTCCGGCATTGGCAAAACAAAGTGGGTAAGGACAAAACTGGTTGCCGCCGCTCGGCGAGCGTAAGAAGATTGTCTAATTATTATACAAACCTGTCCTAAAAAGTTACGAAGGCTATTTGCAATTTTCGGCGATTGTGGTGATGTTCGATATAGAACCACAAGGAATGGTGGTTCTCCGGCCTTAAAGCCGAGGGCGGTTTTGACATATTGATTTGGGTAGCACCGTTCAGTCTGTTGTTTCCGCGAGGAGCGACACCTCCCCGTCGAGGCTTTAAGAGACTGAACGGTTTTTTGTTCTTTGAGATTGAAATGTCGAACGCCGCCAGCATTGGACTGCGGGCGGCGCTCAAGATTTCCTGTGCCTTAACAACTCCGGGCATAGGGTTGCGCCGGGGTCGGGATGGTTAGGAAGTTATTACTGTGTACAACAGCATCTTCCCTCATTCCGGCCTTGGTGTCAAGCAGTAAACAGGGGTTCTAACGAAACTAAAGACACAAAAACTATGACCACTAAATGGTTATATTACGAGTTCGGGGTTTATGACTCCGAAAGAACAACATGGAATGACGTAGCGGGAATCTACGTTTTCGCAGGCATCACTCCGCAAGGCCGCTGGAGGGCGTTCTATATTGGACAGGCTAAAAGCTTCCAAGATCGGATTCCCAACCATGAGAATTGGCCTGCGGCGGTTCGGCTGGGGGCCACCCATGTCCATGCGATGGTGGTTCCGCTGGCGGCCAACCGGGACAGGATTGAGGCGGAGCTGATTGGGGCATATCAGCCCGCATTGAATGTCCAATTGAAATAAACGGGACATTCCAACTCCTACACGCCCGGCGAATCCTAAACCGATTTGTCGGGCTTTTTGATTCTCCACCAAAGGATAATTCAAACCTGTTTTTCACGGGTCAAATAATAGCATACGGCGGTCCAATTTCAACTGGGGTGAACATCCCATAAGTCTCAAATCTCACTTGCATACGGGAAAGACATAGTCCCGAAGGGCGGTTTTCATGGGCGGGGGCGGTTCGGAGAAATCGCGCCAGGGTTTCGGAGAATGGCGCACCCAATAGGAGTTGAACCTATAACCTTCTGATCCGTAGTCAGACGCTCTATCCAATTGAGCTATGGGTGCATCAAAAAGGAAATATAAGTTACGAATTAGAAGCCGTCTGCGCAAGGAATTTCACCCGGCCCGGCGGCGGCTCACGCGACGAAGCGGGAATGGAAGATTGAGAATGGAGGATGGAACAGACGCCGCACTTTGTTAAATTTGCAGTCCATCTTCTATCTTTCACCCTCCATCTTCGCGCCAAATCATCAGCCCTTGAAAATGTTCCGCAGCGCCAGCGTCAGCATCGTCAACACCAGCATCAAGCCGCTGGGCATGAATTTCTTCGTCTTGGCCAGCCGCATGGCGAACACCACCAGCAATGCCGCCAGGAGCACGTTTACCAGAATGAGCGACACCGACGGTTTGAAAATGCCGGTTTGGGTCAAGACCAGCACTGCCGCAAACACCGACGACGAGATGAGCGACACCTTGCTCTTCGCCTTGAAAAATCCGATCAGCCCGCCGACGAGCAGCAGGACGATGTAAATCCAGAGAACGGTGTTGGTAAAATTATGCATCGCACGCAGGCTGCCTCAATTTGCCGCCACGTCCAAGCTCAGAATTTCGCCCGGTTCGCACTCGGCGAACACCTCGAACGGCCGGCAGCACACCTCGCAGTCTGTTGTGAACTGCTGGCTCGATACGCTCGTGTCCACCACCAGGTCAAATGCCTGCCCGCAGAACGGGCATTGAATTTTCCCGGAAACTTCCATCGGGCAATCTAGTCCAGTGCCCGGAAATCGCAACAGTTGCCCCGCCATCTCTCCCGAATTAAAAAGGGCCGGCAACCTGCCGGCCCGTAAGGGTTATATTATGACAACCGGTTTAGAATCGTTTCGTAAGGGTCAATGTGACGGCGTTGCCCTGCGCCCGGCTCTCCGCCATGAATTCGTAATTGTAACGGAGCGAGATGAACAGCATCTGCTTTGGGAACATGAAGCTGACTTCCGGGCCGACGGCCGCCACGCGGTTGCGGCTGCTGGCCGGCGAGCCGCTGTTGGGGGTCACCTGTTGCTGGTAATAACCCACCACGCCAAGGTCGGCTTCTTTGCACACGCTCTTGCTGACGCCCCATTCCAGTGTGTAGGCCTCTCCGGGCGTGGCGTGCGTGTCGCGTTGTTCGGTGTTGAACTCGTATCGGTTCAACGCCGACACCGCCCAGGTTTTTTCCTCGTCAATATACCAGGTGGCTCCGGCGGTTTCCATGAACGTCCAATAGCCCGCACCGACGCGCGTGGTGGGCGGGGCCGCGGAATCGCCCGTGGGCGCCCAAACACCGCTGCCGACGGCAAAGTCAAACTGCTTGATATGCCACGAAAGCGTGCCTTCGCCAAAAAAGTCGCCAATGCCAAAAGTGGTGCTGTCAAATCCCCCGGCCCTCACATGTTGATCCACGAGCGGCAACAAGCCGTCAACACCGATGTACCCGCCAAGGAACTTCGTGTCCGTGATCCAGATGACACGGGGAATGTTCGCATAAGTAAAGGCATCGAAGTTGGGCGGACCACCTTTTTGGCCGGTGGGGCCATTGTTCTCGTCGGCCCAGTAGAAGTAATTGTAGTCGCGGAAATAAACTCCTGGCGGCGGCAGCGAGGCGCCTTTGATGCCTTCGGAGCCTGGCACATAATGGGCCGAGGGTTGGGCCTGCAAAATACCCGGCAACGCCGCCAGTGACGCGGCCAGGATTAGGAATTGGATTCGAGTTTTCATGGTTGTTTTTTTGAATGTTGGAGTTGGGGTTTAAACATCCTGTATTTTGCCGGAGAGATAGGTTTCGTACGCGCTCAGGTCGAGCAGGCCGTGCCCGGACAGATTGAACAGCAGCACGCGCTTCTTCCCCTCTTCGCGGGCTTTCACGGCTTCGTCCACCACCGCGGCGATCGCGTGCGCGGATTCCGGCGCCGGCACAATGCCCTCCGTCTGCGCGAAAAGTGTCCCGGCTTCGAAAACCCTCGTCTGATGATAAGCTTGGGCTTCAATTAGACCCAGCTTGAGCGCATGGCTGACCATCGGCGACATGCCGTGATAACGCAACCCGCCCGCGTGAATGGACGGCGGCATGAATTTGTGGCCGAGCGTGTACATCATCAGCAACGGCGTCGTCTCCGCCGTGTCGCCGAAGTCGTAGCGCAACTCGCCTTTCGTCAGCGACGGACAGGCCGACGGTTCCACGCCGACGATGCGATACTTCTTTTTCTCCGTGATTTTTTTGTGGATGAACGGAAAGGTCAGCCCGGCAAAATTACTGCCGCCGCCGCAGCAGCCAAAGATCACATCCGGTTCCTCGCCGGCCATTTCCATCTGCTTGATGGTTTCCTGGCCGATGACGGTTTGATGCAGGCAAACGTGGTTGAGCACGCTGCCAAGCGAGTATTTCGTGTCCGGATGCGTGGCGGTGTCTTCAATCGCCTCGCTGATGGCGATGCCAAGGCTGCCGGGGCAATGCGGGTCTTCGGCCAGCAGCTTGCGCCCGTATTCGGTCTGGTTGCTCGGACTGGGATGAACCGTCGCGCCCCAGGTGTGCATGAGCATCCGGCGATACGGTTTGTGGTCGTAGCTGACCTTGACCATATAGATATTGCACTCCAGCCCAAAGAGCTTGCACGCGAACGCGAGCGACGAGCCCCACTGGCCCGCGCCGGTTTCGGTGGCGAGACGTTTGGTGCCGGCGACCTTGTTGAAATAGGCTTGGGCGACGGACGTGTTGACCTTGTGACTGCCCGCCGGGCTGACGCCCTCGTATTTGTAGTAAATGTGCGCTGGCGTTTTGAGCGCCTTCTCCAACCGCACCGCGCGCAGCAGCGGCGTGGGCCGCCAGAGCGTGTAAATGTCGCGGACCTCTTCGGGAATGGGCACCCAGCGGTCGGGACACATTTCCTGCTTCACGAGATTTTCCGGGAAGATCGCGAGCAGCGCCTCCGGCGGGATCGGCTGTTTGGTGCCCGGATGCAGCGGCGGGGGCAGCGGTTCCGGAAAATCCGCCAGAAGATTGTACCATTGGGTGGGAATGTCCTGCTCGCGCAGCGTGAAGTTGATTTGCTTGCTCATATTGGAAAAAATGTGACAAATAAATAACCACCGCCGAACTGCTTGTCACGCAGTTATTAGCAATTATCTAAATAAGTAATAATTCGCAAAAAACAGGGTTATATTAAGATTTCAGGCCAACTTGGCGCAGCGGTCTGATTTTTGAAACTTCCGCCGGCCTGGTGTGTATTCTGATTGATGGGAACCGGGGACAAACCATGACCCGGAGATTGATAACATGATCAAACGTCCAATCAAACCGCTCCTCGTTGTCGCCTTGGGGCTGCTGCCATGAAAAATAATCTGAAAATCGTAATCGCAATTGTCGTCGCGGTCATTCTCGCCGCCGCCTTCCCCTTTCTGATCTGGAAATTCACCTCGCACAACGGCGCGATCCATTCGGCGGGGAATGGCGACGGGCAATACCTGGACCGGAAGCAACTGGCCTTTGCGGGTTACGCGACGCCGGAAGCCACCCTTCAATCCATGTTCTTGGCCGCGAACAACGGCGACGGTGACCAGCTTTTTGCCTGTTTCAGCCCCGAAGGCCAGGCGGCCATCGGCAAGGAACCCAACGGCCGGAAAAATTTTGACGCCGGCGTGAAAAAAAACGCGCAAGCGCAATCAATCAAAGGCCTGCAGATCACGGCCCGCAAAGTGTTGGCGGAGAATGGAAACTCAGCGTTAAAACCAAAAATTACACGCCGGATTGGGACAACGGCAGCCAGCCCGAGCCGGCGGCTCCGTGAACGAATTGGTTTTTGCGCGCAAACCATCTTGGTCCCCATGCCAGCGCCGTAGGCGCGGTATATTTGTAGAATCAAACCGTCGAACACCCAAGCTCCGTAGGAGCGGCATGGATTTGAGATGATGCCGCTCCTCTGGAGCTTTATATCGAATGGACGATAAAACTACAATGATGCCGCACCTGCGGCGCTAACCGGCAGCTGTGCCGGCGCCGGAACCGCCAGATTTGTCTTTTGATTCTGTGCTTTGCGGCTTCCCGGCAGTGGCCGATATCAGAGCAGTCTTGCCGTTCATTTGTAGTGTCAAACACTACGAAAAGTGTCGTAGCTCCGCTGACAGACAAGTTCTTCCAGGTTGGTAATCTTAAATACGAAATTTGGAGAGAAGGAAAATTATGAAAAATATTGTTTTAACAATAACCATGATGTTGCTGGCAGCGTTGAATCTGGCAGCGCAGACTTTCAACGTGATTCACACCTTCACCAACAGTCCTGACGGGGCATGTCCGGCAGGATGCCTGATACTGGACGGAGGCATTCTTTATGGCACAACTTGCTATGGTGGAATAAATCTTGGTACTGGATATGGCACGGTATACAGGGTCAACACTGATGGGACGGGCTATGCCATACTTAAAACTTTAGGAACTAACGGCGACGGAGCATTTCCATCCGGAGGACTGATACTGAACAACAACACGCTTTATGGCACAACTGACAGTGGCTCTGGCACGGTGTTCAAGATCAATACAGACGGAACTGATTTTGCCGTCCTCGCTAATATTTATTCCGACTCCAGCCTGGTGCTAATCGGGAATTCGTTGTTTGGAATTGCCGGAACCGAACTCTTCAAGGTCTCTACGGACGGTGCCGGGTTTGCCATCCTTGCCAATTTTCCAGAATTTTACGTTTACGGGTCGGAATCGAGCCTGGTATTAAATGCCAACACTTTCTACGGAACAGCCATGCAAGGATGGGGCCAATGCGCATATGGTGCCGTGTTTAAGGTCAACACGGATGGAACGGATTTTGCAATCATCAATGGTTTCCCAGACACACTTGATGGTTCCAGTTTGCAGGAGCAAGAAGTGGTTTTGAGTGGCGGGACACTTTATGGAATAGCGACTTGGGGCGGCAGTTTCGGATACGGCACCGTATTCAAGGTCAACACGGATGGGACCGGTTTTGGCGTTCTTAAAAACTTTATGAACGGCCCCGACGGAGCAAATCCGCAAGTCGGCTTGGTGTTGAGCGGCAGCACGCTTTACGGGGTGACTTGGCATGGCGGCGTTTCAACCAATGGCACGGTGTTCAGGATCAATACCGACGGGACGGGCTATGCTGTGCTAAAAAGTTTTTCAGCGACGGTTTCCAATATAAACAGCGACGGAGCATGTCCCTCCGGATTGATGATGTATAATGGTGTGCTTTATGGAACCACCCGGTCCGGTGGCAGTTCAGGCAATGGCACAGTATTCAGCCTGACATTGCCTTCGCTGATGATCATAACTCAGCCGACGAATCAGGCGGTGGTGGTGAGTAATACGGCGACCTTCACGGTCGTGGTGGACGGCGTGCCGCCGTTGAGTTATCAATGGAATTTCAACGGGACAAATATCGTCGGGGCGACGAATAGCGTATTAACGCTGACGAACGTTCAGTTTTCACAGGCGGGCAATTACGCGGCGTTGGTGACCAATGCGTTTGGCTCGATTCTTAGCTCCAATGCGATGCTGTGGATACAAAATACTTCCTCGACCAACTATACTTACACCACCAATAACGGCACGATCACCATCACGGGCTACACCGGTTCCGGCGGTGCGGTGAGCATCCCAGACACAATCAATAGCCTGCCAGTCACCACCATCGGGTCCGGGGCGTTCTTTGACTGCACCAACCTGATCAGCGTCTCGATCCCCAATAGCGTTACCAGCATTGGATCTAATGCATTCGTCTGCTGTGCGAACCTGATTAGCGTCACGATCCCCGACAGCATCACCAACATTGGGAACGGGGCGTTTGCTTACTGTATCGGACTGTCTAGCGTCACGATGGGCAACAGCATCACCAGCATCGGGGACGAGATGTTCTTTTACTGTACCAGCCTGACCAATGTCACGATTCCCAACAGCGTTACTAGCATCGGGAACGAGACGTTCTTTTACTGTACCAGTCTGACCAGTGTCGCGATCCCCAACAGCGTCACCAGCATCGGAGTTTACGCGTTTTTTGCCTGCACCAGCCTGACCAACGTCACGGTCCCCAACGGCGTCAATAGTATCGGGGGCTGTGTGTTCTATGAATGCACCAACTTAACCAGCGTCTATTTCCAAGGGAATGCCCCCAGCATAGGGGAGGATATGTTCTACGGTGACAATAATACAACTGTCTATTACCTGCCAGGGACTACGGGCTGGGGCGCGACGTTTGGCGGTCGCCCGACGGTGCTTTGGAATCCGCAGGTGAAGATGGATGCCAGCTTCGGTGTGCGGACGAATATATTCGGGTTCAGAATCACCGGAACCAGCGGCTTGGTCATCGTGCTGGAAGCCTGCACCAATTTTGCCAACCCCGTGTGGCAACCGGTACAAACCAACACGATCATCAGGGGTTCATCCTATTTCAGCGATCCAGCATGGACGAATTACCCCGGTCGTTTCTATCGCCTTCGCTCGCCGTAAGCCGGGAAAGCAGACGATTGCAGTGAACTGTTTCTGACGCCTGAATTTATAGTGAGCCTTCGGTTTGCATCCAGCGGATGGCGTGTTGCAAAAGGTCATTGGCGTCCTTGAGATGTAGCTTTTCCTTGATGCGGGCGCGGTAGGTTTCAACCGTCCGCATGTCCAGATGCAGTTCGTCCGCGATCTGGCGCGTGCCATGTCCCTGGCCAATCATCTCGAAGACGCACAGTTCACGGTCCGAAAGGCTGTTGACAGGCAGGCTGGGCCGGGCTTGCGCCCGACCGACCGCGGTGGCGGCAATGTGCGCGGCCATTTTCTCGCTCAAATAAACGTCGCCGTTCATCACCGTGCGGATGGCCACCATGATTTTCCGCGTGGCTTCCTGTTTGGTGATGTAGCCGCGTGCTCCGGCGCGAATCACCCGTTCCGCATGGAGCATTTCGTCGTGCATGGAAACCACCAGCACCGCCAAATCCGGATGCTGGCTGCGAATGTCCTTGATCAATTCCATGCCATGCGAACGTTTCAATGTGAGATCTACAATGGCCAGATGTGGTCTGGTGGCCGTGATCTTTTCCATGGCCTGAAAACGGTCCTCGGCTTCGCCGCACACGGTCAAATCCGGTTCGCGCAGGATGACTTCCGTGAGCCGTTCGCGTACCATCGGATGGTCGTCCACCAGAAGAATACGTTTCAGGTTTTGCGGCGCTAATGGGGTTGGTTTGCTGGTGGCCATGATAAATTTTCAAGTGCGCGGTTGCGGGACGGAACAGGAAACAATGGTGCCATGCTTGGGCGCCGGTTCAATGTTCAACGCGCCACCGATTGCCTGGGCGCGATAATTCATGATATGCAGCCCCATCCCGCGGGTCGAATCGGGCGCAACAGAAATACCGACGCCATCGTCGCTGATTTTCAGTTCAACCCGGTTATGGCTGGATTTCAACTGGATTAAAATCGAACCGGCCTGGCTGTGTTTGACGGCGTTGTTCACCGCCTCCTGCGCAATGCGGTAAAGATGCGTGGCCACGGCATTGTCATGCACGGAAACCGGTTGCGGACAGTCCATCCGGCAATTTATTTTGGCGCGAGCGCACGTGCTTGCGGCCAGTTGCTGCAATGCCAGGCTCAAGCCGTCCGCCTCCAGTTGCACGGGGAAAAGTCCGCGGGACAAGGCGCGGGCTTCCGTAATCGCGCCATCCAGCACTTGGCCCATTTTTTCGGCGGCCTCGGCCTCGGGCAGCGCACGGGCGGCAAGCTGTTGTTCGAGGGAATGATTGTCGAAACCCAGGCTGACCAACTGCTGGCAAAGCCCGTCGTGCAAATCCTGGCCGATCCGGGCCTGTTCGCGGTCGCTGATTTCCAGAATTTCACGCTCCAGCCGGCGCCGGTCCGTGACATCTTCCGCGATGCCGACGATGCGAATGACCTTGCCGGAGCTGTCGCGAATCGGGAAGGCGCGGTCGCGTATCCATCGCAGCGTGCCATCCGGCCTGACGATGCGGTATTCCTGGTTATATTCGCCGGTGGTTTGTTTCGTGAGCATGGCTTGGGTAACCGGTTCGCGATCCTCCGGGTGAATGGCCTCCAGCCAGGCGTGTGGAGACTGATAAAGCGCCTTGCAACTGCGCCCCCAGATTTTTTCGTACGCTGGGCTGACATAAACCATGCGGGTTTCCTCCGAGTCTCTCATCCAGAAAGCATCGGTGATGTTTTCGGCCAGTTGACGCAACTGTTGCATGGTTTTGCGCAATTGTTCCTCGGTTTGCTTGCGGTCGCCGATTTCACGTTCCAGCGCGGTGGTCCGTTCCTTGATCCGCTGTTCCAGATGTTCGGTCAGGTTGCGGACAGCGGATACCAGCAAAACGACGAATACTGAAATGCCGATCTGCACTCCCAGATTCCAATAAAGAATCCCAAGCTGTGAGCTATGATTGACCTCGTCCACGAACGAAGCGAACGAGCTAGCCAGGGCGATAAGAATGCCTGCCTTTCGACTTCCGCCCCAGGCGGCATAGGCCGCGATTAACAGGTAAAACAAGGTGAAACTGACTCGGGGGGCAGAGCGGTAATCAATTATCGCAACCAGACCGGCCAAAAAAAGGCAGAGCAAGCTGACTGTGGTTTCCGAATGTTGTTTCAGGTGGCGGGGTGGGTCTCGATGGTTGATGCGCGGGATGGCGTAGTAGTCAACAATCGCACCCAAAATGGCCGGGAGTGAGACAACCCCGCCGGAAACAGCTTCGAAACGCTGCTTTAGCCAGCCGCTGAATTTTCGCATATTTGCCCTCGCCACGAATGCAACATGGTCTCCAGAAAAATCATGCACTGGAGACTTTTTATTCCAAATCGCAGGCAAATTGTAGCCAGCTTGTCACGCGTAAACAACATCTGCCTGAATCAAAAAAATGGCTCCCTGTTTTGGGATTTGCCAGTACCGCCGGATTCAGGGATATTGACCGCCGTTTTTACGGGCCATTTATGAAACCCCAGGTTGAAATCTATGACACGACCCTGCGCGACGGTTCGCAGGGCGAAGGTATCAATTTCTCGGTGGCGGACAAACTCCGCATCGCCGAGAAGCTCGACGCGTTCGGCGTGCATTACATCGAAGGCGGCTGGCCCGGCAGCAATCCCAAGGACATTGAGTTCTTCGCCCAGGCCAAAAAGAAAAAATTCAAAAACGCGCGGCTGGCCGCTTTCGGCTCCACCCGCAAAAAGGGCGTGCCCATCGAACAGGACGACCAGGTGCGCCTGCTCATCGAAGCCGGCACGCCCGTCGTGACCATCTATGGCAAGACGTCCATGCTGCACGTTAAAGAAGTCTTGCGCTGCACGCCGGAAGAAAATCTCGCGATGATCGGCGACACCGTGCGCTTCCTCAAGGACCACGGCAAGTTTGTCATCTACGATGCCGAGCATTGCTTTGACGGCTACAAGCTCGATCCCGAATACGCCCTCGCCACCTGGCAGGCGGCGGAAAAGGCGGGCGCGGATTTCGTCGTGCTCTGCGACACGAACGGCGGCTGCCTGCCGGACGAAATCACCGCCATCACGAAGGTCGCGCTCGGCAAATTGAATTGCAAAGTCGGCATCCACACGCACGACGATATCGGCCTGGGCGTGGCCAACGCGCTCGCCGCGCTCGAAGCCGGCGCGGTGCATGTGCAGGGCACCGTCAACGGCTACGGCGAACGTACCGGCAATTGCAATCTCGTCAGCGTCATTCCGTGCGTGGCGTTGAAGCTGAAGAAAACCTGCGTGCCGGCGTCGTCGTTGCGCAAGCTGAAGGAGCTTTCGCAGTTTGTGGATGAAATCGCGAATCTGCGCCACAACCCGCGCCAGCCGTGGGTCGGCTCCGCCGCGTTTGCGCACAAAGGCGGCACCCACGTCAACGCCGTGCAAAAACTCTCGGCGAGCTACGAGCATATTGACCCGGCGCTCGTCGGCAACGCGCGCAACGTGCTCATCAGTGACCTTGCAGGCCGCAGCAACATCGTGATGAAGGCGCAGGAACTCGGCTTCAAGCTCACGAACGACACGCCGGAGTTGAAACCAATCCTCAATCGCATCAAGGAATTGGAAAATGCCGGCTACGAATTCGAGGCCGCCGAGGCGTCGCTTGCGCTTCTCATCGAAAAAACTTTGAAACATCGCGAGCCGCCGTTCACGGTTGAGACATATCATGTTTCGATGCGGCGCGACGCGCAGGAATCCGTTTGTGAAGCTACAATCAAAGTGCGTGTCAAAGGTGAAAAACATCAAACTGTAGCCGAAGGGGACGGCCCGGTAAATGCACTCGACAGCGCATTGCGCCTGGCGTTGGTGAAATTTTTTCCGCAATTGAAAAAGGTGTCATTGACTGATTATAAGGTGCGCATCCTTACTTCCAGAAAATCAGAACTATTACGAATAGTTCGAAAAGCAAATAGAGACAAAGAAAGCGAATTTCATAGGAGATTCATAGAAGCGACAAATAGAAGCCTTGAGAAAGAAAGCGGCACCGCCGCCAAGACGCGCGTGCTCATCGAATCCAGCGATGGCAAACGCGATTGGGGCACTGTGGGCGTGAGTGAAAACATCATCGAAGCCAGCTTGCAGGCGCTCGTGGACAGCATGGAATTCGCGCTATTGCGCAAATAAACGTCGTTTTGAGGATATCTTGACATCTATACATCGCGATGTATAGTTATCGCCATGAAAGCTCGAAAACACATCAAGTATCCGTCGCAAAAAAGTTCTGCCGCGGAACTGAAGGAATCCGCCGTTGCGAATGAGGTGCAAGCTGCGCCCATGGTTCGCACGCAGATTTATTTGAACCGGGATGAGTACGACTTCGTGCAGACCGAGGCCCGGCGCCGCAATGAGCCGATGGCGGCGGTGATCCGGAATTTCATTGATGAGAAAATGGAAATTCCCGAGGACGCCTGGACGAATAATCCGATGCTGCGTCCCTGGCCGCATGATCCGGACTGGAAAGGACACGAAGACGAAGCAATCAATCACGATCATTACCTGTACGGCTGTCCTAAAAAATGGATAAAAGTGAAGGGTCAGTATGTTGAGGCGCCGCCTTTGCCCGATGATTATTACCATAGTCGTGCCAGCGGAGACGCTTACGACAAAATGATAGCCGAAATGGACGAAACCAAATGAACGGCCACGTTTTTCTCGATGCTTCTTTTTGGATTGCATATCGAAATGAACGGCAAAACACGCACGAACAGGCCAGGCGGATTCTGGCCGCTGTGTTTCGCCAACAAACCCGATTTGTGACCACACTTCCGGTTATGTGTGAAATCCATGCACATTTCTCCCGGAACGCCGAAAAAAAACATTTGATTGTTCGGGATTTTGACAACAATCCCCTTGTTCAGATCGAAACCATCATCCACGCCGACCAACACCAGGCCTTCGAATTGCTCCGCCGCCAGACGGACAAAACATATTCGTTGTGTGACGCGCTTTCGTGTGTTGTCATGCGACGGCTTGGTTTGAAGGAAGTCCTTTCTTTTGACAAACACTTCCGCCAGTTCGGTGAATTTGAAATCATTTCCTGATCATGTCTGAAATTCCCAAAGCCTACGAACCACAGTCCGTCGAGGACAAGTGGTATGACTTCTGGCTGAAGCAGAACTGCTTCACCGCCGACCCGGCGCGCGTGTCGCCCAAGCGCCCGGCGTATTCCATCGTCATCCCGCCGCCGAACGTCACCGGCGTGCTCACCATGGGCCACGTCCTCAACAACACCATCCAGGACATCCTCGCCCGCAAGGCGCGCATGGACGGCAAGGAAGTCCTCTGGCTGCCCGGCACCGACCACGCCGGCATCGCCACCCAAACCGTCGTGGAGAAAACGCTGAAGAAATCCGGCGAAATCCGGCATCGCGACGATCTGGGCCGCGAAAAATTCCTCGAGCGCGTCTGGGCCTGGAAGGAAAAACACGGCGGCATCATCATCCAGCAATTGAAAAAGCTCGGCGCGTCGTGCGACTGGACGCGCGAACGGTTCACCATGGACCCGGAATACTCGCGCTGCGTCCAAAAGGTGTTCGTGGAGCTTTATAAAAAAGGTCTTATCTACCGCGGCAAACGCATGGTGAACTGGTGCCCCGCTTCGCTCACCGCGCTGTCGGACGAGGAAGTGATCATGAAAGAGCAGAAAGGCTCGCTCTATTATTTCAAAGTTGAAATTGCCGAAGCGCCGGGAACATTTTTGACCATCGCCACGACCCTGCCGGAGACGATCCCCGGTGACACTGCCGTAGCCGTGAATCCGAAGGACCCGCGTTACGCGAAATTCATCGGCAAGCATGTCGTGCGTCCGTTGCCCGCCGAATTGCCGCGCGAACAAAAGCTCATTCCCATCATCGGCGATGAGCACGTGGATTTTGAATTCGGCACCGGCGTGCTCAAGGTGACGCCCGCGCACGACAAGGCGGACTTCGAAATCGGCCAGCGCCACAAGCTGGCTGTGATTGAAGTGATTGATGCGAAGGGGCACATGAACGACCTGGCGGGAGTGGATTTCGAAAGGCTTGGACCGTTTCAAGGCGCGCAAGGTTGCCGTGGAAAAGCTCACCGAGCTTGGTTCGCTGGAGAAAGAGGAGCCATATACGAACAACGTTGGATTCAGCGAGCGCGCCGACGTGCCGATTGAGCCACGCCTGAGCGAGCAATGGTTTTTGAAATATCCGAGCGTGGAAAAATCCCGCGCGTGCGTGGAGCAGGAGGAGCGGAGCGCGGAGCATTGCTCCGCACGAACCGATGATGGGGACTCGCGGAGCAATGCTCCGCGCTCCGATAAAATGCATTTCCATCCGCAGCGCTGGGCGAAGGTTTATGACCACTGGTTGGGCGGCATCCAGGACTGGTGCATTAGCCGCCAGCTTTGGTGGGGACACCGGATTCCGGTTTGGGTATTTCGTTGGAGTGAGACCTCCGATGTCGAACCGCAGTTCCTCCCATTGGAGATAGTCCCTCAAACGGAAACTGCCGGACAACCCGGAGGCAAGGAGATTTCACTTTCCAAAAAGCCTGGTCATTACACTTTCATTCGATATGAGGAGCTTTTTCGTTGGGAGTTTAACATTTACGCCGCGACTACATCACCCGAAGAGGCCAAGGAGTTGGAAAAACTTGGTTTCACCCAAGACCCCGACGTGCTCGACACCTGGTTCAGTTCCTGGCTCTGGCCGTTTGCCACGATGGGCTGGCCGGAGCAGACGCCCACGCTCAAGGCTTTCTACCCGACCACCGACCTCGTCACCGGGCCGGACATCATTTTCTTCTGGGTCGCGCGCATGATCATGGCGGGCTACGAGTTCATGGGCGAGCCGAAGTTCGGCCTCCCAGATGCCATGCCGTTCCGGAACGTCTATTTCACCGGCATCATCCGCGACAAGCAGGGGCGCAAGATGTCCAAGAGCCTCGGCAATTCGCCCGACCCGCTCGACCTCATCGCCAAGTTCGGCGCCGACGCGCTCCGGTTCGGCACCATGCGCAGCGCGCCGCTCGGCCAGGACATCTTGTTCGACGAACAGAACGTCGAGCTGGGCCGCAACTTCTGCAACAAGCTCTGGAACGCCTGCCGCTTCCGCCAGATGGTGGGGAGCGCACCCGCCCCGGGTGCATCGGCGGGCGCCCCGCCCGCCGAGGTTCAAGGCGAAATTGATCCCAAGCTTCTTACGTCCGATGACAAATGGATTCTGCTGAAGCTGGACCAGGCGATCCGCGAAATGAACGCCGCGTTCGCCGAATACAAGTTCAGCGATGCCACGGCCACGCTCTACCGTTTTTTCTGGAGTGAATATTGCGATTGGTATGTTGAAGCGAGCAAAACCGTTTTATCCGGTAGCAGCCGAGGTAACGAGGCTCCATCTGAAAAATCGGCAATCGGCAATCGGCAATCGGAAATGGATCAGAGCCTCCTCACGTCGTCTCCTACAAAAGAGGATGAGGCGTGCAAAGCCAACACCCTGGCCGTCATTGATTTCGTCCTCAGCCACACGCTGCGGTTGTTTCACCCGTTTCTGCCGTTCATCACGGAGGAACTCTGGCATGGAATGGGTTACGCCGAGGACATGCCGGAAAACCAGGGCGGCAAGACCATCATGTTCGCCCCGTGGCCGAAGCCGCTCGACGACGATTTCAAATCGCATTACGGCCTGACCGGGCAGGACGAAAAACACATCGAGGCGCGAAATGAACTCGTCACGCAGGGCCGCAACCTGCGTCGCACGGCGAACATCGCCGCGAACAAGAAAATCAAGTTCATCCTCAAACCGTCGCGCGAGCTGGCATCGCACGACGTGGAAGTGCTCAAGCTGTTGCTCAACGCCGAGGCGGTCGAGGTGAGCGCGAGTTATCAGCCCGGCAAAAACACTAAGACGGTGCGCGCCGAGCTGGGCGATTTGTATCTGCCGCTGGAAGGCCTGATTGACAAGGAAGCCGAGACCGCGCGGCTGAAAAAGGAGCTGGAAAAAATCGAAGGTGAGATTGCCAAGATCGAGCAGAAGCTGGCCAACCCGAACTTCGCGCAAAAGGTTCCGGCGAAGGTTCTGGAAGAACACAAGCAGCGCCTCGCTGAATGGCACGGCAAGCGCGACCATGTGAAAACAGCGCTCGCCGCGCTGCAAGGTTGATTTTATCAACCACGAAATACACGAATCACACGAAAAGATTTTGCAATTGGAGCGCCGGTCTCCGACCCGGCGTATTGTCAGTCAGCATCCAATATCAAACTTCCAATTGTTGCTGTTGAACCATTCATTGGATGTTGGGCGTTCGATGTTTTCCAGCCGCTTCGCGCCGGGTCGGAGACCGGCGCTCCGTTCCAACCTCGCAACCGGAGAAAATTTGGTTTGCTTTCCCGCTGGAGAGCCATAAGCCTACCGCCAGAGTGCAACGAATCTTTTCATTCTTGCTTCTCCTGTTCCTGCCGTTGGCGGCGCTGGCCGACGGCATGGTGATTCCGACCGTTGCCTATCCCGCCAAAATCACGATTCCCGACCAGCGGGCGCTGATCTGTTTCTCCAACGGCACTGAACGGCTCGTGATTGAGACGCGCTTCACCGGCGCGGGAACAAATTTCGCGTGGGTGGTTCCGCTGCCAAGCCAGCCGGTGATCGAGGAAGCGACCACTGGATTGTTTCCCACGCTGCAATATCTGTTCCGGCCAGAAATCGTGCATGAAGTCCCGCAATATTATATTGGAATCCTGTTCGCGCTCGGATTCATTTATGTGCTCAGGCTGGCTGCAAAATCCGTATCAAACGCTTTTAAACTCGCAGTTGTTCTTCTTCTGCTCTTATTTCTCGCGGCACTGTTGCTCCCTGCACTTTCCGCGCGAAAAACAGCAGGAATGAGTTCTGAGACTTCCAGCCAAGCGGTCACCATCCTCAACCGCAAGCTGGTCGGCATTTTTGAAACCACCACCATCACTTCGCACGACGTGAAGGCTTTACAGACTTGGCTGTCTCAACACGGATTCGCCGTGCCGACCAACGCGGAACCGGTGATCACCAGCTACGTCAAGGATGGCTGGGTCTTCGTGGCCACAAAAGTTAGACGCGACAAACCGGACAACGAAACCAGCACGCCGCATCCGCTGTCGTTCACCTTCAAAACCGACAAGCCGGTTTATCCGATGCAGTTGACGGGCGTGGACAATGGGCCGTTGAACGTTGAACTTTACGTGTTCGGCCCGTCGCGGGCAGAAGCATCACATTTCAGTGTCGAGCGATGCACACGGCCGAATTATCCGGAGCCTTCAGTCGAGTGGGCGCGTCGGTTGCCGGAAACACCCAATATTGTTCACCCGCTTCTGCGCAAATGGGTGAACGGCTCTCCGGTGGCGACAAAACTCACCGCGATGCTTTCACGGGCCGATATGCGCAAAGATGTCTGGATCAATTGGACGCCGTTTTGGGAGAAAGGAAACCGTTTGTTCAGCCGGCAGGCGGCACAGACCATCGCCTTGAATTGGGGAACGGGACTTTTCGCCGTCGGCCTGCTCGCAGTCTGCCTTTTGGCCTTCGCCAGCAAAACGCACAAAACCAAACTTCCACGACGGATTGGAATCGTGATGGTCGCCAGCATCGTTCTTTTAGGATTGTTTTATCTCACCTTGCCAAAAACCGAGGTAAGATTGGTGAAGGGCCAATACCACGACATGTGGCAATTGTGGTCCCTTAAACGTGAGTGGGATGACCGCGGTTGGCGGACCATCGCCGAAGCTCGCGCCGGCCTGCGGGAGTTAATTTCAGATCCTGAGAACGCCATGCGCTATGGCTGTGATAACTGGGACAATTATTTCTTTGGTGGACAAGTTCGCGAAGAGGACTCGCCGGGAAATTACACATTTCGCGAGGCCAATGGGCAATTGGAATTTATTTCGTATGACGCCGAAGGAACAGAACACGTCGAAACCATTGGTGAATAGTTTTACATTTACCGCAAAGAAGCCGGGCTCCAATTTTTTGAAAAATCTCGACCGGAAGCCCTTCCGCTGGCATCAAGTTGGTTTGTGAATTTACAAGCCGCACAAAAAGCCGCCGTCCAGGCCGCGCGCGCCGCCGGCAAGCTCATGCTCGCAAACTGGCAAGCGCCCAAACGCGTCAATTCCGCCTACGCCCACGACATCAAGCTCGAATTGGATGTGCGCTGCCAGAAGCTCATCGAAAAAACTTTGCGCGCCGCGTTCCCGCAAATTTCGCTGCTCGGTGAGGAGGGTTGCTCCGGTCCTGCGGAAAGTGAATATCGCTGGGTGGTGGACCCGATTGACGGCACGGTGAATTACGCCCATGGCATGCCGCACGCCGCCGTTTCGATTGCACTCCAAAAGCGTGACACGTGGCAAGTGGCAGGTGACAAGAAAGACAACCGAAGTCGCACGCGACTTCCTGTCACATGTCACCCGTTACATGTTACCCTTCTCGGTGTGATTTACGGTCCGTTCACGGACGAGCTTTGGACGGCGGTTCGTGGCGGGCCGGCGCGCTTGAATGGCCGCGTTGTCCGCGTCAGCCGCTGCGCACGCGTGGAGGATGCCGTCATTGCGATGGGATTTTCCAAGAGCAAGCTGAATCTGGAGAAAAGCCTGCCGCACGTGAACCGGCTTTCGCGCCGCGTGATGAAAATCCGCATCATGGGTTCGGCGGCGCTTGAGTTGGCCTATGTGGCTTGCGGGCGGCTGGACGCCTATGTCGAGCGCACCATCAATTTGTGGGACATCGCGGCGGGCGCGCTGCTGGTGGAATGTGCCGGCGGTGAATTTTACACGCGGCCTGCGCCGGGCGGGAAATTCCGGATGGTGGCCGACAACGGCCGGCTGCGCCGGAAACTTCAGGTCGGAAGTCTGCTCATGTAAACGATGGTTTCTTGAGCACGCGGAGCGCGGAGCATTGCTCCGCGACTGCTCGGAATTACCATAACATGCGGAGCAATGCTCCGCGCTCCGGCAAATTAAATGCCACCGGATAAACAGTCTAATTGCGTGCTATTTCAGGGTGTGATATAATGCTGTCCGTATCAGAACATGAAGCACCGGCGTATTCTCCTTGTTGTTTTGTTTTTTGGAGCTTTGACATTTTCGGCCTGTGCCGCGCCGGTGATTGATCCGATTCCCGGCGCCGGCATTCCCGCCGGCAAAACGCTGATTCTGCCGGTCACCGCGGCTTCGCCCAATTTCCGGCCGTTGACCTTCACGGCCACCAGCAGCACCAATGGCATTGCCATCGAAATCCACACGAACAATCCGTTCTGGAAAATGACCGTGGCGCAGGCGGCGGCGGGGAATCCGCCCGGCTCGTTTCCAACGCCGTTCCGCGGCGGCTTGGTGACCGTAACGAACATCGGCGACCTGACGTTCATGCTGTTCCACGACATCGCACCGCACACGGTGGATGTGTTCCAGGGGCTGACGGCGGGCGGCATGTACACCAGCAACACCATTTTTCACCGCGTCATTCCCGGCTTTGTCATCCAGGGCGGCGACCCGAACACGAATGGCACGGGCGGGCCGGTGTTCCGGTACAACGATGAATTCAATCCCCGGGCGATTTTCAGCGGCAACGGGCAACTGGCGCTGGCCAATACCGGCAAGGACACCGACGGCTCGCAGTTTTTTGTCACGTCCGGCCCGCAACGGCCCCTCAACTTCGGCTACACGATCTTCGGCCAGTTGTTGCGCGGTTTCAACGTGCTGACCAACATCATCAGCACACCTGCTGACGCCAACAACCGTCCGCTCCACGATGTGATCATCACCCGGGCTTCATTCGTGCCTGATAACTTTGACACGGTCCTCACCCTCACCGGTACCAACGCCGTCGGGGTCGCCGGAACGATCAGCGTCGTCGCTGACGATGGCGCGGGCGGGCGCGCAACCAATTCCTTCACGGCCACCACCGTCACCGACACGCAAAACGATCCGCCATTTTTATATCCCAACACGGTCACCAATCTTGTCGCACCGGTGAATGGACGGCTGACGAACATTATTGCCACGCTCGATCTGGAATCGAATGCAGTTTATTGGAGCATCCAGTTTTTGGATCAAAATTCATACCTGAGCGCCTCCAACTCAACCTTCACCCCGGTCAACAGCCAATTGATTATCATTCCTGCCACGAACTATGTCGGTCCGGTGAATCTGATCGTTTATTTGGGACCGAACAATTCGTTTACCACGTACGATCAACAGGCCTACACTTTTGCCTTCGGCGACACGGTAATTTCCGCGGTCCCGACCAATTTCACCGCGGCGGCGCTCGTGCCGTTCACGAACCGGCTGGTAGCCACGTTCACCAACGGCGTGCCGAACAGCGCAACCAACAACTTTACCGCGTTCATCAACTGGGGCGACAACTCGACCAATGGCGGGTTGATCGTGACCAATCTCGCCGGCTGGAAAGAGGTGCGCGGCTCGCACACCTACACCAACGCGGGAAATTATCCGGTTTACCTCACCCTCCAGAGCACACACGGCGCAAGCGCAACCGTCGTATGCACCGGCAGCGTTCCGCCGGTCGTGAGCCTGTCGCGGACGGGCACGAACAACGTGATTCGCTGGCCGGCCTGGGCGACCGATTACCAGCTTCAATCCGCCACCAACATCGCCGGGCCGAACTGGCCGGCGGTTACCAATTTCTCCGTGCTGGCCGGCTATGACAGCGTGACCACCAACAGCACGACGAACGGCGCCATCTTCTTCCGGCTGAAAAAGTAAGTTGGTAGGGACGACCTGCCGGTCGTCCGGTCGCGCAGCAGCGCGGCCCTACCTGCTTTCGGGTTTGAGGAATGCCTTCAGCTTTTCCAGCGCCTTGGCGCGGTGGCTCAGGCGATTTTTTACGTCCTCGCCCAGTTCGGCAAAGGTTTGCTCAAATCCCACCGGCACGAACAGCGGGTCGTACCCGAAACCGTTTTTCCCGCGAGCTTCAAAAATAATCCGGCCTTCGCAGGCGCCGTCGAACAATTGCGGATTGCGGATTGCGGATTGCGGATTGATTTCGACCAGCGCGATGACACAGCGAAACCGAGCCATGCGCTTTTCCGGCGGAACATTTTTGAGCAAACGCAGCAGTTTGGCGTTGTTGTCGGTATCGGGTGTGTTGCCGGATTTCGGCGGAATCCAATGCGGCAAAGCGCGCCGAATGCACGCCCGGCGCGCCGTCCAGCGCGTCCACCTCCAGCCCCGAATCGTCGGCCAATACAAAATTGAATGTTGAATGTTGAATGTTGAATGTTGGATGTTCCGCCGCCAGCCACTGCGCCAGTTCCACGGCTTTCTTGGTCGCATTGCCGGCAAACGTCGGGGCGTCCTCGACGACTTCCGGCGCGTCGGGAAAATCATTGAGTGTCTGAAATTGAAACGAGCCGCCGATGATGGTCCGGATTTCCCCGACCTTGTGGCGGTTTCGCGTCGCGATGAGCATGGTCTTCACACGCCAAGATTAACGGAGATTTTTCCGCTGGCGAGCTTGACGCGAAAATTTTCACCGGCAAAATCAGGCGATGAAATCACGTTTTGCCCTTGCGCTGGGTTTTTCACTGGCTGTGTTCGCCACGGGAGTTGTTTCCGCTGAAACCATCTGGCTCGATGAATTAAATCTCGCTGTCGCCACGCAAGGCTGGGGCGATCCGCAAAAGAATCTATCGGTCGAGGGGCATCCGCTGACCATCGGCGGAAAACAATTCGTCCGCGGCTTCGGCACGCACGCGGAAGGTGAATTACGCGTCAATCTGGCCGGCGGCTCCCGGAAATATTTCCGCCAGCGTCGGCGTGGACGACGAGGTGAACGGCAACGTCGCGTCGAGCGTGGAGTTCATCGTGAGCGGCGACGGCAAGGTGCTTTGGAAAAGCGGTGTGATGAGAGCCGGCGACGCGGCCAGGGATTGCGAAGTTGATCTGACCGGCGTGAAATCGCTCGTGCTGGAAGTCAGCGACGCCGGTGACGGATCCAATTGGGATCACGCGGACTGGGCGGATGCGAAATTTGAAACCGTTGCGGCCAAACCCGTCACCGTTGCCAGCGAACCACCGCTGGCTCCCGTCGCGCCTTACGTTCTCACGCCGACGGCCCCGGCCACGCCGCGAATCAACGGTGCCAGCGTCTTCGGCGTGCGGCCCGGTTCGCCGTTTTTGTTTACGATCCCGGCCACCGGTCAACGCCCGCTAAAATTTTCCGCAAAAAATCTGCCGCTTGGGCTGAAGCTGGATGCAAAAACCGGACGCATCACCGGCACCTTGAAAAACAAGGGCGAATACACCGTCACTTTGCGCGCAAAAAATTCGATCGGCGCGGCGGAAAAGAAATTTCGCATCGTCTGCGGCGACCAGATTGCCCTGACGCCGCCGATGGGGTGGAACAGTTGGAACTGTTTCGCCGGCGCGGTTTCGGAGGACCGGGTCAAGAGCGCGGCGCATGCGATGGTGAAGAGCGGCCTCATTAACCACGGCTGGACTTACATCAACGTGGATGATTATTGGCAAAATCACCGCGACTCGCAGGACCCGACCTTGCGCGGACCGTTCCGCGACGCGCAAGGCAACATCGTGCCGAACCTGCGTTTTCCCGACATGAAAGGTCTGGCCGATTACATCCACGGTCTCGGCTTGAAGGCGGGACTCTATTCCTCGCCCGGCCCGTGGACGTGTGGCGGTTGCGCCGCGAGCTGGCAGCATGAGGAGCAGGACGCGCAGACTTACGCGAGGTGGGGTTTTGATTATTTGAAATACGACTGGTGCAGCTACGGCGAAATCGCCTCGGGCGGCGATCCGACCGCCAAAAACATTCCGCTTTGGGGCAAAAGCGCGACGAACGACGCCGGCGCAATTTATCCCTACAAGCTCATGGGAAATTTTCTGCGGCAGCAAAACCGGGACATCGTTTTCAGCCTTTGCCAATACGGCATGGCGGACGTGTGGAAATGGGGCGGCTCCGTGAACGGCAATTGCTGGCGCACCACGGGTGACATCATTGACACCTGGCGCAGCATGAGCAGCATCGGTTTCAAACAGGACCAGGCCGAACCTTGCGCGAAACCGGGAAACTGGAACGACCCCGACATGCTGATCGTCGGCCAGGTCGGCTGGGGAAACCTGCATCCGACGCGCCTGACGCCGGACGAGCAATACACGCACATCAGCCTGTGGTGCCTGCTGTCCGCGCCGCTGCTCATCGGCTGCGACATGACGAAACTGGATGACTTCACCTTGAATCTGTTGAGCAACGATGAGGTGCTGGCGATTGACCAGGACGCGCTCGGCAAATCGGCGACGTGCGTGCTGAAAATCGGCGACGTGCGCGTTTTTGAGAAAGAACTGGAAGACGGCGGCCGCGCACTGGGGTTTTTCAATCTCAGCACCACGCCGGTGAATTTGGAATTCAACCAGCTCGCGGCGCTTGGCTTCAAGGGCAGACTGCATGTCCGCGATTTGTGGCGGCAGAGTGATATGCCCGACGTGGACGCGGCCAAGGACGTTTTGCCGCTGGCCATTCCCGCCCACGGTGTGCTGCTCTACAAACTCAGCCCGGCAAAATGAATATGGCGGCGGTTAAATGTCAGCCAGCAGCGATTGAACCTCGCGCTGTTTTAGAAATTCACCCGGCGTCACCACTCGCACGTTCTCATAATTTTTCCGGTCAAAGTGGCCGCGCGCCGTGTTGACCGTGACGAGGTAGTCGGCCTGCACCGCCAGCGCGACTTCCAGAAACCGGTTGTCCGGCTCATGTTCGATGGCGGTGGCGGTGAAAAAGGGGTAGCAGAGTTCAATGCCTGCCTGGATTTCCTCGAGGAACAAGGGATGGTCTGCCAGCACGCGGTGATATTCACCCAGCGTGTCCGGGCTGCCAAATATCTGAAGCTTTTCCCGCCGGCACAACTCCCAGATGATGGCGGCCTTGTTTCCGGGGTTGGGCAGCGTGGCGAGCTTCAGCACGCAGGTGTCAAGCACGAGTCGCAAGGTAGGGGATGGCCTGGCGCAAGGCGTGTTCGCGCCGCTTGTTTTCCACAAAACGGACGGCTTCCGTCTCGCTCATGCGCCGCCCCTTGTTTTGTTTCCAAGCGGCGGCAAGGCCGGGCGAGAGCTTCAGCTTGATCAACTTTCCGCCGACGATGGCGCTTACATTCATGGCTGCAAGATAAACCACGCGCCACCTTTCGACAAGCCCTGCGCTGTGAAAATTTATGAAACAACCACTGCGCCATGCGTCGCCATCACCTGTGAAACCGGGGCCGGAGAAAAAACCGGCGAAACGGTCATCCGGAAAATCTTTGATGAACTTGAACTGCCCGTGCCGTGAGTGAATGTGGAATGAAGCCTTATCCGTGTAGTTGACAAAAGCCATCGAACAACCTACCGTCATACCAAAATGATAACGATATGAACACCGTTACCCTATCGCCGAAATTTCAAGTGGTCATCCCGCAGCGGATTCGGGAATCGCTGCATCTCAAGGCGGGCCAAAAAATGCAGATGATCAACTTTGAAGGTCAGGTGGTCATGGTGCCGCTGCGCGCCATCAAGGAAATGCGCGGCGCGTTCAAAGGCATGAACACGAACTTTGAAAGGGAGCCGGATCGCCTGTGAATGTCGTGGATTCATCCGGCTGGATTGAATTTCTCGGCGGCGGGGCAAACGCGGATTTTTTCGCCAGGGCCGTCAGCGATGCTCCCCGCCTGGTCGTGCCGGCGATCTGTGTGTTTGAAGTCTGCCGCTGGATGCGGCGGGAACTGGGCGAACGTTGCGCACTGGACGCGATGGCGTTGATGCAACAAGGCCGCATGGTTGATTTGGATGCGACGCTGGCCATGAGCTCAGCGCGTTTGAGTTTGGAATTGAAGCTGCCCATGGCGGATTCAATTATTCTGGCCACCGCCCGCGCCAGCGAGGCGACGCTGTGGACGCAGGACGACGATTTTGAAGGTCTCGACGACGTGAAATACATCGCCAAGAAGAAAGCGGCGAAATGATCGTGGCGGCGGCACACCGGTCTGCCGGAGGCATGCGACAACGTTTGTAACCTTTGGTAGTGGCCGGATTTGAATTATCTGGCAGTGCGAGTACAAATCATAAAAGATGTGAAAAATAGTCGTTGATAACATTTATGTCGAAAACAACCAATGTGCTTGTCGCGGTACTTGTGATTCTTTTACTTCTCGCTATAGGCATTCCGATGTTTATTAAATCCCATGCGACCATATCAGCGAACGCGTGTGCCAATAACCTTCGGCAAATTGAGGCTACAAAAGAGGAATGGGCACTTAAGAACCAAAAAACAACCAATGACATTCCGACGTGGGATGACCTCAGGCCTTACCTCCAACCTCATTTACATCATGGTTTCCCGACAAATGCCGCACTCAAGTGTCCTGGCGGAGGCATTTATACGATCGGAAGAATAGGTGAGCCACCGACCTGTTCAATTGGTGGGGCGGGGCATACACTAAATTCAAATTAGGGCACTGCCTGACCGCGTCCGGCTTGACCCCGGCCACCAAATCAGATTGCCTGTGCGGATAATTTTATGAGCGTTTCCAAACCTCCGCTCGATGAGTTGCGGATTGAACGCGGCGCCGGGCAGGAACCCGTATCCAAAATCTGGATGGCGGTTGCCGCCGTCGCCATCGTTTTGGTTCTGGCGCTCGTGGCAATGGTCTGGCGCTCGCGTTCGGGCGGAATCGTCGTGCATACGGCTGTGGCGCGGGAACTCGGCGGCGGCAACGGCGGCGGAGAGCGTACGGTGCTGAACGCCTCCGGTTACGTCACCGCGCGGCGGGCGGCGACGGTTTCTTCCAAAGTTACCGGCAAAGTCACCGAGGTGCTCATCGAAGAGGGCATGAAAGTGAAAGAGGGACAAGTGGTGGCGCGGCTGGACGATACGAATGTCAAGGCCAGTCTCGATGTGGCGCAGGCTCAGTTGGAATCGGCCAAGGCGGCACTGGACGAAACCCGCGCCCAGCTCAAACAGGCGGATCACGAATATCAACGCGCCATTGAGCTGGCCAAACACCAAATCGCGTCCCAATCCGACCTGGACCTGGCCGAATCGAACGCCAAATCGCTGCAAGCGCACCTGGCACAGCAGCAAGTGGACGTGACCGTGGCGGAACGCAACCTGGTCACGTGGCAGCAACAAATGGACGACATGGTCATTCGCGCGCCGTTCGCCGGTGTGGTCACGACCAAGGACGCCCAGCCGGGCGAGATGATTTCGCCGGTGTCAGCCGGCGGCGGTTTCACGCGCACGGGCATCGGCACCGTGGTGGACATGGGCTCGCTGGAAATTGAAATTGATGTCAACGAAAGCTACATCAACCGGGTCGAACCCGGCCAGCCGGTCGTGGCCACGCTGGATGCGTATCCCGATTGGAAAATTCCCTGCAAGGTCATCGCCATCATTCCGACCGCCGACCGGCAAAAATCCACGGTCAAGGTGCGCGTCGGTTTCGACAAGCTGGACCCGCGCATCCTGCCGGAAATGTCGGTGAAGGTGGCCTTTCGCGAAACCGGCGGTGGAACGGCCGCGGCACTACGCGCGGTGCTGATTCCGAAAAGCGCGGTGCAAAGCCAGGATGGCCGGGATGTCGTCTTCGTCGTCCAAAATGGGCGCGCCGAACGCCGCGTCGTGACGGTGACCGACACGCAAGGTGATGATTCCGTATTGAGCGCAGGAATTTCCGCCGGCGAAAGCGTGATTGTGGATTCACCCGCTGGGCTGACCGACGGAACAGCAGTCAAGGCAACGAAACTATGAGCGAAAATAAAACGACTAATGGCGCGTTGGTCCGCGTCGAGGACGTGGGAAAGATTTTCCATCGCGGCTCGGAGGACATTCATGTGCTGGCAGACTTGCATTTGCAGGTTCCGACCGGCGAATTCCTGGCGTTGATGGGGCCGTCGGGTTCGGGCAAGAGCACCTTGTTGAACCTGATTGGCGGCCTCAACCGTCCGACCAAAGGCACGGTCAGCGTCGCGGGCGAACGGCTCGATCAATTGTCCGACCACCGGCTGGCGGCATGGCGCGCGCGGCACGTCGGCTTCGTGTTCCAGCTTTACAATCTCATGCCCGTGCTTACGGCAGAACGCAACGTGGAGCTGCCGCTGTTGCTCACGCACCTTTCCAAGGCCGAACGGCAGAAACACGTGGAAACGGCGCTGGCAGTGGTCGGACTGTCGCACCGCGCGAAACATTATCCGCGCACACTTTCCGGCGGCGAACAACAGCGCGTGGGCATCGCCCGCGGAATTGTCACCGACCCGACACTGCTGCTGTGCGACGAGCCGACCGGCGACCTGGATCGCAAGGCCGGCAACGAAATCCTGGATTTGCTCCAGGCGCTGAATCGCGAGCACGGTAAAACCATCATCATGGTCACGCACGACCCGCACGCCTCCGCGCGCGCGTCGCGGACGGTGTATCTGGACAAGGGCCAACTGAGCAACGAACCGGTCAAATGAAACCCTTTCATCCTCATCCTCCTCGTTCTCGTCCTTCGTCCTCGATTTCGCCGTTTTCGATTACGAGAACGACGACGAGGAGGAGAAGCCTGTCATGAAATTTCTTCACCTCATCTGGTGCAATATGAAGCGGAAGAAGCTGCGGACGTCACTGACGCTGCTTTCGATTCTGGTGGCGTTCATCCTGTTCGGATTTTTGATGGCGATCAAACAGGCGCTGGCGGGCGGGCTTAGCATGGCGCGCCAGGACCGGCTCGTCGTGCGGCACAAGGTGTCCATCATTCAGATGCTGCCGGAAAGTTACAAGGCGCGCATGGCGCGGATTCCGGGTGTGGCGCTGGCGACGCACCAAACCTGGTTCGGCGGCATCTACCAGGATCCGAAGAATTTCTTCATGCAAAATCCCGTGGTGCCGGAGGAATTCCTGGACATGCACCCGGAAATTGTTCTGTCGCCGGAGCAAAAAAAGGCGTGGCTGGCAACCCGCACCGGCGCCATCGTGGGCCGCAAAACGGCGGAACGATTCCATTGGAAAATCGGAGACAAGGTTCCGATTCAATCGTCCATTTGGGCGAAGCAAGATGGCAGCCGGCTTTGGGAGTTCGACATCGTGGGCATCTATGATGGAGACAAAAAGGAAACCGACACCACGCCGATGTTTTTCCGCTACGATTACTTTGACGAGGCCCGGCGATCCGGCGCCCAGGGACATGTGGGCTGGTACACCATCCGCGTGAAGGATCCGGCGCAGGCGGCGGAGGTGGCGAAGCGGGTGGACCAGGAGTTTGAAAATTCGGATGCGGAGACCAAGACGGAGCCGGAGGGCGCGTTCGTGCAGGCGTGGATGAGCCAGATCGGCAACATCGTGTTGATTGTCGCCGCCATTCTGGGCGCGGTGTTCTTTACCATTTTGCTGGTGACGGGCAACACCATGTCGCAGGCCGTGCGCGAGCGGACCGGGGAACTGGGCGTGCTCAAGGCCATTGGCTTCACCAACGCGCAGGTCATGTCGCTCGTGCTCGCCGAGTCGTGTCTGCTGACCATCCTGGGCGGTGTTCTGGGACTGGGAGTGGCATGCCTGCTGGTGCCGGTTCTGGCCAAGGCGCTGGCCGGCCTGCTGCCGCTGTTCTCCCTGCCCACGCATGATTTGTTCATTGGTTTGGGGCTCAGCATCGCGCTGGGTTTGGTCACCGGAATTTTTCCCGCGCTCCAGGCCATGCGCCTGCGCGTGGCGGACGCTTTGCGGAGGATGTAAAATGTCTGTAATCAAACCATTCATCGGTAGGGCGCGTCACTCCGTGCGCGCCGTTCCTGCCTTTCCCTCAACCCTCAACTTTCAACTCTCAACCAACTAATGTCCGGCCCCATCAACTGGTTCTCCCAAATCGGGTCCATCACGAAATTCGGGCTGCTGAGCATCCCACAGCGGCGCGGCACGGTCGCGGCCACCGTGTTCGGCATCGCCGGCGTCGTCGCGGTGCTCGTGGGTGTGCTCTCCATCGCGGCGGGTTTCAAGCAGGCCATGACCGTCTCCGGCGCGCCCGACGCGGCCGTCGTTCTGCGTAGCGGCGCGGACAGCGAGATGGTCAGCGGTTTGGGACGAGACGAGACGCGCGTGATCGCCGATTCTCCGGGCGTGGCGCATACCGCGTCAGGTCCGCTCTCATCCTCGGAATTGTTTGTCATCATCAACGTGCCCAAAAGGTCCACCGGCATGGATGCCAACGTTCCGTTGCGCGGCGTGGAAGCATCCGCGTTGCAGGTGCGCAACCGGGTCAAAATCGTCCAGGGCCGGATGTTTGAATGGGGGAAAGACGAAGTCATTGTCGGCAGCGGCGCCGTCCAGGAATTCGCCGGCCTGGAGTTGGGTGCAAAATTGAAAGTGGGCCGCTACGAATGGCCGGTGGTCGGGATTTTTTCCGCGGACGGCGGGGTGGCCGAATCGGAAATCTGGAGCGATGCCAAGGTGCTCCAGGATGCGTACCATCGCGGCGATTCGTTTCAGTCGGTTTACGTGAAATTGAATTCGCCGGGCGCGTTTCAGGTGTTCAGTAATTCGCTGATGTCAAACCCGCAGCTCAGCGTCAAGGTCGTCCGGCAATCCGAGTATTACGCCGAGCAATCACAGACCATGACGCGGCTGATAACCACGCTGGGTTTTATGATTGCATTCCTGATGGCCATCGGCGCGGTGTTTGGCGCGCTGAACACGATGTACAGCGCGGTTTCGACCCGGACGCGGGAAATCGCCACCCTGCGGGCGCTCGGTTTTGGCCGCGGGGCGGTGGTCGTCTCTTTGATGATGGAATCACTGGTGCTGGCGCTGGTGGGTGGCGCCATTGGCGGCGGACTGGCGTATTTTGCCTTCAATAATTTTCACACCTCGACGATGAACTTTCAGAGCTTCAGCCAGGTCACGTTCGCCTTCCGGGTCACGCCGGAGTTGCTGGTGCGCGGCATCGTGTGGTCGGCGTTGATTGGTTTGATTGGCGGCCTGTTCCCGGCCATCCGCGCCGCCCGCCTGCCCATTGCCGCCGGGTTGCGGGAGCTGTGACCGGCGCTCCCAGGAGATTCATGGAGTCGCAACATTCAAATTGCCTCAGGCGGTTCCGTTCATTATTTTCCTTGGCCATGAAATTACTTTTATTCCGCCTCGGGCTGGCCGTTTTCATTTTTTCGTATGCACTTGTCACTCTGGCTGACACTGCCGATGGGCCGCGCGAGCGTGTCTCCTTCAACGCCGGCTGGCGCTTTGTGAAGGGCGATCCGGCGGGGATGACGAACTCGCTGGCTTACGCGAATATCAAGAACTGGGTGGAGTCCATCGGTGCGGAGTTTACCACCAACGCGAACCTGACGGCCAAAACCCAGCCGGCAGGCGAGCCCGGTGGCGGCAACATTTCTTATGCGCAGAGCAGCTTCAACGACAGCCAGTGGCGGCTGCTGAATCTGCCGCACGATTGGGGCATCGAAGGGCCGTTCAAACAGGAGTATCCCGGCGAAACCGGCAAGCTGCCGTGGTGGGGCGTCGGCTGGTATCGCAAACATCTGGAGGTTCCCGCATCCGACCAGGGCAAAAAAATTTATTTGGACGTGGACGGCGCGATGGCTTACGCGACGGTCTGGGTGAATGGCCAGTTCGCCGGCGGCTGGCCCTACGGTTACGCTTCGTGGCGCGTGGACCTGACTCCATTTGTCAAATTTGGCGCGGACAACGTCATCGCCATCCGCCTCGACAATCCGCCGGAATCCTCGCGCTGGTATCCGGGCGGCGGCATTTACCGCAACGTCTGGCTGGTCAAAACCGCGCCGGTGCATGTAGCGCATTGGGGAACTTACGTCACCACGCCGGAGATCGGCGCCAAGGCGGCGACGGTGAAAATCCGGGTCAACGTGCAGAACGAAACAGCTTCCGATTCCGCCGTGACCGTGAAGAATGAAATTTTCGAACTCGCGGCGAACGGCGACAAAGGCAAATCCGTCGCATCGCTCACCACCGCCGGGGTTAAAATTGCCGCGCACCAATCCCAATCCGCCGAAAGCCGGATGTTCCTTCCCAATCCGAAATTGTGGAGCATCGAGACCCCGCAGCGATATGTCGTCGTTACTTCCATCGAACAAAACGGCCAGTTGGTGGACAGCTATGAAACGCCCTTCGGCGTCCGCACCATCCAGTTCACGGCGGACAATGGATTTCTCCTGAACGGAAAACGCGTGCCGCTGAATGGCGTGTGCGACCATCACGATCTCGGCGCGCTCGGCGCGGCCATCAACATCCGCGCGCTGGAACGGCAGATTGAAATCCTGAAGGCCATGGGCGGCAACGCCATTCGCACCAGCCACAACCCGCCCGCGCCGGAGTTGCTCGACTTGTGCGACCGTCTGGGCATGGTGGTGATGGACGAATCGTTCGACTGCTGGAAAAATGGCAAGAAGCCAAACGATTATCAGCGGCTGTGGGACAACTGGCATGAAAAAGACTGGCGCGCGGAACTCCGCCGCGACCGCAATCATCCCTGCATCATCCTTTGGAGCATCGGCAATGAGGTGAGCGAACAAGACTCGCCGTTGGGATTGGAGATTTCCGCGGAGCTGACCCGCATCGCCCACGAGGAAGACCCGACGCGGCCGACCACGGCGGCCTGCAGCGACGGGCGTGCCGCGTTCAATGGATTCCAAAGGAACCTGGATGTTTTTGGCTACAACTACAAACCGACCGAGTATGGCCGGGCGCACGATGCCAATCCGGGCCTGCCGACTTTCGGCAGCGAGACCGCATCGTGCATCAGTTCGCGCGGCGAATATTTCTTCCCGGTCAGCAACAACAAGGACGATGGCAAGGCTGATTTCCAGATGAGTTCCTACGACCTTTACGCGCCGCCCTGGGCGACGCCGCCGGACTGGGAATTCAAGGGGCAGGATCAATTCCCCTTCGTCGCCGGCGAATTCGTCTGGACCGGCTTCGATTATCTCGGCGAGCCGACGCCTTACAATGGCGACATGAGCAACCTGCTGAATTTCACCGACCCGGCCGAGAAAGCCCGGATGCAAAAGGAACTGGAATCGCTGGGCCGGATCAAAGTGCCGTCGCGCAGTTCTTATTTCGGCATCATTGACCTCGCCGGCTTCCCGAAAGACCGTTACTACATCTATCAGGCGCGCTGGCGTCCTGATTTTCCCATGGCGCACATCCTGCCGCACTGGAACTGGCCGGACCGCGCCGGGCAGATCACGCCGGTGCATGTTTATACTTCCGGCGACTCGGCGGAACTTTTCCTGAACGGCAATTCGCTCGGTCTGAAGAAAAAGGGACAATATGAGTATCGCCTGCGTTGGGACGACGTGGTGTATCAACCCGGCGAACTCAAGGTGGTGGCCTACAAGAACGGCAAAAAATGGGCGACGGACGTGATGAAAACGGCCGGCCCGGCGGCCCGGCTCAAGTTGCAGGCCGACCGCAATACGATACAGGCCGACGGCCAGGATTTGTCTTTTGTCACCGTGACCATCGTGGACAAGGACGGCCTGCCCGTGCCGCGTTCGCAGAACCGGGTCCGCTTTGAAATCACCGGACCTGGCGAAATCGTGGGGACCGACAATGGCGATGCGACGAGCTTTGAATCATTTCAGTCGCACGAGCACAAGGCTTACAACGGGCTTTGTCTGGCGATTGTCCGCACGAAAGCCGGCGAGACCGGGAATATCACGCTCCGGGCCGCGTCCGAAGGCCTGGCGAGCGCGGAGATTCCCATCGCAGTCGCGCCAATTCATTGACGCATATTTTTCTTTAAACTGCGGCAGCGGTGTCAATCCAGAAAGTCGGCCAGCTTGCTGTGCTTGCGTTTGAATCCGTCAATCAGGCGGTCGTAGTGATGAATCCGCCGGAAGGCGCGCACATGGCAATGCCGGTGCGCATGGTGGAAACGCGGCGCGTTTTTCTGAAAGCAGCAACTGAACCTTATTGAGGATCATGTTGTCCAGTTCTGGATCGGGTTTGGGATTTGCCGGATGGCTCATAACTCCTCTCAGTTTTACTTTCCTTTCTCCGATGGCGCCGCGTTGCGTTCCGTCAGTTGCGCCTGGAGATATTGATCCTCCGGCGCTTCGAGCCACGCGGTGTACCAGATGTTGCCGAGCATCTGGCCGGCCTTGACGAGCTGGTCTTCAAGAAACGGACGGCCTTCCAGGCCCCGGTCGCCGTCGCCGGTGAGCTTGCCTTCCTTCTCCAATTCATACAACGGCGCGACCAGTTTGTTTTGTTCGACAATGTAGCTCACGGCGTCGCGGAACATGCCGTCCGGCTGGCCCGCATTGGCGATGCGCTCGGCCGGATTAATTTTCCCGGCCAGCGCCTCCGCTTTCACTCCGCCGGTTTTTTTGAAATACCCGCCGTCAATCCACGGATGAAATTTCGTGCTGGTCGTGTAACCGTGCGGATTGTCGCCCACCCAGCCGTTGAAATACATCGTGGTGTGCAGCGGCTGCGAACCGTCGCCAACGAAATGCCCCATCACGCCCATGACATAGATGACATTCGCCTCCGCATTGGCGATCTCCTCCGGCGTGCCGCCGTATTTCTGAAAGGTTTTCAGGTAACTGAAGCACGATTTCAACTTTTCATAATGCTCCGTGATGGCCCACGGCAGGAATCCGCTCAATTCGCGCGTGTGGTCGGCATCCCGGGCCGGATCAATCGCCGGAAATTTCTCCGGGTGCGCGGCCCGCGCCCGCGCGATGTCCGCGACAAAATCATAACGCATGATCGGCAGCGTCTCCGGCGTCAGGCCGTAAAGTTTCAAATCCTCCAGATCAATGTAATGGTCCGGCCCGTTGAAATGTTTCAGCGGCAGATCGCCCACGTTCCGCCAGCGATCCGGTTCGCCCGCCAGAAACGCGATGCGATGCTTTAATGCCGGCGTCAAAGTGAATCCGCCGAAATCCTTCGGCAGCGACGCCAGCGCCAGTTCATTAATGACGTGATGTCCCTCGTAATCCCACGCGCTGGCCTTCAAGGCCAAAACGCCCAGCATCGCCGCAATGGTGAGTAATTTTCTGTTCATAATCATGTTCCTGCCGCGCGACAACGTAACGGAAGATCGCTTTATTGCAAAAAAGAATCTGCTCCCCCAAGTGTGACTTTTTTGTTAAGCCTGACCCCGACGAATGAAAATCATCACCGACGAACGCTGTGCTGGTTATTCGTGCCCCGGCCATCCCGAACGTCCCGAGCGCATCCTCGCCACGCTCGAACTTCTGCGAAGCCAGACCGAACTGCCCATCGAATGGGCCGAACCGGGGCAGGTGAGCGATGCGCAAATTCTCCGCGCTCATTCGGCGGAACATCTCGCGCGCTTGAATAAACCGGAGGATTTTGACGCCGACACGCCATTTTACGAAAACATCGCCGGTTTTGCCCGCGCCTCCGTAGCCGCCGCCCTCGACGCGCTGGCCGCCGCGCGCGCCGGCGACCACGTTCTCAGCCTGATGCGGCCGCCGGGCCATCATGCGCTGCGCGACTGGGCGATGGGTTTTTGTTACTTGAACAACATCGCCGTCGCCGTGCTCGAAGCGGCGGCTACGGGCGCCAAGCGAGTTGCCGTTTTCGATTTTGACGTGCATCACGGCAACGGCACCGAAGCCATTCTGCTCGACCGGCCCGGGATCGCGTTTTTTTCCATCCACCTGTATCCCTTTTATCCCGGCACCGGCGCGGCGAACGCCGGCAAAAACGGCTTCAATTATCCCGTCGCGCCGTATGATTCGCGCGAAACTTATCGCGCGACACTCGCCCAGGCGCTGGGCGATTTGAAAAAATTCCGGCCCGACCTCGTCGCCGTGTCCGCCGGATTCGACGCCTATGTGCGGGACCCGCTGGTGCAGGGGGTGCTCGAAGTGGAGGATTTTTACCAGCTCGGCCAGTCGCTGCACGCGCTCGCCGTGCCGATGTTCAGCCTGCTCGAAGGCGGGTACAGCCGCGATTTGCCCGAACTCATTTTCGCCTATCTTAAAGGCGTGGCCGGAAAATAAAATCTGCGTTGAGAAATTTTCGTTCTTGTGCTACAGGTTTGGTGCGTCCCAATGGTGAAGGCGGTGCCTTTACACGGGTCAAACAGACATGCCAGATGTTCGGACAAATACGGTTCCTCTTGAATTCGCCGATCTGACGAAAAATCAGAAGCGGCTGGTGCGCAAGCTTGCCTGGGAGAACTTAACGGGCGAGGCGCGGTTTATTGTGATCATTCCCTGGGTCACCGGCTGTTTCGGAGCGCTGATTGGCATCGTGGTGGGCGTGGTTTTGGGCCGGCTGGCATTTCCCAACCACCAGTTTCGTTGCTTTGCGATTTGTGCGGGCGCGGGAACCGGCATCGGCGCCTGGGTTGGCCGGTTCTGGCTGGAGCGGGAATGCCAGACTCACTACAAAAACGTTATCCGGGAAAACGAAAACCGGATTTCACAAGTCGTTTAGCGACCGGCCGGGCCATCCGGGGATGTGGATCAGCCCCATGGTGAGCTGGAAAACTCCGGTGTGCGCTTTTCTTGTTCGATTACACCGTCTCGGTTTAGACTGTCCGCGTGACCGTTCTCGAAGCGATTCAGAAGAGCGCCGAATTTCTCGCCAAAAAGGGCGTTGATTCGCCGCGCCTGCAGACTGAACTCCTGCTCGCGCATCTGCTCAAGCTGCCGCGCATGAAATTGTACCTGAATTTCGAGCGCGCGCTCACCCCGGCGGAAACGGACGCGCTGCGCGAATTTATCAAACGCCGCGGCCAGCGCGAACCGTTGCAACACATTACCGGCTCAACCTCGTTTTGCGGTTTCGAAATCGCCGCGAACCGCCGCGCGCTGGTCCCGCGCCCGGAAACGGAACTCCTCGCCGAATTGGGGTGGGAGTTTTTGGCGATGTTGCCGGCAGAATCGGAGCGCCGGTCTCCGACCCGGCGTGAAGGTGGTGAACCGCAGGAACAGGCCGGGCCGGAGGCCGGCGCTCCAACTGCTCTGGATTTCGGCACGGGCACCGGCTGCATTGCCATTGCGCTGGCGGCGAAATGTCCGTCCGCAAAAATTATTGCGACGGACATTTCAACGGACGCGCTCGCGCTGGCCGGAGAAAATGCCGCGCGCAACAACGTCGCCGACCGGATTGAATTTGTCCAAAGAGACGGTTTCACCGCGTTTCAATCGGAGGGACGAGTTATACGAGTCCCCAATTCGGAGATTGAAACAAAAATCAGGGACTCATGTAACTCGCCCCTCCGAAAAATGGAATTCGACCTCATCATCAGCAATCCGCCTTACATTCCCTCCGCGGAAATCGCCACGCTGCAACCGGAAGTGCGCGATTTCGATCCGCGCGGCGCGCTTGATGGCGGCGCCGACGGCCTGGACTTTTACCGGAAGCTGGCGGCGGAGGCAAAACCGTTCCTGAAACCGGGCGGGAAAATCATGCTGGAATTCGGCGACGGCCAGGCGGACGCCATCCGGACAATTTTTGAAGCCGAAAAGTGGATTGTCGAAGCGGTGAAGGAGGACTACTCTCACCGGGCAAGAATTTTAATCGCCAAATCGTCCTCGTCGTCGTCCTCGTAATCGTAGTCGAAAAACGAGGACGAGGACGAGAACGAGGAGGATAAACCAATTTCACATGGAAAGTTTTTTAATCAAAGGCGGCGTGCCGTTGCACGGCGAGGTGACCATCAGCGGCAGCAAGAACGCCGCGCTGCCCATCATGGCGGCGACATTGCTGACCGCCGAACCGTGCGTCATCCGCCATGTGCCCCGCCTGAGCGACACCCGGTTCATGGCGCAGATTCTTCAATCGCTCGGTGCCACGGCGAAGTTCGAGCGCGATACGCTCACTGTTCGCGCGCAAAAAATCCGCGGCTACGCCGATTACGAACTTGTCCGCAAAATGCGCGGCTCGATTTGCATCATGGGGCCGCTGCTTGGCCGCCTGAAAAAAGCGCGGGTGTCGCTGCCGGGCGGTTGCGTCATTGGCGCGCGGCCCATCAACCTGCATTTGAAAGGTTTTGAGGCGCTCGGCGCGAAAATTGCGATTGAAGGCGGTTACGTCAGCGCCACGGCCAGACAACTCGAAGGCGTGCCGATGTTTCTCGGCGGGCGTGCCGGTTCAACCGTGCTCGGTACGGCCAACGTGATGATGGCGGCTGCGCTGGCGGAAGGCGTGACGGTCATTGAAAGCGCGGCCTGCGAGCCGGAGGTGGTGGACCTGGCCAATTTCTTGAACGCGATGGGTGCGAAAGTCTCCGGCGCCGGCAGCCCGACTCTTACGATTACCGGCGTCAAAAAGTTGCACGGCGCGGAGCACAGGGTTATTCCCGACCGGATCGAAGCGGCGACGTTTGCCATTGCCGCCGCCGCGACGAACGGCGAGGTTACGCTCAAGGGCGCGCGGGCGGATCACCTGCGCGCGGTGATTGACAAATTGAACGAAGCGGGCGTGTCGGTGGAACGGCGCAGCGCAAATTTGCTCGTGCGGCGCAGTGGCCGGCTCAAGCCGGTGGACGTGACGACGCTGCCCTATTCCGGTTTTCCGACGGACGTGCAGGCGCAAATGATGTCGCTGCTCACGCTGGCGCCGGGCATCAGCATCATCACGGAACGGATTTTTGAGTCGCGCTTCATGCACGTGAGCGAGCTGGCGCGGCTCGGCGCGGACATCGAGATCGAGGGGCCCAGCGCGATTGTCAAGGGCGGCAGGCCGTTGAGCGGCGCGCCGGTGATGGCGAGCGATTTGCGCGCGTCGTCGGCGCTGGTGATTGCCGGTTTGGCGGCCAAAGGCGCGACGCAGGTGAACCGCATCTACCATCTGGATCGCGGCTACGAAGGCATGGATGCAAAGCTGCGGAAACTCGGCGCGCGCATTCAGCGCGTTCGAGGAAAAATGAATTTTACAGATTGCAAAATAAATGGAACTGACTCTTTATGGAAAGCCAAACCGACATTTGCAAAGAAATCCTCTGTGACTTCCTTGACAGGTGGACTGTCGCGAAGGTTAAACAAATGACGCTTGACCAATATGTTTCGGTTGGCAATTCCGACACCTTTTGTCAATGGGTAGAAACAAGGACCGTAGATTTAGGAAATATTAAAGGTCCAGTTGGCTCAATAAAATTTGGAATTTATAAACGCACCGCCAACAACAAAAACAAGAAACCAAAAAACTATGACAATGATGAAGAATATTCTTGGCGAAAATCTTTCAACGCTAATACGAGAAAAGAAGCATTTGAAGTTGTCAAAAATGAAATCATAAAAATAATTGAATACGCAAATGCGGAAAATCTGGAAGCGATTGATGATTTAAAACTCGACGATATTTTCAAATGGAAGATCGCCTTCTTATATTCAAACGCAAGAATCATTCCAATTTTCAAACGCGATTGGCTGGAGAAAATTGCGGAACATTTCGGATTACAAACAAATAGTCCATACTCTTTAATCCATCGAACGATGATTTCACATAAACCTTCTCATCTTTCTATTTACGAATACGCATCAACATTTTGGAAAGAGTTTGGTGGAAAGAAAAAGCCGAACGCACAAATTAAAGCAAGACGAACTATCAGAAAGGCAGTGACAGAGAAAAATACGGACACACAAACAAGACGAGGGGCATCAAGTTATATTGCGAAACAAAAACACAATATTTTACAGGAGGCGCTGAAAAATAAACTGGTTGAAAAATTTGGAAAACAGAATGTTCTGATGGAGGAAAATTCGGTCGACATCAAAGTGTTTCAGCCAGATAAAATTTATTTCTATGAAATTAAATCTTCCGCATACGCGAGCGATTGCATAAGAGAAGCGCTTGGACAGATTCTTTTATATGCTCATAGCGACAACGATGAAAGGCCGAAACAATTAATCATTGCCGGACAAAATAAGCCGAACGAAAGTGATATGTTATTTATCAATTTTGTTAAACAAATTATAGATTTCAATTTTAGTTACGAGAACATTGATTTGAGTTCAACAGCATAAAACGCGGACAGTGTCGCATCAAGCAGACGCTGAAAATCCCACTGCGAGAAACTGTCCACGCTCCGAAGATTATTTACCGGAAGCAAAAGAGCGCGGCGGGAAGCCGTTGGCGCGTTCTTAAACTTTTTGACACCGGTGGAATCAACATTTAACTTTCAGCCATGAAAGTTTTGCTCACGCCGCACCAGGAAAAATTCGTCGGCCAGAAAATGAAGGGCGGCGGCTATTTGTCGCAAGACGAGGTCATCCGCGAAGCGTTGCGCGTTTATGAACTCGTCGAGCAGGAGGACAACGGCCCGCAACTGGAGGCGGCTTTGCGCCACGCGCTCCGCAGTCCGTTGAAAAAATACAAGCCCGGCCATTTCGCCGCCCTTGCCGCTTGAATCCGGTTGAAATTTTCGTCCGCCACGACGCCGAACTGGACGCCTTCGGCTACTTCCAATACATCCGCGAATACAATCCCGAAGCCGCGCTGCGCTTTCTCAAGGCGATTGACGGCACGGTGGAAAATCTGGCGCGGCAACCGTTGAAAGGCCGGCTGCGGAAATTTCGCGACTGGGATTTGAAGAGCATCCGTTCATGGCGCGTGGATGGCTTTGAAAACTATCTGATTTTCTACCGTTTTGCCGCAATGCGGCTGGAGATTCTCCGCATCAAGCACGGCGCGATGGATTTTCCGCAGGCGTTGCGGCGGGATTAAAAACTTTCCGCGCGGATGAATGGCGCGGAATTATTTATTCCAGCCCAACCATCTGGCGGAACAGTTCGTAAACAACGCTGCGGCGCTCGATGAAGACCACGCGGAAGAACGGCCCGGCTTCACCAGCGATGTGCTGGACGATCAGGCGGCAGTTCTCCACGCGCACCTTGTAGAAGCTTTCCAGTTCATCCTCCAGCGGTTCGGGGAAAATGTTCACCGCGCTCAATGGCATGAATGACTTCCCGAAGCTGACGGCGCGTGGCGGGCGGCTGGCGGCGGATGAATGCGCGTGGCTGGGGTTCAATGGTTACTCTCATCTTCGTCCAAAACGCCGATGGGATAATCCTTGGTCTTTCCGGCCTTCGCTTTGTTGATCGCCTTCATCGCCTCGGGATTGGACAAAATCTCCATCTGTTCCAGCAGGTCGGCCATCCGCTTCCGCGGCACGATGAAGGCGACGACTTCGCCATTCCGGGTGATGGCGGACGTTTTGCCGCTCCGGCATAGCGCCGGAAATTGCGCCTGCCCTTTGGTGATGGTCAATGTATTCTTCACACAGATTCTACATAGACCATTTTTTGTTTTCCGGCAAGTATAATTTAGCGGCGCTGGAACGCGGACAGTGTCGCATCAAGCAAACGCTTGAAACTCCACAGCGAGGCACTGTCCACGCTCCAAAGGTTATTTCCAGGAAACAAACAGGCGCGGCGGGAAGCCGTTGACTTGGCAGTCCGCACTCCTTTGATTGCGGCTGCGTTGCGCTTCGAGTGGGAATGTCTTTGGCGGCGGTGCTCCGGTTGCGAATTGAAATGCTGAATTTCACCATTGGCAGACGCCCGCCGACCTGTTAGGGTGAAAATCCGCTTGTTTTTGAAAGCGGCGGAAACTTTAACCAAAACAATTTATGTCACAGCATCGCAGTCTGCGCGCGGCGGCCACCCTTGGCGGCAAGCGCAATGTCCTCAAGCGCTTCGAGCGCACCGAAATCCTTAAAAAAGCGCGGCCAGTGGAAGGACGGCGACCGCATCACCGGCCTCCGCAAAACCAAACCCGACGTGTAATTCGATTTCGGATTTCAGGTTTCGGATTTCGGATTGAAACCAACGAATTCGCGCGGCAAATCCGAAATTCGCAATCGCCAATCCGCAATTTGCCGTGGTTCGTCTTCAAAAATTTCTGGCGGATGCCGGCGTGGCTTCGCGCCGCGCGGGCGAGCAAATCATTCTGGCCGGGCGGGTCAGCGTCAACGGCCAGTTGGTGCAGCAGCTTGGAACCAGGGTGGATCCGGTGCATGACGAGGTGACGGTGGATGGCAAGCCCGTTCGCGTCAAACGCAAGCTTTACCTGGCCCTGCACAAGCCGGTCGGGTGCGTTTGTTCAAACCGGGATGAACTGGGGCGTCCGGCCATCCATGATTTATTGCCAAAAGAGTGGCAAAATCTGCATTCCGTGGGCCGGTTGGATTTCAACAGTGAGGGATTGATTTTTCTGACGAATGATGGACAATTCGCCCTGCACCTGACCCATCCGCGCTACGGTGTCCGCAAAAAATACGTGGCCACCGTCGAAGGCAAGGTGGAGAAGGCGATGCTCGCGCAGTTCACGCACGGTGTGTGGCACGCGGGCGAAAAGCTCCAGGCGCAGGCGGCGCGGCTCATTTCCGCCGGCCATGGACGGAGCGTGGTGGAGTTGGAACTCGGTGAAGGCAAAAACCGCGAAGTACGGCGATTGTTTGAATCGCAGGGTCTGGCGGTGAAACGGTTGCAGCGGACGCAGATTGGCAAAATCAAGCTGGGCGAGCTGAAACCGGGCCGATGGCGGACATTGACAGAAACAGAAATAAGGACTTTACTTCAGGAAATATGAAAATGAATTGCTGGTTAATCTTGGGCGCGATGATCGCGACGAGCGCGGTTGCGCAAAACAATACTAACACTCCAACCACCCTGCCTTCCATCCCCGCGCCGTCCGCGGCGGTTGCGCCTGCGCCCAGCACCCCGGCGCCGGCGGTGGAGCCGGCCACCAACGCGGTGCCCGCCAAACACAAAATTAAAAAGCACAAGGCCGCTGCGCCCGCCAAGCCCATCAGCGAGCCGACGGTTGCGCTGGTTCCCGGTTCGGCGGAAGTGGCCGCCAACATCAATGCCCGCGGCCAGGCCGGCCTCAAGGGCGAAGTCGTTGCCCATTTGAAAAAGGGCGAAACGGTGACGGTTTTGGGCCAGATCAATCTGGACAAGCACAAGGCCGATGAACCCGCGCAGTGGGCCAAAATCGCCCTGCCCTCAACCACGCATGCCTGGGTCAAGGCCTCGTATATTGACGCCACGAGCAAAACCGTTTTGCCGAAGAAGTTGAATTTGCGCGCCGGACCGGGTGAAAATTTCAGCGTCCTGGGCGTTATTGAACGCGGCACGTCGGTGAACCCAATTACCACCAAGGACGATTGGATGCAAATTGATCCGCCCGCCAGCGCCTATGCCTTCGTGGCCGCCATGTATTTGAAACAGCAAGCTCTGGCTCCGGCTCCTGAACCCGCGCCTGCGCCGACGCCGGTTCCCGAACCTCAAACGATGGCAACCGCGCCGTCTCAACCAACGCCGCCACCCTTGCGCATCGTGTCGCATGAAGGTGTCGTGCGCAGCGTTGGCAGCCCCGTGGCGCCGACCAAATACGAACTGTATGACCCGGCGACGGGCGTGAACATCAATTATCTTTACTCGACTTCACCGACCCTCGACCTGAGCCGTTACGAGGTGTGCGGATTATTGTCACCGGCGAGGAAGGGCTTGATCAGCGCTGGAAGGACACGCCGTCATCAACATCCAGAGCATCCAGGTGATAACCATGCCCAATGCCGCCCCACGCCCCATTGTCCGAAGCCCCAGACAAAGCTAGGGTCATTGACGGTCGTGCCATTGCCGCGCAAATCCAGCGCGAGCTGGCGCAGCGCGTCGTTGAATTGAACCAACGCGGGGTCCAACCGGGCCTCGCGTTCGTTCGCGTTGGCGAAGACCCGGCGTCCAAGGTTTATGTCGGCCGCAAGGAAAAAACCTGCGCCGAACTCGGCATTTTTTCCGAAACGCACGTTTTGCCCGCAACCGCGGGCGAAGGCGAACTGCTCGCGCTGCTGAAAAAGCTGAACGCCGATTCGCGGCTGCACGGAATTCTGGTCCAGGCGCCGCTGCCGAAACAAATTCGCGAAGCCGTCATTTACTCGGCGGTTTTGCCGCAGAAGGACGTGGACGGTTTTCATCCGGTCAACGTCGGCAAGCTGATGCTCGGCGACCCGACCGGTTTTCAGCCCTGCACGCCGGCGGGCATCCGCGAATTGCTCGTGCGCTCGAATGTGAACACCGACGGTGCGGAAGTGGTGATTTTGGGCCGCGGCAACATTGTCGGCAAACCGATGGCCGCGCTGCTGTGCCAGAAGGCCCGGGGCGCGAATGCGACCGTCACGATTTGCCATTCCGGCACCCGCGACATCCAGACGCATTGCCGCCGCGCCGACATTTTGATCGCCGCGATGGGCGTCGCCGAATTTGTGAAGGCCGACATGGTCAAGCCCGGCGCAACGGTGATTGACGTGGGCGTCAACCGCGTTAGCGATCCGAATGCCAAAGGCGGTTCACGGCTGGTCGGCGACGTGGCGTTTGCGGAAGTCCTGGCGGTGGCCGGCAAAATCACGCCCAATCCCGGCGGCGTCGGTCCGATGACCATCGCCATGCTGATGCAGAACACGGTGCGCGCGGCGGAAAACTTTATTTTGTAGCGGCGGTCTATGAACCGCCGGATTTTCAAGATAACGAATAGCGGCGCTCACAGAGCGCCGCTACAGTAAATTAAAATTATGAACCCAACCCGAATTCTACCCGATTTGCAGGCCTCGCTGCTGTGCGAGGAGGTCCGCCAGGAAGCCAACGGAAATTTCTTCATCATCGGCGTCGTCAATTTTCTCCGCGTGCCGCAACTGCCCATCGTGGCCGGCCGGCTGTGTGTGTTCAATCGCTGGACGGCGGGCATCGGCCAGTTTACGGAAAGCGTCCGGCTCATCGCGCCCGACCAGACCACGGTGCTGCGCAAGGGTGAAATGAAGTTTGAATTGCGCGAGCCGGGATTGCATTCAACCAACGTCATGGTCTTCAGCCAGATCGAATTCAAAACCGCCGGAACTTACTTTGTCGAAGTGCTCGTGGATGACGTGATGAAATTGCGTTATCCCGTGCCGCTGATTCTCGCGCCGCCGCCAAACCAAAATCCCCCGCCGCCGGCGGAAGAAAAGGCGCCGTGATGCGGCGGAAAAGAAAAGCCGGCTTCAGCCACAGATGAAACACAGATTGAACACAGAAATTGAAAGGGAATTTCCATCTGTGTTTCATTTGTGCCAATCTGTGGCTAAATGAGCGCGCCCGCTGAATCAACTTTTGCGTGGGAACCGCTGACGCCGCGCGGCGTGGCGGCGTTTGCGCGCGCCCGGCTCAGCCGCCTGCTGCTCGTGCAATTCGTCGTCGCATCGCTCGCCGCCGCCGCCGGCGTCTGGTTTCTTTCCGATGGCTGTTTCCCGACCGTGCGCGCTGCCATTCGCAATTTGCCGGCTGCCGGCGAAATTCGCGCGGGCCGGCTGGATTGGCCCCGCCGCCCGCCCCAACTCCTCGCCGAAGGCAGGTATCTTGCGTTCATGGTTGACCTGAATCACAGCGGCCAGATCCATTCACCCGCCGATGTGCAAATTGAATTCGGCCGGGAATCCGTCCGGATTATTTCGCTGCTCGGCTACACGGAACAGGAATATCCGCGCGACTGGATTGTGAGTATCAACCGCACCGACTTGGAACCGCTTTGGGGCGCCTGGGAGCCGGAACTGCTGGCCATCACGCTCCTGGCTGCCGTTGCCGGCCTGATGCTCGCATGGGCGGCGCTGGCGGCGATATATCTCTGGCCGGTCCGGCTCATCAGCTTTTTCGTGAACCGCGATCTGGATTGCCGCTCCAGTTGGAAGCTGGCGGGTGCGGCGTTGATGCCGGGCGCCCTGCTGCTGACCACCGCCATCATGCTTTATGGTTTTGCCGTGCTCGATCTGGTTCAATTTTGTTTCATTTTCGCCGCGCACTTCGCGCTCGGCTGGATTTACCTGTTTCTCAGCCAGCTTTTTTTGCCGCGAATTGATTCGGCATCGCCAGGCAATCCATTTGCTCCTTCCTAATCCGTTGCGATGCACTGTGAGCGCGATGATTTTTTGAGGCAACACCAGTTGCGCCTTCATTGACACCCGCGGGACACCCCTTTAGCCTGCGTCCATGTCGAAACTGCCGTTTGAACTTCTGCTGGCGCTGCGCTATCTGCGGCCCAAACGGACTTTTGTTTCCATCATCACGTTCATCTCCATCGTCGGCGTCGCGCTCGGCGTGGCGGTGCTCATCATCGTCATCAGCGTGATGAGCGGGTTCGACCACGATCTGCGGGAAAAAATCCTCGGCTTCAACTCGCACCTCGCGGTCTTTAACAGCCGCGCGACGATGCACGACTATGCCCAGGTTGCGAGCGTCATCGCGTCCAACAAAAATGTGCGCGGGGTGTCGCCGGTGGTGATTGGCAAGGTTCTGGTGGAAACGCAGGCTGAGACCAACAAACCGGCGCTGGTGGATGCGCCGATTTTGCGGGGCGTGGACCCGCGGAGCGAGGGCGGCGTGAGCATTTTGCCGAAAAGCATCGTGGACGGGAAATTCGATTTGAGTGGCCATGGCGTGGTCGTCGGCAGCGAGTTTGCCCGCAACCTGCGGCTTCAGGTCGGTGATCGTTTGTCCGTTTATTCGCCGCGCGACATCGAGCAGATGCGCAAAAACCGCGGCAAGGAAAACGAGGAGGCCATTTTGCCGGAGGATTATGAGGTGCGCGGCATCTTCGACGTGGGTTACTACGAGTTCAACAGCCTGTTCATCATCACGTCGCTGGAGAACGCGCAGGATTTGTATGGCCTGGGCGATGCCGTGCATGACCTGGAGGTGATGTTGAACGATCCCTACCAGGCGGCGGAGGTAAAGCGGCAATTGGAGCAGTCCCTCGGTGACGAGTTCCGTGTGACCACCTGGATGGACCAGAACTCAGCCATGCTCAACGCAATCATCGTCGAGAAGAACGTGATGCTTTACATCATGTTTTTCATCGTCGTGGTTGCCGCCTTTGGCATTACTTGCACCCTGATCACGTTCGTAGTGATGAAGACCAGTGAAATCGGCCTGATGAAGGCGGTGGGGGCTTCCAACAACCAGGTGATGCTGGTCTTCGTTGTTCAGAGCGTCATCGTCAGCGTTTTCGGCGTTGCCACCGGCCTCGGTCTGGGGTTGTTTGCCTTGTACATTCGCAATGATTTTCTGCATCTCATGAACCACTGGACGGGCTGGGAGTTGTTCCCGGCTTCCATTTACGGTTTCAACGAACTGCCGGCGCTGATTATTCCCTCGGACATCGTGATTATTTGCGGAGGCTCATTAATCATTTGCCTGCTGGCGGCCATCCTCCCCGCCCGTCACGCCAGCAAAATGAACACCGTGGAGGCGCTGCGTCATGAGTAAATTTAGGAACATCGAACAACCAACATTCAACGCTCAACGCCCAACGAACTGTCGTCGCACGCCGCTTTCGATGTTGGATGTTGAAAGTTGGATGTTGAATGTTTTCCCCTTCACAACCGGAGGCCGGCCATGAACGAGCCGCTCCTCTCCGCCCGCGCCCTCACCAAGACCTATGTGATGGGCAAACGCGCGCTCGAAGTGCTGCGCGGCGTGGATTTGTCGGTGGCGCGCGGTGAGTTCCTCGCCTTGCGCGGCGCATCCGGCGCGGGCAAAAGCACGCTGCTGCATCTGATCGGCGGACTGGACACGCCCAATGCGGGCGAAATCCATTTCAACGGCCAGAACCTTGCCGCGTTCTCCGAAGGCGAATTGACGCATTTTCGAAACCATAGCGTCGGTTTTGTATTCCAATCGTATTATCTGCTGCCGGAACTCGACGCGCTGGAAAATGTCTGCCTGCCCGCGCGCGTCGCCCGCGTGGCCGCCGCCCAGGCTGAAGCCCGCGGCCGCGAGTTGCTCTCCCGCGTTGGCCTCAGAGACCGCGTGGAACACAAACCCTACGAGCTGTCCGGCGGCGAACAGCAGCGCGTTGCCATTGCCCGCGCGCTCATCAACGAGCCGGAACTGCTGTTGGCCGACGAACCCACCGGCAACCTCGATTCGCGCACCGGCGGCGAAATCATTGAGTTGCTCAAAAATCTTCGCGCCGAAAAACAGATGACGCTGATCATTGCCACGCACGACACCCACGTGGCCGCCACCGCGCCCAAAGTGGTCGAACTGGTGGACGGGCGGATTGTAGAAACGTAAAACGTGAGGAGTGAAACGTGAAACGTGAGGAGCGAAACGTAAAACGTGAACCCGGCCCGCAATTTTCACGCATCACGCTTCACGTTTCATTTGTGGCGTAAAATGTAAGTGCGATGAATCAGACGAACAGCGAATACTGGGAATCAAAGTATCAATCCGGCGACCTGCACTGGGACAAGGGCGCGCCGTCGCCGGGGCTGGTGGATTTCCTGGCGGCGCATCCGGAACTTCCGCGCGGCAGCGTTTGTGTGCCCGGCTGCGGCACGGGCCATGACGTTCGCGCCTGGGCACAGGCCGGCTTCAATGTTCTCGGCTGCGACATTGCACCGAGCGCGATTCAACTGGCCACGGAAAAAACGAAAGCCGCCGGAATTGCGGCCAAATTCCAGCTTGGCGATTTTTTGCGCAACGAGCCGCCGGTTTTATTCGACTGGATTTTTGAACATACGCTGTTCTGTGCCATCAAACCCGGGGAGCGTGACGATTATGTCCAGGCCGTGTTGCGCTGGCTCAAGCCGGAGGGCGATTACTTGGCGGTGAATTATATGATTGTGGATGCGGATGAGGGTCCGCCGTTTCCCGTGACGCGCGACGAGTTGTGGCGGCGATTCTCGCCGCATTTTGAATTGGTGGCGGATTGGGTGTCCCGTTCGTATCCCAACCGCACCGGGCGCGAGCGGATGTTCTGGTGGCGGCGGGCGGCACAAAAGCCCATTGAAAAACAGTAGTTTGGCGACTAGTTTGATTTAGCTATGCTTGAAGATCGTGATTATATGCGGCAGCCGGATTACGGAAGACGCGCGTCATTGACCGTGGCGCTCATCATGGTCAACGCGGTTGCCTATCTCTTCGAACTGTTGGTTTCAGGCAATTCGCACAGTTTATTCATCGAGGATAATTATTTTGCGTTGAGCGTCGAAGGGCTGAAGAACGGTTTTGTGTGGCAGTTGCTCACCTTCCAATTCATGCATGCTGGCCTGTGGCATCTGGTCTTCAACTGCTGGGCGATTTACGTTTTTGGTCGTGCCATCGAAGAATCGCTGGGATGGAAAAAATTCCTGATTCTGTATCTGAGCAGCGGCGTGGTCGGTGGCATTTGCCAGGTGCTGGCGGCATTACTTTGGCCCGGCCTTTTCGGCGGGCCGGTTGTTGGCGCATCGGCCGGCGGGCTGGGATTGATGGCGGCGTATGCAGTTTTGTTTCCGAAGCGCGAACTGGTGCTGTTGCTGTTTTTCATCTTACCCATCCGGTTGACCGCAAAAATGCTGCTGATGTTATCGGCGGTGCTCGCGCTGGCCGGCATCGTTTTCCCCTTCAACCACATCGCCAATGCCGCGCATTTGGGCGGAATGCTGACGGGTGTGATTTTCATCCGCCAGTTCGTCCAGGGCCGGTGGGGGCAATGGGAATTTCCTTCGCGCCGCGCTGTGCCGCGCGAACTCATCAGCACCCGCGCGCGCAGAGGCTGGCGTTCGATGGCCAGCCCGCCCGACGAGGATTTGTCCACCGACGAATTCGTGAAAAGCGAGGTGGACCCCATCCTCGACAAAATTTCCCGACAGGGCATCCACAGCCTGACGGCGCGCGAACGCGAAATCCTCGAAAAAAGCCCGCGAGCGGATGGTGAAAAGGTAAAAGTGAAACGTGATGCGTGAAACGTGACGGACGCAAGCCATAAACCGCATTTCATTTTTTACGAATTACGTTTCACGCCGCCCGCCCGGCGCTCTGGAGCGTAGCGAAAGCGGCTCGACTCCCGCCCTTCGACGTTTTACCTTCGCCCCATGATTACGCGCTACTCACGCCCGGAAATGCGGGCCATCTGGACGGATGAAAACAAGCTCCGCATCTGGCTCCAAATCGAACTCCTTGCCAGCGAGGCGCTCGTTGAGCAGGGCATCGTGCCCGCAGCCGACTTCGCCAAAATCAAGGCCGGCTGCGACAAATGGTTTGCCGACCTGCCCGGCCTCGTTGCGCGACAAAAGGAACTGGAGAAAGTCCTCAATCACAACGTCATCGCCTTCACCACCGCCGTTGCCGAGAAAATCAACAACCGCGCCAGCCGCTGGTTCCATTTTGGCCTGACCAGCAGCGACGTGGGCGACACCACCTGTGCCGTGCAAATGGTCCAGAGCGCTGACATTCTCATCGTTGATGTCAAGGCGCTGCGCAAAATCATCGCGCGACGCGCGCGGGAAACCCAGTTCATGCCCTGCATTGGCCGCAGCCACGGCATTCACGGCGAACCGACCACCTTCGGCCTCAAGCTCGCGCTCATGCACGACGAATTTGGCCGCGCGCTCGAACGCCTCAAACGCGCTCGCGAAGTCGCCGCCGTCGGCAAGCTCTCCGGCGCCGTCGGCACCAGCGCGCACCTGTCACCGAAAGTCGAGGCTGCCGTGTGCCAGCAACTCGGCCTGCGGCCCGCGCCGATTGCCACCCAGGTCGTCCAGCGCGACATCCATGCGGAATTTCAAACCACGCTCGCCCTCGTTGGCGCGAGCATCGAGCGTTGGGCCGTTGAATTCCGCCATCTCCAGCGCACCGAGGTGCTGGAAACCGAGGAACCGTTTGCCAAGGGCCAGAAAGGCAGCAGCGCCATGCCGCACAAGCGCAATCCCATCACCTGGGAACGCCTCACCGGCCTCGCCCGCGTGCTGCGCGGCAACGCCTTTGCCGCGCTGGAAAACGTCGCTCTCTGGCACGAGCGTGACATCAGCCACAGCAGCGTCGAGCGCATCATTTTTCCCGATTCCTGCACGCTGCTCGACTACATGTTCGGCCTGCTCACGCGCCTGATGGATGGGCTCAACGTTTATCCGGAGAACATGAAGAAGAATCTCGGCCTGAGCCTGGGCATGTGGAATTCGCAGACCATTTTGCTGGCGCTCATCAAAAAAGGCCTGACGCGCGAAGCCGCCTACAAGCTGATCCAGGACGCGGCGATGAAGACTTGGGAAGTCAAACACGCCGGCCGGGACGACGCCAATTTTGTGGAAGTTCTGAAAGCCGACCCCGCCGTGGCGAAACATTTCCAGCCGGGCGAACTGGAAAAGCTCTGCTCGCTCGAATTCCATTTCAAGGAAGTGAAGAACCGGTTCAAAAAACTGGGGTTGTAACTGACGAGGTGACGAGGCGGCATAATGATACGCGACAATCTCCATTCGCAATATGGCGATTAAAGAAACTTGAATCAGATCAGCAGAAGGAATATAAAGTCATTGGAATATGGCGAAAACAAACTTGCTTGAAACCCATACGGTAAATTTCGCCGACATGCTTGGCAACGGCAAGGTGTGTCGCGTGCCGAATTTTCAGCGGGACTACTCTTGGACATTGGAAAACTGGGAAGATTTGTGGAACGACTTGGAGTTGGTTTCCGAACAGGCACAGCAACACTATCTTGGGGCGGTAGTGTTGCAGACAAACGACAAGAAAGAATTCACCATAATTGACGGGCAACAGAGAATCGCCACGTTGAGCATTCTTGTGCTGGCGGCGATCCAGGCATTGAATGAACTCGAAGCTGTGGAGGACGAGAAAAAGCGAAATGTCAACCGGGCAAAATTACTCCGTGAGCGTTTCATCGGCTCAACGGATCCGGCTTCTTTGGTTTATTCAAGCAAGCTTTTCTTGAACGAGAATGACAATAGTTTTTACAGTGCCAACCTTCTTCAAGGCCGCCCGCCTAAAAACGAGCGGAAGCTCGGTGATTCAGAACGGCGGCTTTGGCAAGCTTACCTGTTTTTTCTCGGACGGTTGCGGGCTGCTTTTGCTGGTCCCAATGATGGAGAAAAGATGGCCTCGTTCGTCAGCAATATCGTTGGTGAAAGCACTTTGTTTATTCGTATCGTTGTGGAAAGCGAATTGAATGCTTATGTCGTATTTGAAACCTTGAATGCTCGCGGACTCGAATTGTCTGCCACCGACCTGTTGAAGAATTTTCTTTTCTCAAGAGTGGCAGAATCACGCAACGAACTGGACCATGTGCGTGGCTTGTGGCGGAAAATTTCGGATGTTATTGGCTTAGATTCCTTCCCAACTTTTTTGCGACATTTTCTCAACTCCAAACAAAAATTGGTTTCCAAGGAACGGTTGTTCAAAGCTGTCAAAGGATTGGCTAACACCCGCGAGGAAGTATTGAATCTGCTCGATGAGATGGAAGGAGCAGCGTACTGGTATCGCGCACTGGATGATCCCAATGATGAGTTTTGGGCTGATTATCCTCCGGAAGTTCGCCGGCATGTGCGGGCTTTGCGATTGTTCAACGTGGTGCAGTATCGCCCCGTGATTATAGCTGCCAAAGATCGTTTCAACGCTCAGAGTGTAGCGGACGTATTGCGGTTGTGCGTTGTGCTTTCTTTCCGCTATAACGTGATCGGACAACGCAACCCCAACGATTTGGAGAAAATATTCAACGAAGTGGCGCAAGCAATCCGTGCTGGAACAATCACGACGCCAGGTCAGGTGGCGACACAGTTGGAGCGGGGATACCCAACGGATGAGGAGTTTCGCAATGACTTTTCCGTTCGCGAAATTTCTACGCTCAAAAAGACAAAGCTTGTTCGCTACATTTTATGTGAAATAGAGAAGCACCTTAGCCAGGGTGCCGATATTGACTTTGAAACCTCACCGGCGACAGTTGAGCATATTTTGCCGGAAAACCCACCAGTGGAGTGGGAACAGTTCTTTTCCGTTGAGGAGCAACAGCGTGATGTTTATCGCTTGGGCAACTATACATTATTGGAGCGGAATTTGAATTCCCAAGAAGCTGCCAACAAGACTTTTGACAAAAAGCAGCCGATTTACGCGAGTAGTCAATACTCCATGACCCAGAAGATCCAAGTGATGCAATGGACTCCCGAAACCTTGCGCGCACGTCAGGTTGAAATGGCTGGCTGGGCAACATCTGTTTGGCGTTTTTAGGTGAGAGCTAACTTGGGGTTGCGCTCGTTACATTTCGCATGCCTTGGGATATTATCTTTCAGGCGTGGACTCGATAGCACCCGCTCGTTCAGCCCTTTGAATCCGTGTCCATCCGTGTTTAGCGGCGTGGCTGCCACGCAGCTTTAGGCCGTGATCAATAACTTTGCGTCTTCGCGGCTTGGCTGTGAAAAGGCCTTCTCCGGTTGCTGGCAACAGTCCAATTTCCCTTTCTCCCGGTTTGTGTTGGGGACGATTATGAGATAAATTCCGTTGGATATTGTTGTATGATTCAAAATTTTGGCAACGCTTTTCTCAAGAAGCCGGCGCATAAGTACGAGCCGGCAGCACCGGAGCCGGTGGTTCGTCCGGTGCTGGGCGTCAAGGCGCCCGCTGCCCCCAAACCGACCTACGCGAAGATATTTCGCTGGCGGTTGCCGGACGGCCGGACGCAGGCGCCGGCCACGGTCGAAATTGTCGGCACGTTCACCAACTGGCAGAAGGTGCCGCTGACTCGCGTAACCAAGGCGGACGGATGGCATGTGACCATTCCCGACGTTCCCGCCCACAAGACGCACCATTACATGCTGCTCGTGGACGGCCAGCCGGCCCACGACAAAAACAGCGACGGGCTGGCCGTTCCGCATGGCCCGCAGGAGAAACAATACCAGTTGATGACCAGCCGCGGACCGCGTCTGTTCATGCTTTTCGCGCAAACGAAATGATGGCGCGGAGTTTGTGAATACAACTTCGCTGAACAACACAGAGATTGTCCGCGCCCAAGAAGAGCATCTGCCCGCCATTTCCGAACTGGCCGGCGTCATCTGGCGGGCGTGTTATCCCGGCATCATCACCCACGAGCAGATTGATTACATGCTGGCGCGGATGTATTCGCTCGACGTGCTGCGCGACGAAATTCGTTTCCCAGGCATTCGTTACAATCTTTTATTCGTGGATGGAAAACCGGCCGGCTTTGCGTCCTACGGCCCGACCTCCGAGCCGGGCGTGATAAAATTGCACAAGCTTTACCTGCTGCCGGAGATGCACGGTCGCGGTTTGGGCAGCCGTTTGTTGCAGCGCGTCGAGCGTGAAGTCCGCGCCGGGGCAGGGCGTCGGTTGATTCTTTCCGTCAACAAACGCAACATCCGGGCCATCGCCGCCTACAAACGGAATGGCTTTGTCATTGCCGAATCCGTGGTCACGGACATTGGCGGCGGTTTTGTCATGGACGATTACGTCATGGCCAAGGAACTCGCCGGCTGATTTTCTTGCGGGTCATCCGCTGAAGATGGGGGAAACGTTGGAAGCGCAGGAATGAAAGCTGACCGGGAATTTCAGCCTGGGTTAATGTTAATTGCGCAAGATGGACCCTGCTGTCATCGTGTATTCATACCCAATGAGTCGAAGATCGAAGAACACAGCCAGGCATAAAAATACCGCTGCCGCGTCTTCGAGCGCGCCCGCTTCGCCGCCGGTGAAATGCCGGGAGTGGCAGGGTCATGCCGGCTGGGGTGCAAAAGCCGCGCGGCGGGTTGGGATGATCGCTGGACGGTCGCCGGGGTCTGCGTTTTTCTGGCGACGATTGTCTGGGTGGTCTTTGGCCAGACGCTGCGTCATGAGTTTGTGGGCTTCGACGACGACCTGTACGTGCATGAGAATCCCGTCGTCCAAAAGGGGCTGACCTGGGATGGACTTCGTTGGGCGCTGACTTATGGCAAAATCGGCCACTGGCATCCATTGACCTGGCTTTCCCATATGCTGGACTGCCAGTTGTACGGGTTGCAGGCGGGCGGCCATCACCTCACCAATGTCCTGCTTCACGCGGCAACGGCGATCCTGCTCTTTCTCGTGCTGCGGCAAATGACGGGGTTCCCATGGCGCAGTGCGTTTGTGGCGGCGGTGTTTGCCGTTCATCCCCTGAGAGCGGAATCAGTGGCCTGGATCGCCGAGCGCAAGGACGTTTTAAGCGGTTTTTTTTTCATGCTGACTCTCTGGGCGTACACGCGTTACGCGCAGGGAGTTGCAAGAACACCAACCAGTGATCGTGCTCCCGGGGTCGCACGTTTGACGTTTCACGTGTCACGTTTCTACTGTCTGGTGCTGTTGTTTTTTGCCTTGGGGCTGCTGTCCAAGAACATGCTGATGACAATGCCCTTCGTTCTCCTGCTGCTGGATTATTGGCCGTTGGACCGTCTTTCGAGTTTCACGCCCCGGGTTTGGTTCCGGCTGGCAGCCGAGAAAATTCCCCTGTTTGTGCTGATGGTCGGATCGTGTGTGGCGACGGCCCTGGTTCCCGAGAAATTGACTTATGGCCGGATGCCTTTCGGACTGCGGATGGAAAATGCCGCGGTATCCTACGTCACCTATCTTTGGCAGATGCTTTATCCATCGGGACTGGCGTGTCTTTATCCGAACCCCACGAACTATTTGCCGCTTTGGGAGGTGACCGGGGCGGTGGGATTGCTGCTGGCCTTATCCGGGGCGGCCTGGGTATTTCGTCGCACCCATCCCTGGCTCGTGGTCGGCTGGCTTTGGTATCTGGGAATGATGATCCCGGTGATCGGGGTGGTGCAGATATCCAGCTACGCCGCCCATGCGGATCGTTACACGTATCTGCCCCAGATCGGCTTGTATCTGTTGCTGACCTGGACGGCGGCTGAGTTGTGCGCCGGCTGGCGACACCGTTGCCTGATGCTCGGCGGCCTCTCCACGGTGATTCTGGCGGCTTTGATGTTCTGTGCGCGCATTCAGACCACATATTGGCGTAATGCTGAATCGCTGTGGATTCACACGCTCGCCTGCACGTCAGACAACGTAGTTGCCCACAACAACCTCGGCAATGTGCTGCTCCAAAAGGGCGAAGTGGATGAAGCGATTGTTCAATTCAAAAAGTCACTGGAAATCAAACCTGACTACGTGGAAGCCTGCTATAACCTTGGCACAGCCTTGCTCCAAAGTGGCCGGGTGGACGAAGCGATCAACTTTTTCCAAACGGCCCTGCAAATTAAACCTGACCACGTGGAAGCTCGCATCAACCTTGGTATCGCCTTGTTCCAAGAGGGCCGCGCGGACGAAGCGGTCAACCTTTTCCAAACGGCCCTGCAAATCAAACCTGACGATGCGGAAGTTCGCATCAACCTCGGTACCGCCCTGCTCCAACAGAACAAAGTGGACGAAGCGATTGCCCAGTACCAGGCGGCTCTGAAAATCAAACCCGGCCACGCGGAAGCCTGCTACTACCTTGGCAATGCCTTGCTCCAGCAGGGCAGGGCGGGCGAAGCGGTCACCCAATATCAAAAGGCTCTGGAAATCAAACCCGGCTATCCAGAAGCCCTCAATAATCTGGCATGGTTGTTGGCGGCTTCCCCGCAGACGTCACTGCGCAACGGCAGCAAAGCGGTGGAACTGGCCCAGCGGGCGAATCAACTCTCCGGTGGAGAAAATTTGACCGTTCTTCACACGCTCGCTGTTGCTTACGCCGAGGCTGGGCGATTTGGTGACGCCATCCGCAGCATCCAAAAGGCGGTTGAATTGGCGCAGGCCGCGGGACAAAACGATCTGGCGCGGCAGTTTAATGGCGAGTTGAAGCTTTTTGAGGCGGGACTCCCGTTCCACATGGAAAGCAATTAAGCGGAAGGTTAAAGAATAAACCGTCCCCCGAGAACCGCTGCTGGGAAAAGCCGTCCCGCGCCCATTCTGCCGCGGCACGGTTGTTTCTTGTGAACTACTCTGTGATTTCAACCTGGTTGGGGGCGTCCTTCCCGTCTTGTGCATCACGCAAGCCTGCCGCGTAGGCTTCAAATGTGCGCCGCATTTCGTCGCGGACGCGGCGGAAACAGGCGAGAATTTCCTCCTCGCTGCCGGTCGCCTTGGCCGGATCATCGAATGGCCAGTGATGGCGGGTCACCTGGCCGGGGAAGATCGGGCAGGCGGAGTCCGCGTTGCTACAGACGGTGATGACGGTGTGGACCGGCTGGTCCAAAAATTCCTTCAGGTGTTTCGAGCGATGGCCGGAGATGTCAATACCCGCCTCGGCCATGACTTTGATGGCCAGCGGATGGACCTGGCCGGTTGGTTTTGAACCGGCGCTTTGGACGTTGACCAGGTCGCCCGCCGCCCGGCGCAGAAAACCTTCCGCGATATGGCTGCGGCAGGAATTGCCGGTGCAGAGAATGAGAACAATTGGTTTCATAATTTTGGAAAACATCGAACATTCAACATTCAATGCTCAACGTCCAAGTAATCAGCGTTTCCTTCATTGAGAGTTGAATGTTCGATGTTGGTTGTTGAATGTTTCATTTGGTTGATTCTACGCGGGAGTACCACCCGCGCGATTGGTTGCAAATTTTGCAGACGGAAAGCATCACCGGCACTTCCACGAGCACGCCGACGACCGTGGCCAGCGCCGCGCCGGAGCCGGGTCCGAAGAGTGTGATGGCCACGGCCACCGCCAGTTCGAAGAAATTGCTCGCGCCGATGAGTGCGCCGGGCGACGCGATGTTGTGCGGCACGCGCAATCGCCGCATCAGCAGGTAGGCGAGCGTGGAATTGAAATAGACCTGGATGACAATCGGCATGGCCAGCAGCAGCACCGCCAGCCAGCGCGTGGTGAGGTTTTCCGCCTGGAACGCGAAGATGAGCACCAGCGTCAGCAGCAGCGCCGCGATGGTCACCGGCTGAAATTGGGGCAGGAATTTTTGCTCGAACCAATCCTTGCCACGCGATTTGAGCAGCGCGGTGCGCGTCAGCCAGCCGGCCGCCAGCGGAATCACGATGAACACCATAACGGATGTGATGAGCACTTTCGAGGGCACGATTACGTTGGCCACGCCGCACAGGAACATAACGATGGGCGCGAAGGCGACGAGCATGATGAGGTCGTTTACCGCCACCTGCACGAGAGTATAGACGGGATCGCCATCGGTGAGATAACTCCAAACGAATACCATGGCCGTGCAGGGCGCGGCGGCGAGAATGATGAGTCCGGCCGTGTAATTCTTCGCCGTTTCCGGGTCAATCCACGCACTGAAAACATGCTGCATGAACAGCCAGGCCAGGAGGGCCATGCTGAACGGCTTGACCAGCCAGTTGACGAACAGCGTCACCGCGAGGCCTTTGGGTTTGCGTGCGATGCCGCCGAGCGCGGTGAAGTCCACCTTGAGCATCATCGGATAAATCATCAGCCAGATGAGCACGGCGATGGGAATGTTCACCTGCGAACCCTGGCCGAATTGAAGCTGGCTCAACGTGGCGGTGAAGGCTGGTGCGAGTTTGCCGAGCAGGACGCCGGCGACCATGCACAGGAAAACCCAGACGGTCAGGTAACGCTCGAAGAACGCCAGGCGTTTTGGACTTGAGGATGGGGCGCTCATGTTCCACAGCAATTATCGTTGCAACATTCGCCACCAGCTTTGCGTGCCTGGACTTCGAGGCTGGTGATGAAGTCCGCCGGTTGGGTTCCCGCCGGCAGGTGCTCGACAATTTTCCGGTAGAGCGGATCTTCAAAATTTGCCATGGCTTCGACATAGCCGGGTTTGGATTTGAGAACCAGGTACGTCAATCCAGCTTCGCGGGCCATGCGTTCGGTGTCGCTCACGAGCGCCGCACCGGCGACACAACCGACAAGCGCCTCGACCATTTTGAGCACTTCCGGCGGCAACGGTTTGAGCAGCGCCATGTCCGAAACGGCCACGCGACCGCCCGGCTTGAGCACACGCGCCATTTCCCGCCAGACCTGCGGTTTGGCCGGCGAAAGATTGATGACGCAGTTGGAAATGATGACGTCCACGCTGTTGTCCGCCACGGGCAGATGCTCGATTTCGCCGAGGCGGAACTCGACGTTGTCCAGGCCGGTTTCTTTGCGGTAACCGGTGGTGTTGTGCCGCGCCTTGGCCAGCATTTCCGGCGTCATGTCCACGCCGATGGCGCGGCCGGTGGCGCCGACCTTGCGTCCGGCGATGAACACGTCAAAGCCGCCGCCGCTGCCGAGGTCGAGCACGACTTCGCCGGGTTTCAACGCAGCCAGCGCGGCGGGGTTGCCGCACGACAGACCCATGTTCGCGCCGTCGGGCAACGCTTTGAGTTCCTCGACCGAGTAACCGAGCTCACGGGCGAGCTTGTCGGCGTCCTGGGGTGGGGAACCGCAGCATGAGACGCCCGGGCTGCCGCAACCGGCGGAGGTGTCCTGGGCGATTTTGGCATAACCTTCGCGCACCATCCGGCGCACGGTTTCAGTTTTATCTTCGGTCAATGGTGTGTTCATAAAAATTTAACATCCCCGCCGCCGGCATTGGCGGCGGCAGATTTCTTTCAAGTTCATCTTCAAAATTTTGCCCAGTCGTTGGGCGTCGGCTTTGGCCTCAGCAGTTCTGGCGAGCGACTGATGCACCCAATCCAGCGCCTGGCTGACCGCCACCGGCACGGGCGGGTCGGGCAGGCGGTAATGCACCCAACGCTCGGTCTTGCGGGACTGGATCAGGCCCGCGTGATGGAGGATGGAGAGGTGCTTGGACATGGTGGACGGCGCAAAGCCGAAAAGTTCCGTGATCTGGCAGACGCACAATTCCCGGCGCCGGAGTGCCAGGAGAATCCGCACGCGGCCGGGGTCGGACAGCGCCTTGGTAATGGCCATGAATTCGCGCATATGTTTATATTTCGTCAAACAACGAAATGACTATCGCCCAAATAATCCCTGGGCGCAGAATATTTTATCCCAGTAAATGGCGGTCGCAACTTTATCGCGCCTGCGGCAGTGTGAAGAAGAACGTCGCGCCCTTGCCGGGCTCGCTTTTCACCCAGACCTTGCCGCCGTGGCTTTGCACGATGTGCTTGACGATGGACAAACCCAGGCCCGTGCCGCCCTGCTCGCGCGATCGCGCCTTGTCCACGCGGTAAAACCGCTCGAACACGCGATCCAGCGATTCGGGCGGAATGCCGGGGCCATCGTCCTGCACAAAAATTTCGAGCCGGTCCGCGTCGGCTTTTTGTCCGCCGACAATGACCGTGCCGTCCGCGCGGCCATATTTGATGGCGTTGTCCACGAGGTTGGCGAGGACTTGTTCGAGCCGGTTCGCGTCCGCCGTTGCGGTGAGTTCGGGCAATTCATTGACGAGTTTCACGCCCTTCGCGTCGGTGCGCGTTTTGAGGTCGGCCAGAACCTTGTCGGCGAGCGGGCGCAGCGGGACGGGTTGCAAATCCAGTTTAATCCGCCCGGATTCCAGCGCGGAAATGGCGAGCAAATCCTGAATGAGCAGGTCCAGCCGGCTGGCGTTGCGTTCGATGATTTTGAGAAAGCGTTCGGTGACGACGGGGTCGTTGCGCGCGCCGTCGAGCAGCGTTTCGACGTAGCCCTTGATGAGCGAGAGCGGCGTGCGCAACTCGTGGCTGACGTTGGCGACGAATTCCTCGCGGGTGCGTTCGAGCTGCTTGAGCCGGGTCAGATCGTGAAAGACGAGGATGGTGCCTTCGCGTTCGCCGGCGGAGTTGGAGATGGCGGCGGCGTTGACCTGCAGCCAGCGTTCGTTCAAGTCCGGCAGCTTGAGTTCGTAATCGAAAACCTGGCCGTCGCTTTCGACCCGCTCGACGAGCGTGGCGAGTTCATGCAGGCGCAGGGCTTCCATGATGGTTTTGCCGCGCAACTCGGTTTTGAGGCCGAAAAGATTTTTGAAGGCGCGGTTGGCGAGGTAAATCCGGCGGTTGCGATCCAGCAACAGCAGCCCCTCCAGCATGCTGTTGAACAGGACTTGTTGCTGGGCCTTGGCGTCAACTGTTGTTTGCTGGTGCCGCCGTTGCAGATCCTCCATTTCGGCCTGCACCTGCCGCTGCTGGCGGAGAAATTTATGCCGCCAGCGGAAATGAATTCCGATGGCGGCGGCAACGGCGATGATGGTCAGGAACGGCCACATGGCTGGGGAGAATGAAATTGAAGAAACATCCAACGCTCAATTATCAGCCGCCGGACTCCATTGGATGTTCGGTGTTGGATGTTCAATGTTCGATGTTCCCAACTGTCTTTCACTCCACAAACCGATAGCCGACGCCGCGGACGGTGTCCAGATGCTTTGACGCCGGGCCGAGCTTTTCGCGGAGGCGGCGCATGTGGGTGTCCACCGTGCGGGTGTCAATGAGGCTGTCGTATTCCCACACGTCCCGCAGCAGATGATCGCGCGATTGCACGCGGCCGGAGCGCTGGGCGAGGGTGGTGAGCAGCTTGAATTCGGTCGCGGTCAATTCAAAGGCCCGGCCCTTCCAACTGGCGACGTGGCGCGGCACGTCAATGAGCAAATCGCCGAAGCGCATCTGGTCGCGCGGCTTTTCGCCGGTTTCGCCGCGGGAAAGGATTTTTTTGATGCGGAGCAGCAGTTCGCGGGGGCTGAAGGGCTTGGTCAGGTAATCATCCGCGCCGAGTTCGAGGCCGAGCACGCGGTCAATCTCGGCGGCCTTGGCGGTGAGCATGATGATGGGGACTTTGGCGGTGGCCGGATCGAGCCGCAGGACCTTGCAAATTTCAAAACCGTCCATTTCCGGCAGCATGACATCGAGCACGATCAGGTCCGGCGTCTGCGCGCGCGCTTTTTTGAGCGCCTCCGCGCCGTCGGCGGCGGTGGTTACGGCATAGCCGGCCTGTTTGAGGTTGAACTCCACGAGTTCGACCGCCTCCGGCTCATCGTCCACGACCAGTATCCGCTGTTTCACGCGTTTTTGAATAACATGCCGCCGGGCGCAGGACAATGCAAACCGGGAAACAAAACGGTGACGGGCAGGTTACGGAAAAGTGACAATCCGACGCAACAATCAGTGTGTTCTTCCGCGCAAAACCGGGAATAACCGCCCCTCGACGAATAAATGCCCTGTCACGTTTTGGTGACGCACCTGTTTGAGATGTCACCTGGCTGACACATTGCGCGTAAAAACCTTTTGTGACGCGGCGGTGTGGACTTTCAAGATGGCGAAACCAACCGTCACGAAACTGCGTGCGGCTGGCAGGTTTGTGAAAGCAGAAGTGAGTGACGTTCCTCTAGTATCAAGGGCGAATGAATATACAACTATCTCTCAACAAGGTTGCGCTGCTTTCGGCGTTTGTGGTCATGGCCGGTTCGGCGCAAGCTCAGTTCACCTACAACTCCGGCGATGTGCTGGTGTGTTTCCGGAATGTGGCTTCCCCCAACTACGACCTGATCGTGGATGCGGGGCCGGTAACAACGCTCACCAATATGGCGAATGGCTCCAAACTCACCATCAGTTACACCACGGCCCAACTAGCAAAGGTGGGGACCAACAATATTGCGTGGTCGGTGTGCGCGGCCATGTACAACTACCCGGTCAGCGACGACACCTGGCTGACCCAGCCGCGCGCGAACCTGAACATCCCGACCAGCCCTTTTAACACCGGCACGCCCAGTCACATGTCTCCCATTGCCGGCGACATTGATGGCAATCCCGGGCTGGGCAATGACGCCACGTTCATCTCGGACACCGTCATCAATACGGCGACCGTCATTGCCGAGACGGAAGCCGGACACAAGTCCATCGCTGATATCACCGGCGATTGTTACTACTATTGGGTGGGGCAGCCGACGTCGGATGGAAGCGTCCTGGCCAATTTCGGCGGCGATGCTCCGGGAGTGGTGGAACAGACCACGCCGGCCAATTTCTCGACCAGCGGACAGCCGGTGCGCGCGGATTTTTACCAGCTTTTGTCCCGCTCCGGCACCGCCAACAACACGCCAGGCAAATATCTGGGCTATTTTGAATTCTCGACGAACGGAGTGATGACCTACAACGCCGGTCCGGCACTGCCGGCCGTCACGGCCATCACCCATAATCATACCACCAACACGATTACATTCACGGCCGTTGCCGGCTGGACGTACAGCCTGCTCGCGACCAACAACCTGACCGCGCCCCGGGCTACCTGGCCGGTCGTCAGCTCGACCCTGAACGCCAGCTCGTCGTTGCTGTCGCTCAAGGACGTGACGGCCAACGGTTCATCCCGCTTCTACATCATCAAGGCGAATTAATTTTTGATCATTAACACAAAAAACCAAGCAACCCCAAACCCGTAACCAAGGAAAAATATGAAGTTGTACCAATTAGCCGTTTTATCCGCAGTGGCGGCAGGCTCCCTGTGGAGCATGGATGCCTCCGCCCAACTCAGCTACAACCAGGGCGACCTGATGTTGGGCATGAGAAATCCGGGCGCCGGAAATGATCTGCTCGTGGACATCGGCCCGGCCTCCCAATATGTCAATGCCACCGGTCCCATCACCATCTCGGGCACTTATTACACAGCCGCCCAATTCACCGCTTCCGGCCTTGACTTCAACAACCTCTACTTTTCGGTGTTCGGTGACACGTCCGGAAATACCCTCTGGGCCACCGCTAATTCAACCCTGACCCGGCATACCGCGACTTCACAGTCGGCGGCGGCCGGCCAGTTTGAAGCCATCGCTCAAGGAGGTGAGGATGCCGGCTCATGGTATGCCGCCAACGGGGCCAACAGTTCATCGGCTGTAATCATGCCGAACGGCTTCTTCACGGGCGGGGGCACGGACCTTTCCTATACCAAAGGAGTTTTGGATCCCAATTTCGGCCTGGCCAACTTTGGATATTTCGGGGCGGTCAATGAAGCCAACACGATACCCGGTTTTAATACGAGCCCGTATTTTGTGGCGATTAATTTGTATGAACTCGATCCTTATTCCAACAACACCACCCAGCCGCCGGGCACGCAGTTGGGATATTTTGAACTGGATTCCAACGGGACATTGACCTTTAACCAGGGTATGGCGCCGGTGCCGGAACCGGGCACCTGGGCCATGTTCGGCGCCGGCATGCTGGTCTTGGGCGCCATTCGCAGATTTCGTCGCACGGTCTGATTTCTGAAACCTTTACCAAACCAATCGAAAAATAAACCAAACCAAAAAATAAAAACCATTATGAAAAAAGTTCTAACTCTGGCAGTTTTGGGCGGACTGTTGGCCGCCACCACCTTGCAGGCGCAGGTGTCAGTCTATGTTTGCGGTTCCACCGCATTTCGTTCCAATGCTTATCGGGCCATTCGTGCCATGTTCGATGGCGGCGCCCCCACCTACCAAAATACTGCCGGCTCGGCCAATAACAGCGGCGCGGGTCAGATGACCTTTCAGGGAACCATCACCCCTCTTTTTGGCGGCCAGACGGTGACCATTTATTGCGACTGGACCGGCTCGGTGCAGGGGATTCATTCGCTCACCGCCAGTCCCGGCGACAGCCTGCCGTTCCTGGCCAACGCCACCCCCCAGGGAGATACAACCATCGTCAATCACACGGCGGATCTGGCATTCTCAGACGTGTTTCAAGCATCGTCCGGTTTCACCACGCCGACATTGACCGACGAGCAGGTGGCGATTCAGCCGTTTGTCTGGGTCAGAAGCACCAGCACCTCCACCTCGGTCACCAACATCACCATGCAACAATTGCGTTTCGCCCTCCAGGGCTCCTGCCCCCAGTCCTTCATCACGGGCAATTCCAATGACTACAGCAGCACCCTTTATTTCACCGGTCGCAACAAGGACTCGGGCAGCCGCGTGATCGCCTTCAGCGACTGTAACTATTCCGGCACCTACAATGTGTACAGCAATGCCAGTGGCATCTGGACGAAACTCACCGCGAATACGATTGTGAATGGTGTCAATTACGGCGCGGGCTTTTCATCTGGTGGCACGGAAGCGGGCAACCTCGCCCTCACTTCCACCTCGGGTGGAGTTGGCTACCTCGGATATGCGGATGCCCGGACGGCAGTGGGCGCCGGCGCTCAAATCATCACCTACAATGGCGGCCTGCCTTTCAATGGCTGGACGGGCACGACCAACGGCTTTATTAGTCCGGATTGGACGCCAGTCACCACCGGAAAATACAGCCTGTGGGGTCCTGAACATATCTTCGTCAATCCCAGCAGCGCCAACTATGCCAATGCGTATCCGGTGTACACCAACCTGGCCACCTATGTTGATCTCGACATATCCAACACGGTGCCGGTTACGGCCATTCGCCTCAGCCAGATGGGCAATACCTCCCGAACGGCTGACGGTGGCAAGATCACCCCGTAAGGTTGTGTTGACTTGCGGATAAAAATCGCAGGCCGGTGCGGGAACCATCCGCACCGGCCTTTTCTTCGAAATTGAATCCGATGTCAGGGAACATGAGAATTTTTCAAACCAGCGCCATTTGCCTGCTCGCGACCAGTTGGCTGGCCGGTTCGGCGCCGGCGGAAAATCAGGACTCCGGGCACAATTCGTTTGGCTTGAAACCGGCGTCTGCCGCTCAAGACACTCAAACGCCGCCGAAGATCATATTGAACGGCATCATGACCGCTTCCGGCGACAAACGCGCTCTGTTCAAAGTGGAGCCAACCCAGGCGGCGGGGGAACATTTTTATTTTCTTTTGGAAGGCGAGCGGGCCGGCGGCATTGAACTGCTGTCGGTTGACGCGAAGGCCTGCGCAATCAAAGTCAATAATCACGGTGTCATCCAGAATATCGCTCTTTGCCAGCCGCCCCGGCTGCTTTCCACCCCGGGAACAGGTGCGCCTGCTGGTGGTAACGGCATCAATCTTCCAGGCGGTCAGGGTATTTTAAGTGGAGGCGGACAAACGGGACAAACGGTGGGTGGAGAAATTCCTGGAGCGGCTGCCGGGCAATTTTCCCCATCGGGCTTTGCCGGCGGGACGGGCAAACCCGGGGCGCCTGCGTCCGGGTCATCTGCGAATAATAACAATGACCCCGGATCGCAAAATGGCGGCGGCGCGGACACAGGCAGCGCAGAAGCCGGGACTACAGACACCGGGACCGCAAACTCCGGCACGCAAAAGGAAGAGCCATTTTGGGTGAGAGCGAGCAGGGAGTTTGAGCAGCTGCGCATCCAAACCGCGGACGCCGTCCGGAGTGGAGTGGATGAACCGATCCCGTTGACACCTTTAACCCCGGCCGGCACGCCGGCGGATCTTATTGGTCCGGATCGGGCATGGTTTTTTAGCGACTGACGGACTCAAACCATAATCTGAACCATCAGCAGTTCCAACTGCGCCAGAGTTGGCAATGGCGCGACGTTGATCGGGTGGAGGTCGCATCAAAGTTTGCAAATCAACGGAGTTGAATCCTTGCCGGAGAACAAATCAAGAGGCGTCTCATGTCCTTAAAATGTCTTTTTCCGCCGCATTTGTCCGATAAATGAAATTTGTTGTTTCAAAGTTGTTACAAGGCTGACGCGAGATAGTCACAAGCCGCCTTCAATCTAATGTCCCTGTGACTTTTGAGTGCCATCTCATATTGCGAGAGCTGACGTTGTGTCCCTCCGGCGAGTGGACACCTCGTCGTCATGAGTGGTTCATGGCGCGTGTGGCCGAAGGCGTCGGTTACTGGCTGCAGCCGGGGGTTGCCGCCCGCCAGCTTGGCGTGGGGGACGGCCTGATGGCGGCGGGCAACAGCAACGGGGTGTTGAGAGCCAGCCAGCTCGGTCCGCTGAAATTGCAATTTTTCACCATCCAGCCGCAATACCTCAATGGCCTGCTCACGGTTGCGGAATCGCATCAACTGGAAATTGTTCCCCAAAGCTCCGCGTCGTGCGTCTCAATCTTCACCGCCGACGGACCACTGGCCCAAAGATTCACGCGGCTGGCGGAACAAGCGCATCGGGAGCGATTGCCGATGCGTTGCGGGTTGCTCCAATTGTGGGCCAACGCCATCGCGGATCTGCTGCCGGCGCCGGCATTGGAATCCGTCGGCGGCGGAAAACTCCTCGAACGTTTCCGGCAACTGGTCGGCCAGATGCCGGAGGCGGAACTTTCCCGATGCTCGCTGCGCGACCTGGCCGCCCGGCTGAATTGCAGCGAACGTCATTTCACCCGCCTGTTCCGCGAGGAATTCGGCGTGCCGTTTCGCGCGCGCCAGATTGAATTGCGGCTCCAACACGCGCGTCAGTTGCTCACGAACTCGGACGCCAAAATCATCAACGTCGCCTACGACAGCGGCTATCGCCACCTCGGTCTTTTCAACAGCATGTTTAAAAAACGTTTCGGCACCACGCCCAGCGGATGGCGGCGGCAGAACCTGCGCAAAACCCCTCCGCTCCAATCCCGGAAAAATCTTCCGAAGCCGGTGGCGCGCGCCGGCATCCCGCTCGCCCTGTTCATGCTCATCTTGAATTTTATTTCACCCGCGATGGCCCAGATGAGTTCAAAAAATGCCACGGCCCCGGCGGAGGGCAATTCGGCCTCTCGCTTCAACGTCCAAGCCTATGCGGTCAACAGCAAAACCTTGCTTCCCACGAACGTCCTGAGCGGCGTCTTTTCCAAATACACCGGCACCAACATTAGTTTGGACGAGATCGTGCAGGCGGCCTCAGACCTGCAATTGGAATATCGCAATCAGGGTTATTCGGCGATGAGCATTGCCATCGCACCGCGGCAAATCACCAACGGGACTGTTACGATGAACGTTTTTCCGGCGGCGTCCCCCCAAATTTGGGTGTCCGGCAGCCGTTACGTCAGTTCCGGCAACCAAGCGCCGGTCAGCCCGAATCTGCCGGCGGCCGAACCGGCTTTGCCGCCGGCGGCCCCGGCCACGCTCGCCGATAGCACCAACGCCGTTCCGCTGGCAATCAGCCTTCGGACAATGGCCGCCGGTCCCCGGACAACAGCGCCCGCCGGGCCTGAAGCGCTGGCCCAGGCGCGAGCCGCTTTGTACCAGAAAATGGCCGAGCTGGATGCCGGGGAAAAAGACACCCGGGTTCATGTTGTGTCCACAAACGCGGGACCAAAATTTGAAGTGGACAAATATCTGGTCATGGGCAACTCCGTGCTTCCGCCGGAAGCCATCGCGCAGGCCATCACCAACGTGGATGGCGCGTTCGGCACGAATGCCAGCTTTGACGGGATTCGCGTGGCGCTGACGGAACTTCAGGGGGCATATCGTGAACGCGGGTACGTGACGGTGTCCGTGGGTCTGCCCCGGCAGAAGCTCACCAATGCCACAGTGAAAGTGCAGGTGACCGAGGGCCGGCTTGCCGCCATCAACGTGACTGGCAACCGCTACTACAGCTCCAACAATGTGATGCGCGCCTTGCCCAGCCTGCACACCAACTTCGTGTTAAATTCCCATGTTCTGCAAGGCGAACTCGACGCCGCCAATGCCAGCCGCGACCGGCAAATCTATCCGGTCATCGGTCCCGGTCTCGAGCCGGGCACCAGCGATCTTACGCTCAAGGTCAAGGACCAACTGCCCTTGCACGCGCGGCTGGAGGTGAACAACCAGCACACGCCCAACACGCCTGACATGCGCGCCAACTTCAACGCCCAATATGACAACCTTTGGGACCTCGAACACCAGGTCGGTTTGCAATACAATTTTTCCTTCACTCAATACAAGGCCGGCGATGAATTCGTTTTAAGCCCGTTCGACGCCCCGCTTATCGCCAATTACAGCGCGTATTATCGTCTGCCGCTGGGTGGTTACCGGTCGGTGGAGCAGCAGGTGGACGCCCATCCCGGCAGCTTTGGTTACAACGAAGTCACCCGCAAATTTAGTCTTCCACCGGCCACCGACCGTCCGGAACTGAATATTTACGCCAGCCGTTCCACCTCCGACACCGGCGTGCAATACGGGCCTTCCCAGTTGCTGACTTCGCCCACCAACCTGCTGGTTCTTGTGTCACGGGATTCCGGTCAAAACCTCACGCTCAACGAGGGCGTGGGCGCGCGTCTGTCCGTGCCCCTGCCTCAAATTTTCAAACTGAGCAGCACCCTGTCGGCGGGTTTTGACTTCAAGCGCTACCAGATGTTGAGTTGCAATTCCAACAACTTCCTGAGTTCCTTCACCTATACCAACGGGAACCTGGGTTCGACAACCCTTGTGGACACCGTTTCTTCCCCGCAGCCGAGCCGGTTTACCTCCCTGGATTACATGCCATTCAACATCGGGTGGAATGGCTCCCTGCCTGACTCTATGGGAACAACCTTTTTTAATGCGCTGGCCAATTTCAATGTTCTTCCGATGTATTCCGAAGAGACTGGATCGGTAAATGTAACGAATATAACCGCAACCACGACAAATGTTGTAACCGAGAGCAGACAATTTTACGGCCATTCCCTGGCTGGCATTGCCTATACACCGGAAGCCAGCTCCCATTATGTGACGCTGCAACTCGGCGCCGACCGCATTCAAACGATTTACAAGGATTGGTCGGTCAGACTTCATGCCGACGGCCAGTGGGCGAACGGGCCGCTGTTCAGCAACGAACAATATGCCCTGGGCGGTTCGGCCAGCGTGCGCGGTTACGACGACGGCGAATTTTACGGCGACACCGGCTGGCGCTTTACCATCGAGCCGCAGACGCCATTGTTTAACATCGGCATGGTCGGCAACGAGGGCAGCGAGACGCCCTTGTGGCTACGCAGCTCGGTGTTCATGGATTACGGCGCGGCTTTTCTCCTCAAAAAACCTCCCGCTGGCTCCCCCGACCATGCCCGGCTTTGGGGCGTGGGTTGGAGCCTCAAGGCCAACATCGGCAGCCATCTCGACGCGCGGCTGACCATCGCCTGTCCGTTGCTGGCAACTACGCTGACGCCGGTCGGCGATGTCCATATCTATTTCGGTGTCGGCGGACAATTCTGAATTTTATGCGCCCAAACTTTTTACCTGTTTGTAACCCGCGGCGCGGTGGAATGGCGGTAGGATTGAAAATGAATGTCTGGTCACGCGATTCACTGTTCCACCGGGCGCTGGCGGCAATTTTGCTGTGCGCATTTGCCGCCAGCGCGCCGGCCAATCCGACCGGCGGCTCGGTGTTGGGTGGCAAAGTGAATGCCACCATCACCGGCGAAGGTACAAGCCTGACAACCATCAACCAGACTTCCGCCAGCGCCTTCATCAACTGGACAAGTTTCAACATCGCTGCCGGTGAAACCACCATTTTCAACCAGCCTTCCATCAACTCGATCGTGATAAACCGCATCAACGGTCAAAATCCGTCGCAGATATTTGGCAATCTCCAGGCCAACGGGGTCGTCGTGCTGCTCAATTCCTCCGGTTTCCATTTCGGCCCGAACTCGTGCGTGAGCGCTGCCGGGCTGGTGGTTTCCACGGCCAATTGTGTGCCGCCGCAAAATGCCGGTGGCGCCTGGGAATTCAACGGGCCGCCGCCGCTCAAAAGCATCGTCAATTACGGCCAGATCAAGATCGGCAACGGCGGTTCGGCGTTTCTCATTGCCGATAAAATCGAAAACCACGGCGATATCGAAGCGCCCGGCGGCAGCATCGGCCTCGCTTCGGGACAAACGGTGCTGTTGAGCGAACGTCCCGATGGCCGCGGCATGAGCATGCAGGTTACGCTGCCCGGCCATTCGGTGGACAATGACGGCAAACTTATTGCCGACGGGGGAACGATTGCCATGAACGCCAGGGTGGTGAACCAAAACGGTTTCATTCAGGCCAACTCCGTGCAAAACCAAAATGGCGTCATCGAACTCGTCGCCTCGGATCAACTTAATCTGGGCGCCAGTTCGCAAATCATCGCCAGCGGAGACAATTCACCAGCCGGCAGCGCCGGCGGCAATGTGACGCTTCAATCCGGCAATACTTTCAGCGATAGCGTTGGCAGTCAAATCACCGTTACCGGCGGCACACAGGGCGGCAACGGCGGCAATGTCGAAATCAGCGCGCCGAAGGTCCAGTCGCTGAATTCAGGCATCAACGCGCGCGCGCAGGCCGGTTGGACGGCGGGGAAATTATTGCTGGACCCGGATTACATCATTTTGGACACGTCCGGCTCCGGCAGCGCCGGCGGCGGCACGGTGTTGGCGGGGGACAATCCGGGCAGCACGCTGGATTTGAACGTGAACACTGCGTTCGCGAACATGGCGGTTTCGGGAATCATGCTTCAGGCGAAATATGACATCACCATTGCGGACAACACATTTTGGAGTTTGAGCGACACCATCGGCGCCAATTTCGGCGGCATCACCAGCGGCTTGCTAACTTTGGAGGCAGGCGGCAATATTTCGTTAGGAAAAAATGCCGCCATTTTCGACGCCAACAATTGGTCGGTGAGTCTCAAGGCGGGAGTGAATGATTTCGCCGCCGGCACGGTTCAACCGCCGCCGGCCAGTAACCCTGGCATCAGCGGCAATATACTTTTTTATTCAAGCGGTAATTACGAGCAGAGTCTCGGCACCGGCATCCAGACCACCACCGGTTCGATTGATTTGCTTGCGGGTCAGGACATTCAGATTGGTTCCGGCTCGGTGACCACGGTTGGCGGCGGCAGCATCACGGCCCGGGCGGTGGCGGGCAGTGTGAACACCGGCACGGACACGGGCGCATTTGATTTTAGCAGTGGCAACCCGGTTAACACTCCCTATCCAGGATGGCTCGGTGGCATCAGCACGGCGGCTGGTGGCAATGTCAATATTACTGCCGGGCTGGATATCATCAGCTATTTGCCGGGCGGTTCAGTGAATCTTGCAAACCCGACGACTGACGCCGGCAGCGGCGCGTTTGGGCCGGGCAACGTGACCCTCGTCGCCGGCCGCAATGTGACCGGCCATTACATCGTCGCCAACGGAGCGGGCGCCATCTATGCCGGTGTGAAAATGGTCAACGGTGTTCCCGTGGACGCCGATGGCAACCCCGTCACGGATGGCAAAAGTTATGTTTTGGATTCCGCATCCACGGGCAGCGCCGGGATTGTTGGCAATGATCTGGCCTTGAGTTTGATTATCGGGAGCTGGAACGTGCAGGCGGCGAACAACATCGTTTTGCAGGAAGTTCGCAATCCCAGCGGCGTTTTCGACGAATCCAGTTCGCATTTGTTTGATTATGCGGCGGATGCTTCCGTGACGCTTAACGCCGGGAACTCGGTTCAACTTCTGGGAGACAATGTTCCGCGGAATTCTGACGAGTCGCCTTCCGTTCCCATAATTTATCCTCCGATACTCGATATCACCGCCGGGGCCGGCGGGGTTGTCCTCGGCGCTGATGTCATCCTGTTCCCATCGGCGCAAGGCAGCTTGAGCATCACCACGACGGGCGGCGGCTCATTCGAATCGCTGGCCTACGTGAATTATCTGGCGGATTACGCCAACGGACAATTCGATGCCTTTCCGGGTGAAGCGCAGCTCATCATGTCCGACAGCTCGCGCATCCGCTATGTTCCCAACGTGGATGCCTTCGGCGTTTCCGATCACGCCGCCACACCGGTGCATTTCGACGCCCCGACCACGGTGGCGCTCAACATTTCCGGCGACCTGGACAACATTAATTTGACCGTGCCGGAAGCCGCGCAGATCAATGTGGTCGGCAACATCAACAACAGCGGCTTCACCGGCCAGAACCTGCATCCCGGAGATGTCACCAGCATCAATGTCGGCCAGCCGGCAAAAGTGAACATGGAAAACAGCGGCTTGCTTGATGCCAACACGGATTCCAACCTCAAGGTGGGCGGCGACATATTGAACCAGGGCGAATTCAGCACCGTTAACGTCGCTTCGCTGCCGGATTTGTCACAGTTGGACAACGTGGACATCAACGGCCAGTTTGCCTCCCTGGCAACTTTGGCCAGCCGCCTGCATTACGACCCCACGACGGGAACGCTGACGTTTCAGGGGCAAATGAGCACAACCGATGAAGCGTATTTGGAAAACGTGACGATTTGGGACGTGGATCAGAACGGAAATCCACTCTATCAAGGGGATGGAATCACTCCGCAAACGCATATCGTATCGTTCCTAGATCCGGCCACGGCGGGCAAACTGTACAATGAAAGCCTCAACGTCCCTGCCGGCCAGAACCCCGGCTATTTCATCGGCGGCGGCGGGCAATTCAATATCAACGCGCGCAACGTGGATCTCGGCTCGACCTTCGGAATTCAATCCGTCGGGCCGGGAACCGGTTCCAGCGACGTGGGCAGAAATCCGGCGCTCGCCGCCGTCTGCCATTTTACGCAGGGCGCGGACATCAATCTCAATCTCTCCGGCAACCTCGACGTGTTTTCCACCACCATTTGCGCCCTCAATGGCGGAAACATTTTCATTGATGTCACCGGCGTTGATGCCACCGGCGCGGTCCCGGTGGCTATGTGAATGTGGGCTCAACCGACTTCACCGGCAACAACGAGTATGTCCGGGGCATCTTCACGTCCGGCGCGGGCAATGTCACCGTCATTGCCAATGGCGACATCAACGTGAACGGTTCGCGCATCGCTGCCTACGATGGCGGCAATGTTTTCGTGGAATCATTGAACGGCAATGTGGACGCGGGCAACGGCGGCAGCGGCACGGTGGCGGTTCAAGAAATTTACGTGGATCCGGTTACCTACCAGGTTTACACCTACGCGCCGACCATCCCGCTCAGCGGGATTCTGGCCATGACCTTTCCGCCGCGCAGTTCGTTCTTTCCGGCGCCGGCCTATGCTGTGGGAAACATTCTCGTCGAGACGCCTCAGGGAAATATCACCGCCAGCGCGGCCGGCGTCGTGCAGTTGCCGTTGAATGACGGGGATTCCTCCGGCGCTACCGTTGCTTTGCTGGCGGGTGAAGACGCGAATGGCAATGTCATTTCCCCGGGCAGGGACATTGATGTCACCGGCTCCGGGGTGGTCGGCAGCACTGTCACCCTGAGGGCGAGCGGCGATATCAACGGGACGGTTTTTGCCCGGAACGATCTCAACATCATCGCGGTGCAAAATGTGGATGTGACCGCGCTGGCCGTGGGCAAAGCCGATGTCAGCGGGACCAGCCTTGGCACCAGCACCATTATCGGTGTCGGCGGCATCACCGCCAGCGGCAGCTCGGTGGACGCTTCGTTGTTGTCCAACAACCAGGTCAGCGGCGACACGAGCGGAGCGAAAAGCATGACGCAGGGCACCGCCGCCAACGCCACGGCCCAGGCCGCGGCCAGCGACGACTCCGCCAAAACGGCCGTGGCCGACACCCAGACCGGAGACGATGACGAAAAGAAAAAGAAAGGCACGAAAGTCGCGCTGATGCAGAAGACAGGCCGCGTGACTGTTTTGTTGCCGCCGAAAAGTTTATCCCAAAACCAGACCTCCAACAATCATTTATGACCACCATGCTAATAAATCCCATGCTCGCCTCCGGCGCGTTGCAGTTCGCCTTCGAAAAGGCCACGCCCGAGGGCAAAATCACGATCGGCGCCCTGTTCATCCTCTCGATGTTCAGTTGGACGATCATCATCACCAAGTTCCGCCAGCTTTCCATCGCGCGGCGGGCGGCCAAAAAATTCTTCGCCGCCTACGGCGCCACGCGCGATCCGCTGGACATCAAACGCAAGGGCGAGAACTACGAGGGCGCGCCCGCTTACCAGCTTTACATCCGCGCGCGCCGACGAACTGGATTACCACCTCAAGAACAACCCTGTCACCGTCAAAAACCAGCGCCGCATCAGTGCCGCGTCGTTTGAAGCCGTGAAGGTGACCTTGGAGGAAGCCGCCGCGCACGAGGCCATGTCCTTGGAAAAAGGCATGATCGTGCTGTCCACGGCCGTGGCCGGCGGGCCATTCATCGGTCTGCTCGGCACGGTTTGGGGCGTCATGGAAACCTTTGCCGGTATTGCCCGGGCCAACGCCGCGAGCCTCACCGCCATGGCGCCCGGCGTGGCTGGCGCGCTTGATTGCCACCGTCACCGGCCTGCTCGTCGCCATTCCCGCCATGTTCGCCTACAACTTCATGGTCACCACCATCCGGCACATCACCCAGGAACTGGACGGTTACTCCACCCGTTACGCCACCCAGATTGAACACGCCTACGTGGACAACCGCCCGCTCTCGGAGGAACTGAAGCAGGCCAACGAAGCGCTGGCCTTGAGCCTGGTCGCCGCCCTCAAGGGCGACGAAAGTGTGTTGCGCAACACGCCGGTTTTCGCCGCTGAACGTTAAGGCTGCTGCCGTCATGAAAAAATGTTCTCATTCCGAGCACGAAACGCTCACGCAGTTGAACATCACTCCGCTGCTGGACCTGGCGTTCGTGTTGCTGGTCATTTTCATCATCACCACCACGCCCATCGTGAACGACTTGGATTTAAACCTGCCGACGGCATCGCGACACCAGAAAGACCCGCCGCGCAAGGCCAATTATATTTCCGTCCAGGCCGACGGGAAAATTTTTATGAACACCAAGGAGGTGAAGGACGGCGACCTCCAGCCGCTGCTGGCCACCTTGCGCATGGATGATCCGGACCTGAACATCGTCATCCGCGGCGATGGCAAGACGAAGTACCGGCAGATTCGCGCCGTGCTCGACGCCTGCCAGCAGGCCAATGTCGCGAAAGTGGACCTGGCCACCGAACCCGCCGGCAAGTTTTGACATGCAACCGCAAACCCAGCCGCGCAAACCGCGCAACTCGTCAAAGGTGAACCTGGCCATCTCGGTCACCTTCCACACGGTATTGGTCGTGTCGCTGGTTTATTTCGCCGCGCGCCAGGGATATCTCGGCAAACAAATCCAGAAAATCTCGGTGGAAATGGTGAAGGAAAAACAGCCGGAGAAACCCAAGGAGTTGGAAAAACCAAAGGTCGAGCCGCCCAAGGTTGAACACGCCCAAGCTCGAAACCCCAAAAATGGTCGAAGCCGCGCCGCCGCCGGCGTCTGTGGCGGCGGTCACCGCGCCGCCGGCCGTTGCGCCGCCGCCGGCCGATCTGCCGGCGTTTGAATTCGAAGGCGGCAAGGCGGTCGAGACCAGTTCCGACGCGGTGCAGGTTTACAAGGGTTTCCTGGAATACGCCTTCCGATCCAAATGGAACCGGCCCGAGACCGGCCGGATGACAATTACGTGGCCGAGGTGGACATCGCCGTCGGCCGCGCGGGCGACATCGGCGATCCGATCTGGCGGAAAAATTCCGGCGACCCGAAGTGGGACGAGTCCGTGAAAAAGGCGCTCGCCGCCGTCAGCCGACTGGACCATGCGCCGCCGACGAATTTTCCGCCGCGCGTGACCATCCGGTTTGACGTGCAGGAGGAAACCGAATCCGTGTTGCAATGAAAAAAACCTCCCGTTCCCATCACAGCACACTGAACGAGCTGAACATCACGCCGCTGCTGGACCTGGTGTTCGTGCTGCTGGTGATTTTCATCATCACCACGCCGCAGTTGATGAACAACCTGGAAATGAACCTGCCATCCGGCAAACCGCCGCCGAAAAAGGCGGATCAGCCGAAGATCAACAAGATCGCGGTGGACGGTCGTGGGCAAATCACCTTCAACAGCGAAGTCGTCACGGTGGCGCAATTGAAAACCACGCTACAGCAGCTCAAGGCGGCTGATCCCGGAGTCAGCGTGGTGGTGAAAGGCGCCGATGACGTGGATTACCAGTACATGGTCAACGTTCTGGACGTCCTCCGCCAGCTCGACATCACCAAGGTGGGCCTGGCGACGGAAGCCGCCGCGACTCAGCCTTAACAACTTGTTCCGGCGCAGCTACGTCCCGGCAGAGTGCGCATGCTTTGCTCAGGAAAAGGGGGCCGCTTTTCGTTCGGCCATGATGAAGGCGGAATTGACGCCGCCGCCACTCCAGCGCAAACTCTCCCGCTGTGCCATCTGAAACCGGGATGAAAGAAAAATTCTTTGGCCGACTCGAAACCCTGATCGCCGAAGCGCGCCGGCTTAAAACCCGCGGGTTTGACGAACAGGAGCCGGAGGAGGCCACGAAGCAAAGCCTGATTGAACCCCTGTTGCAGGCTTTGGGCTTCACTTCCGAAGCCAATTACACCCGTGAGTTCAAAATCCTCGGCGACTCGGTGGATTATCTTCTCAAATCCGAGCGACCGCTCATGTTCGTTGAAGCCAAAAGCCTGCTGGATTGTCTGGACAAGAACCTTTTCGACAAGCACCGCGAGCAGGTCCACCGCTACATCCAGAATTACCGCCTCAGCCCGGAAATCACCGCGATGGCGCAGCCGGTCAAATGGATTCTGCTCGCCAATTTCGCCCAGCTTCATTTCATCCGCGTCAATGAAGTCACGCCCTCGTTTTCCTTCAAGCTGGACGATCTCTGGCCGCGCCGCGAGGAACTCTGGGAACTGCTCGCGCGCGAAAATCTCGAAGCCAACCGCATAGACGAGGTTTATGACCAGCACAAAAAAGCCGGCCTGGACCAGCAGTTTCTCACCGACCTCAAACGCTGGCGGCTGCTCATCGCCAATGGCTTTGCGTTGCGAAATCAAAAGCGTTCGCTGGATGAAATCACCCTCGCCAGCCAGCAAATTCTGGATCGGTTCATCTTCTGCCGCATGTTGGAGACGCAACGGCTGGTCGAATACAACAAGCTCGCCCGCACCTACAGCAATTACGAGGTCCTTTACGCCCGCGCCGACAAAACCTTCGGCGAAATCCTGCGCGAATCGCTTTTCGTCGAAATCAAAAACGATTTCAACACCGAGCTGTTCGAGCAACCGCTGCTCTGCGACCAACTGGCCGTGGACAATGCCGTGCTCTCTGCCGTCATCGGCCATGAACCGCTCGCGCCCGAACTGGCCGCGCAATGCGGCTTTGAATCCGGCCAGGGCGAACTGCTGGCCTTTCGCCATCTCTATCGGTACGACTTCAGCCTGATGTCTTCGGACGTGATGGGCGCGGTCTATGAACGTTTCCTTGCCCACAAACTGCTCCAGGATGGCGGGCGCGTCGTCATTGAGGACACCGACGAACTGCGGAAAAAGGAAGGCATCTACTACACGCCGCAATACATCGTGGATTACATCGTCGCCCATACGCTGGGCGAGAAAATCAACCCCATCCTCGCCGAGGCCAAATCGCTGCTCGGCTACAAAAACTTCAAGGGTGCGATTGCCAAAATCCGCGAACTGGGCGAAATCAAGGTGCTCGACCCGGCCATGGGTTCCGGCTCGTTCCTGCTCCGCGCCTTCGATGCGCTGGTGAAGGCTTACGACGATTACAACCAGGAATGCCGCCGCATCAAAAAAGACCGCAACGGACACGGCGCGCTGTTTGACGCCGACCTCGTCATTGCCGAGGAAGTGCTGGAAGCGCCGCTCCACGTGCTCACGGAAAACATCTTTGGCGTGGATTTGGACAAACAGGCGGTGGAAGTGGCCAAGCTCAACCTCTGGCTGCGTTACATGGCCGTGAACCGCGACCCGTTTATCGAGCGGCTGCGGCAAAAACAGCGCGGCTCAAAACCACTCAGCCTGCTGCCCAACCTGACGCACAACCTTAAACGCGGCAACTCGCTCATTGCCGATCCAAAGGTGGCCGGAGATGCCGCGTTCGATTGGGCAAAGGAATTTCCTGAAATCATGGGTGGCACAGGCAACCTGCGGGGTAGCACAGGCGACCCGCCTGTGCCGGTCGGCGACTCGCCGGCCGGAACGGCAAGGACGCCCGAATTGGACAAAGGCGCAGGATCACAAATGGACGCCTCCCCTCATTCCGCCGGGCTGGCAGCCCGGCGGGACGGGCCAGTGGCCCGTGCCACCCATTCCGCGCCGGGCGCGACTTATTCGAAGCGCAACCTTCCACATTTTGAAAAACCGTGGGCGATTTACCATGTCATCATCAATACCATTGCTCCCCGCAAACTTTCGCCCGCCGCGCGCGACATCGTTTTCGACTGCATCCTGCATTGGCGCGAACGCCGCTATCGCCTTGTCGCCGCGTGTGTCATGCCTGACCACGCCCATTTCATCATTCAACCCGGGGTGCAGGCGGAAGACAAGGAAGGGAATCCCATCTTCTGGCCGCTCTCTGAAATTCTCCATTCCATCAAATCCTACTCCGCCAAGGAAGTGAACAAGCTGGACAAGGTGAAGGGCACGCTCTGGCAGCCGGAACGTTACGACCGCTATATGCGCAGCGACCTGGATTTGCAGGAAAAATTTCATTACGTCTGCCGGAACCCGTGGGCGGCGGGCTTGGTGAAAGAATCGGAATCGTGGGCATGGCTTTGGACGCCGGAAATTGAGGCATGGCAACCCTGCGTGCCGTTGAACGCACGCACCGGCCCGGGTGGCACAGGCGACTCGCCTGTGCCGGTCGGCGACCCGCCGGCCGGAACGGGAAGCGCGCCCGCAATAAAACAACGCGGTGATGCGGAAGCGGCGCTCACCTCCATTCCGCCCGGCGGGTCGCCGGGCGGGGCGGGCGAGTCGCCCGCGCCACCCAAAAAGCGTGGCTTCGATGTCGTCATCGGCAATCCGCCTTACGAGCGCATTCAGGTGATGCAGGCGAACGCGCCGGAAGCAGCGGAGTTTTTGAAAGCAAATTATCGCGCGGCGGCTTCCGGCAATTTTGACATCTACGTCTGCTTCATTGAGCGCGGCCTGCAATTGCTCAATGCCAATGGTTTCTTCGGCTACATTTGCCCAAACAAATTCTTTCAATCAAATTACGGACAAGAGACGCGCCAGCTTTTGAGTGAAGGCCGGAATGTCAGCCATCTCGTCAACTTCGGCCACCTGCAAATTTTTTCACAGGCGACCATTTATACCTGTCTTTTGTTCCTGCACCGACAGGCGCAAACGGCTCTTGCCTTCCACAAAGTTGAGGATTTGGAACTATGGCGGGAAAAAGGGCAGGCAGCGCAGATGCAGGTGCCGATTGAATTGCTGACCCCCGCCGAGTGGAACTTTGTGCCCGGAACAAGTCAGCCGGTGTTTGAAAAGATCAACCGACAACCGCACAAGTTGGAAGAAGTCGCGGATATCTTTGTGGGATTGCAAACCAGTGCGGATGAAGTGTTCATCTTGAATTATTTGGGCGAGACTAAAAGCACCATTCGTCTGCAATCGCAATCACTCGACATGGAGTGGACGTTTGAAAAAGATTTACTCCATCCGCTGGTCAGCGGGACGGATGTTCCGGCTTATGGGCCGCTGCCGAGTCGCCAATTCATCATTTTTCCCTACAAAGTCAAAGGCGATAAAGCCGAGTTGATTGACTTCGACGAAATCCAAAAAAGTTTTCCAAAAACAGCGGAGTATTTGTCGAAGAACCAAACGACTTTGGAAAATCGGGAAGGCGGAAAGTTCAAAGATGGACAGTGGCATCGTTTTGGTCGGCTACAGAATCTTACCCGGCAAGCCATTCCAAAACTCTGCGTTCCGCGCCTTGTTGACCAGCTTCATGCGGCATGGGATGAGAATGGCGAAGTGTTTCTCGACAACGTGGATGTCGGCGGTGTGACCGTGAAGCCGGAATTTGATGGCTTGAAAATGCCGTATTTGCTGGCCTTGCTGAATTCGTGTTTGCTTCGTTGGTTTTTCCCATTCGTCAGCGTGCCATTTCGCGGCGATTATTTTTCAGCCAACCGACAATTCCTCGGTCAACTTCCTATCAAATTGGTTGATCCAAAAAAGAAAAGCGAAGTAAAGCTGGAGAAAGAAATCGTCGAGCACGTTGAAGCTGTTCAAGTCGCGTATCGCCAGCGCGTGAAGCTGCCGGAAGTTTTGCAGCGTTTGATTGCCCACACACAAAACCGCACACCCTGCAACCTCGCGCATTACCTGCAAAAAGATTTCGCTACAGCGGTCAAGCCGGAAATCCTGATTGACGACGTGCAGCGCACCGGCTTCGTCCACGAAATCCGCCTCGAAACGGAGGGTGGCACAGGCCACTGGCCTGTGCCGTCCGGCGACCCGCCGGACGGAACGGGAAGCGCGCCCGCAAAAAAACAGCGCGGGGCTGCCAGAGCGACGCCCGCTTCCATTTCGGTCGGCGGGTCGCCGACCGAAGCAGGCGGGTCGCCCGCGCCACCCAGCATTACGCTCACCGCCATTATCGCCGAAAAACTGGCCGATAAGCCGCGTCCGTTGCCAATTCTTCGCCTGGCCTTCAAGGACGACGCGTTGCGCCAGTTCATTTATGCAAGCTGGCGGCAGTTTCTGGATGCCAACTCGCGCAAGAAAAAGTGGACGACCGGCAAAAAGCCGGAGCCGATTTATCCGCTGCTGGTCAACACGCTGGAACCGCTGGTTTATTTCAGTTCCGGCGCGGGCGACAATTTGCGCGCAATCCGTGATTTGATGAAAACCGTCGCCATCGAAGCCGGCCGCGCCGACCTCACCGCGATCGAATCGGAAATCAAGCAACTCGACCACGAAATTGACCAGCGGGTGTATCACCTTTACGGCCTCACCGACGCCGAAATCAAAATCGTGGAAGAAGCGGCCAAATGACAATCTTTGCCGGGCGTTGTTGATGGTTCTGCGGTTCACGAATTGACCACGCGCAGCGGGAGATTTTCCTGCCAGTAATGAGCGTGTTCGACAAATGACGAGAAGTCGTGGCGGGTCTGATTGACGGGCGCGGTGGCAAAGTCGCGGTAGAGCGTGATGGCCACGTGTTCGTTGCGGCGGATGCAGTCCTTGATGGCTTCGGAATCCTTCCCGGCGTAGATGAGCGTTTTCCAGGAATAAATGTGCTTGGGCTTGTGGAAATCGCTGTTGGCAATGAACGGCAGGCGTTTGAGCCCGATCTGGTTGAAGATGTTGTTGCGGTTCGCAATCTCCCAGGCGTCGAGCAACGGCGCGAAGCGTTCCTGGTTTTTCCAGAGATAGAGCGTGTTCTTGCCCCACTCGCTTTTCATGACATGCGGATGCGACGCGACGGCGAGGCCGCCTTGCGCGTGGATTTGCGCGATGATTTCGGGAATGTCGAGCGAGGGATCCACCGGCGCTTTCAGGTCAATGCCCAGCAGATGCGCTGAGGTTTTGCGCGTGTAGCCGTCCTTGTTGAATTCGATGCCGGTCATCACGAGCATTTTGTAGCGGCGCCACGCGCGCTGACGTTCGCGCTCAATCACCGCGAAGTATTCCCCAACCTGCTCCTGGCCGAGGGTGCAATTGGCCAGTTCCGACAGTTTTCCAATCAAACGCTTCGGGTCGGCCAGATGGTCGGTGATGCAGATGCAGTCAAAACCGCGTTCGCCGTAAAAATCAACTATTTCCGGCACGGACAGCTTGCCGTCGGAATAATTGGAATGAATGTGAAAATCGCAGAGCAGCATTTGCGACTGGCTGCCGTTGCCATTTCCATTCATGGTCGGAACCGGACGCATGACGCGCTCCGGCGCGCGGTCGAAAAGTTTGACGGGCCGGCGTCCGGCATGGTCGTGTTCGGATTCGGCCAGGATGAGTTCGGCAATGCGCAGCGCGGCGTCGGGCCGGCTCATCTTTCGAAGGTTTGCGCGCCAGTCCGACCATTGCACCGCCTTTTTGGCGAAGGCGTCCTCCACCAGCTCGGCCACCTCGCGGTTTTTTTCCGCAATCGCGCCGAGGCCGAAACGCCAGATCAGTTCCGCGTTGCCTTCCTCCTGGCCGGGGATGACCTGGTTGACAATCATCGGGCAGCGCGCGGCGATGGCTTCCTGCACGGTCGCGCCGCCGGCTTTGCCGATGACCAGATGATGCGACATGAGCAGTTCGGGCATCTGGTTCGTCCAGCCGAGGACGCGGACGCGGTCGGCATGTTTGCGCGTGCGCTCGATCAACTTGGTGCGCAATTCGGGGTCGCGACCGACGGTGATGGTGAGATGCACATTGTCGAGTTCGAGCAGGCGGTCAATGGCCTTGCCCGCTTTTTTCTTGCCGGTGTTGATGAGGTAAAGCACGCGGCGTGGCTCGCGTCCGATCGGCAGCGGCAATTCGAACGTCGGATTCGCAAAAGCCGGGTTGACCGGAAAGCCAAGCGTCTTGATTTGTTTCGCCGGCACATTGCCTTTGCGGAGCACTTCGGCGGTGGCCTCGTTGGCCACGCAGAAAAAATCGCTGGGCGCGCGGAACCACGCGGAGTTGACGGTGATGGAATCGGTGACGACGGTGATGAGTCGGAACGGGCGTTCGTGGTGGTCCTGGTAGATTTTTTTTATCACGTGCGCATAGACCGGATAGGTGGAAACAACGCAGTCGGGTTGCGTTTCCGCCAGGACTTTTTCCAGCGTGCTTTGCAGGCGCGTGAAACCGCCGAGTTGTTTTTCGACCAGCGGGCTTTCCAGCAATGAATAAATGCCGCCCCAAAGTTTCGGGGCGTATTGCACGACGCCGAGATAGGCGTTTCTGGCGAGCGTGTTGAACGCGCCGTAGCTGTCGGCAAAGAGATCGAGCACCTCGGCGCGCGCGTCTTCATCGAGCAGTTCAATCGCGTCGCGCAAATTGCGGGCGGCGGCGTTGTGCCCGTCGCCGAATCCGGCCGTGAGAATGAGGATTTTTTTCATGCCAAAACTTTTAACACGATTAAACCCTACCCCAGACGCGTTACAGTCGTGTGACGATCCGGTAAACTTCTATCCACATTTTATTCACCGACCGGGTCAGTCTTGACAAGTGAAAGTGTGGTTTGCGCCGGACGGCGTATTCCATTCGCTCGGAAGCAAATGGGCCGATTCAGCATGCGGAGACGGTTTCAGCCTGAACGAACATTCTCAAAAGCGGCTTCAAATCGAGGATCTGATGCTGACATAAAGCAACCCAAGGCCAGGCCTTGGGCTTCGGGTAGAATGTTTAATCCGCCTCATGGAAAGGTGGCGGAGACAAACCCGGCGGTCGTTCAACGCATTTCTTTGCGCAAGGTGAGCATGGCAAAGGTCAATGCCACCACAAACGGCACGGAAAAGATTATCACGTTCATATCTCAATTGTATCACATATCGGACAATTGCAACAATTTTGTAACATTTATGTCACTTTATAATGGCCGACATTAAATGACACAGCAGGTGACGTGCCGGGGAATTGCGTCATCGCTACGATTTAACCGCGTTGGAACAGGGGGATTCTGCCGGCCAGAAACTTCAAAAGTTTCCCAATTGGCACCCGGGCTTCATGCGGACGTAACGATTCGAGTTCAAGTTTGCCAAAACAAATTCCAAACCATGCATGCTGAAACTTTAATCGAACGGGAAAGGGTAATATGCGGGAGACTGCGATTGTTCTCCTTGTATTTGGATTCCGCCGCGGCGGTGCGCGCCCGATGGGCCACCGGCCAGATTTCCCGGCTGGCCGGCGAGCGCTGGAAATCCACCACGGAAATGTGGAACTTCCATTCCCTCTTCGCCAGCGACCCGATCCGGACCATGATCACCCAGGATGCCGCGGAAGCGGACGTGGTTGTGGTCGCGATGAGTTCATTGGATCGGCGCATGCCGGAACTGATTCAGTGGCTGGATTCCCTGACCGCTTGCAAGGCGAACAGCCCGGTCTTCGGTTTGCTGGTCGGCCTGTTCGGTGAAGAAGACCAGCCGGCGGGTGAATTGGATTGGACCGTGGAACAATTTCTGGGTTGCGCTCAACGAGGCGGACGGGATTTCACCTGGTGCTGGATGAGACAGGAAGCCATGACCGATGGCGGCGGCTGGCTGGCTGACAATGTGGAAGTGCTGTTGTCCCGCAAACAGCCCGCGTAAGCCGCCTTCGTCGTTTTCCGAAATGTCACCGGCTTGTTTCCGTCCCGACTTTGACGAAATTTGTGAAGTGTGGTTTGATGCAACTGTAGTTAAGAAAATAAAAACGCTCAGTAAGGAACGACGGTGGAACTGGTGGCTTTCCCGGCACCAGTTCCATTTTTAACTCAAGGCCTGAATTACAACGCAGCGGGACAGTACCCGTTATTCTGTTTGGGTTGGGAATTTGGGTAGTGGTGCAGTTTGAAAACAGACTATTTGTTAGCAAGCGTTTGACCGCAATATTCAACAAAACATAGAGAAATTCCCAGCCCCAATTATTCTCTGATTCTACATTTTTGGTGAGTTGTCCCTGTTCCGTCTCCTGTTAATATGTGGGACTATTTGCAGCCGATGGACTTAATGAGGCACAGCCAAAGCTCATAAAAGCCAGCACAATCAATAAAACGGCGGTTAATGTCACGCGCTTCATTCGTCTAATGTAAACCTAAACATGACGGGCTTGAAAATCAAGGCAAGAGGCCAACAATTTCTTCCAAGCTCCAAACATGGTCTGCGATGCCCGCTTCCATCGCTGGTCTCACGCGCAAGGTCTGGTG